>NZ_JBELAU010000002.1:0-441495 GCF_040253585.1 Emticicia sp. W12TSBA100-4
TGGATTTCCCGACACTGGTACTGGTGTACCATATGTCGTACCTGCTGGTACATTCTTATCATTCGTACTTACATTTCCCGTTGTCTGTGCATTTGGCTGTACTACTGCAAAATCAGGATTCAATACTGCACAAGGAGATATTGTTACTACCACACCAGTACCTACTGGACTAAAACAATTATTTGTCGCATCATAATATGCGGGATAGTATGTTCCTGCTATTGTAACAGCCTTAGGATCAGGTACCAATGTCGCCAATGATGGGGTACTTGATGTAAACCATCCTATTGGGGCACCATTAGCATTTGTCGATGGACTTGCATGAGTTGTTAAATCAACTGAAGCTGAAGGACAAATATTAGTTATTGATATGCTTGAACAATTATTAACCTGTACTTCAGCCGTTGTTGCAGGCGAAATACATCCATTTACAACTTGAACTACGCTTACCGTATAAATTCCTGCAGCACTTGGATTCATGACGTTAGCCGTTGTTGTGCTATTGCCTAAACCAGCTGTAGAACCATTAGCACTCGTAATTGACCAGTTAAATGTTGAACCTGACGCTCCTGACGTAGTTAAATTAATTTGGTTGTTTACACAAACAGGATTTGATGAAACTACAATTGTTCCTGGTGCAGCTGGTGCATTGGGTGCAGACAATACTATTGGTCCAGCAAATGGTGTTGCAGATGCACATGAGGTACTTGGATAGCTTACTGAAAAATTAGCATAACTTCCTGTTCCCAAATTTGAAATCGTTGCAGTACCTGCTGTTGTACTTGTTCCTGCTACTGCTGTTTGCTGTGCCCCATCCTTTGAATAACTAATCGAATAGCCAGTATTTGCGGTTAATCCTGATATGGTTATTGAACCTGTGTTTCCTATACAAGTTGTCGGATTTGTTCCTACTACATTGGTTGTTGTAAGCGTTGGAGGAGCTGCATTCACTGATATTTGAGCAGTTGTTGCTGGAGATACGCAACCATTCACTGTTTGTGTTACACTAACAATATAAGTTCCCGCAGTACTTGGTGTCATAGTAGTGTTATTGGTCGTACTATTCCCCAACCCTGCCGTTGAACCATTGCCACTTGTAATTGACCAGTTAAAGGTTGCCCCTGCCACACCATTCGTCCCTAAATTAGTTGTCGATAATGCACAAATTACAGTATTCAACGAACTCTTTATTGTTTCTGGTGCAGCTGGTGCATTAGGGTCACTAAGTGTTATTGGTCCTGCTATTATATTTGAACCAGTACACGATGTGGATATTACTTGTATGTTAGTATAAGTTCCTGCACTAAGATTTGGTATGGTAATACAGCCATTAGCATCAGCTGTCTGATTGGCCAATGAAACACTTGCATTGTTTTTTGAATAATTTACAGTATTTCCAGTACTATTTGCTATTAAACCACAGATTTTAATACTTCCCTGCGAACCACTACAGGTTGTAGGGTTTACATTATTTGTTGTTAAATTACTAATATTCGGACAACATGTAGAAATTTCTACATTGACTGCTGCACTCACAGAACTATAACAATTATTTACCTCATCATAATAGGCGGCGTAATAAGGCCCCGTCGTTGTTACTGCTGATGGATTGGTAACCATAGTTGTCGATGACGGTGTCTTTGAAGTAAACCACTTAACTGGCACTCCATTACTATTCACAGATGAAGTTACGTGGGTAGTTAAATCTACAGACGTTAAAGGACACGTATTCTTTACTGTAATTTCTACACAAGGTATAATATTAACTGTAACTGGCACACTTACTGGGCTATAACAATTATTTACCGCATCATAATAGGCGGCGTAATAGGTACCCGATTCTGTCACAGCAGTTGGATTAAGCACCAGTTTATCAGGTGATAGCGTATTTGAAGTAAACCACCTTACTGAAGAACCATTGGGTGCAGCACTAACATGTGTAGTTAAATTTACATAAGTAAGTGGGCAAGTATTAGTTACCGTTATACCTGCACATGGAGTAGTGGTTACAGTAACACCCTCACTTGTTTGGCTATAACAATCATTTACCGCATCATAAAATGCGGCATAATACGTACCAGCCCCAACACTGGCAGGGTTTGCTATTTTATTTATAGAGGTTGGTGTCGGTTCATTATGCCAAGTGACAATAGTACCAGCAGGTGGTGTGCTTGATACGTGTGTAGTTAAATCTACAGTTTGCGTTGGACACTGATTACTAACACTAATTTGTCCATAAGAATAGCTCTTACCAAATATTAACAGAACCATTAAAATGATTCTGCAAATACTGGCAAATTCTTTATTTATGTATTTGCTATTCATATTGAATTATCGATTAATTTATTAAAATTAAAATGAACAGTTGTCTTTAATAAAAACATTCATTTCATAAGCATAAGAGGTCATTACCTCTTATAATAATTCAACGAACAGTGGGAGCTACCGACCCTGCATTACAGGTGATTACGGGAGCAGTGAGAGTAGCATTCAAATTACATGTATTAGGAGTCCCCAAAGGACTTCCAGAAGATACAATTGTTCCTGTTACAGTAACTTGTTGACTACCAACTGCACCACCACCATTATACGTTACAGGTACATCTACAGTATTTTCTGAACCTGTGGCAACATAAGAAGGAAGCTTTCCTGAAAAATTGGAACCACTTATTTCAAATGAATAGTTAGCACCACCCACTAAGTTAGCAACACCCACTTTATATGTACCTGTTTGTGATGAACCATTTATCGTATAAGTATTAGGACTAAGGGTATTTGTATTACAAGACATTGTTGGTATTGCGGCAGTAACTTGCAATGATGGTGCTGCCGAATTGTTTGAAGTGATCTCATCTGTTGCTCCTTGAGGTAAAACATTTAATTGCGTAGTTTGAGCTCCAGCGGTAGTTATAGCCACACCAATAACGGGTACAGTAATATTCTGAATTTGTAGAGGGTTAATGGTAGTATTGTTTGTTCCCTGCCAACAGCCATTGGCATAAGTCCAATTATATGAACCTCCATCTGTACCAGCAGGGGGTACTGTTGTACTAGCGAATGTATAAAATTGTGTTGGTACACAAATTTGTAACACAATATCTCCTGGAGCAAAAGAACCGTTACCAGAAGCATTACCCGTTTTAATATTTAAATTGGTTGTACCTCCTACGGTTATTGAACCTTGTGCAAAACTGGCACCGACTGTAGCGTCTTGTGCTTTTGCAATAAAAATATTACATAATAGTAATAATACTATTGAAAGACAAAAATTTAAAGGTTTCATTTGAATATAGTTTATATGTTAAAAAAACGAGGCAACATGATCAAATATAATATTTCTATCCTGTTGCCTCGTTTGAAAAATAACTATGGATTAGTACTCGCAATAGTTAATACTGTGATGTTATTACTTGATACAGTATCTCCACCGCTACCATTAGGTATTGAAGCAGTAATTGTAGAAGACGAACCTGCATTTGTTACTGTTAAAGTAATACTAAATGTTGTAGATCCCCCAGGTGCTAATGCAGGAATAGCAAAAGAGCCAAAACCTGTTGTTGTGAATCCTGATGTGAAATCCGGAATACTTAACGTCGCTGGAGTTGAGGCAACCGTACCTTTATTTCTAACAGTTAAGGTATAGGTTTTAGTTGCAGTCGAACTTCCTACCGTAAACAAAGTACCTTGAGTAACATTTGAGAAAAATACAGTCAAATCTACATTTCCTGCCGGCACTGTCACAGCAGTTGATTGTGAACTTTGCACACCATTTACTGTACATACCGCCGTATAACTATCGCCTGCAGCCACTGCTGATGTACTATAAGTAGAACTTGTTGCTCCTGCGATTGGATTACCATTTTTATACCATTGGATAGTTCCTGCACAACCTGTAGATGTAAAAGTAGCTGGCTGCCCTGCTACTAATGGATTGGGCTGTACTGTAACTGTAGGTGCTGCTACTGATGCTGGCACTGTCACAGCAGTTGATTGTCCACTTGACACTCCATTTACTGTACAAACTGCCGTATAACTATCGCCTGCAGCCACTGCTGCTGATGTACTATAAGTAGAACTTGTTGCTCCTGAGATTGGATTACCATTTTTATACCATTGGATAGTTCCTGCACAACCTGTAGATGTAAACGTTGCCGGCTGCCCTGCTACTAATGGATTGGGCTGTACCGTAATTGTCGGTGCTACTGGTGGCACTGTTACAGGAGTTGATGGTGAACTTGGCACTCCATTTACTGTACATATCGCTGTGTAGCTATCTCCTGCAGCTGGTGATGTTGTATAAGTACTGCTCGTAGCACCTGCTATTGCAACATTATTTTTATACCATTGGATAGTTCCTGCACAACCTGTAGATGTAAATGTTGCCGGCTGTCCTGCTACTACTGGATTTGGCTGTGTCGTAACTGTCGGTGCTGTTGGTGGCACTGTTATAGGAGTAGATGGTGAACTTGGCACACCATTTACTGTACATACCGCTGTATAACTATCTCCTGCTGCTGGTGTTGTTGTATATGTACTGCTCGTAGCACCTGCTATTGCAACATTATTTTTATACCATTGGATAGTTCCTGCACAACCTGTAGATGTAAATGTTGCCGGCTGTCCTACAACTACCGGATTCGGCTGTGTCGTAACTGTCGGTGTTGGTGTTCCTACTACATTGGCTGTCACATTAGAGCATGATGACCCACCTGGTGATTGTGAAATAACTAATGTTCGAGACCCTGCTGCACCTGAACCATCAAAAGTAATTGGAATATCCACTGATGTTTGACCTGCTTTTAATTCAGTAATAAATTGATTAGGATTTGCAGAGAAACCTGTGCCTGTTACATAGAATGACGCTGAACCTGTCGTAGTAACACTTATAGGTAAGGTTACTGTACCTGTTTGTCCTACTGTACCAAGACTAAATGTCGGCGTTGCCGTAATAGTGCTTGCACCGCATTGCATAGTATAAGTTGCATAAGTTGACCACACTCGAACTACTGGACTACAAATTGTACCATTTGTGTTATTACTTGAAGAAACTGTAAGCGTTCGGAATGACGCTTGTCCTGTGCCATCATAAAGAAATGGTATAGTAATACTCGTTGTTTGTCCTGCTGTTACATTTGTTGTATATGGGTTCGAATTTCCCACAAAGCCATCACCTGACAAATTTAATGTAACTGGTCCTGACTTACTTGCAGTCACTGGAATAGTTACTGTACCTCCTTGACCAGGTACATTATTAGCAACTAAATAACCCGTACTTGTTGCCGAACTACAATTACCAAATGCTATACGACCATTTGTACTTGTTACTGTCACATTTGGTGTACATGGAGCGGTCGAATTATTTGTAGAATTAATCGAACTTACTGAAATTGCTCTCACCCCAGGAGACCCCGAGCCATCATAAAGAAAAGGTATGTTCAAATTTGTCTGACCATCTACTAAAATAAATTCATAAGGTGAAGGATTCGTTGTAAATCCTGGGCTACTAAAGGTTACTTTAATAGGGCCTGCCTTAGCGTTTGTAATTGGTATCAGAATTGATCCCTTCTGGCCTTGGGCTCCACTTGCTTCAAAATAAAATGGAGCTTCTGTAGCTGTAGCTGTAGCATTGCTACAATTACCCCAAGCAAATGACCCTGGGCGAACAATCGGAGTGAATGTAGCCAAACATCCTCCCTGTGATGCATCCTGAGAACTAATATTGAATGAATTTACTAAATTGGCTCCACCAGTACCATTATACGAGATCGGAATTTTAACTGATGTATCCCCAACATTTACAATTGCTGAATATGGTGATGGGCTTGTCGTTACGCCTGTTCCTGAAACAATAAAAGTTATAGTACCTGCCTTAGTTACACTAATTGGCAATATAACTTCACCTGTTTGTACGGTATTGTCTGTATAGAAATTACCATTGGCATTTGAAGCAGTTGGGGTTGCATTTACTGAAGTTGGACAGTTAAAACTAATTTGTCCAGTAGTTGCATTAACCATAACATTCACATTACAAGAATTGTTACCTGTAGGTCCTTCTTGCAGTGTTACTACTATTTGGCGAGTACCTGAAGTACCACTACCATCATAACGTACAGGAATTACTAAATTAGAAGTCCCTGCTGGTACTGATGCAACATAAGGAGAATCAGTTAAAGAAAATCCTGCTCCTGCAACTGTAACATGTACAACCCCAGCTGTACTTACAGTAATAGGTAATGTAACATCAAACTTCTGCCCAGATTGATTACTGGCTACTAAATTACCAGATGAACTCGCATTAGTACAGTCTACTGACGTAACTTTTGCTGCTACTGCATTTACGTTGGCAGTTACTGTACAAGTACCTGTACCATTTGCAGATGTAATTTGGATAGGGGTTGTACCACCGCCACCACCAGTGTTATTAACTGCGTTTGAACCATCATAAACCAATGGTATTTCAAGGGTAGTTTGTACTGGGGTTGTGCTTACTGAACCAGTATAAGTAGTTGTATTGTTTGGCGATACCTTGAACCCAGACCCATTAACAGTTACTGTTATTGGTCCTGCCGTTTGTACTGTAATTGGTAATTTTAAGGTTGCTATCTGGTTAGCAGTTCCATTGGCAGTTACTGATGTTACTGTTCCTGCTGAGCAATCTCCGAATGTAAAAGCACCCGCTTGGACATTTACATTCTGAGTTATTGTACAAGATTGACCACGAACATCGTTAATTGTAATGGTATAGCTACCAGACGCTGCACCCGTAAACTTTATTGGAATATCAATAGATGGCTGTGCTGCTGTTATTATAACAGATTGCCCAGGTACTGATGATACATAGTTTGGATCAGCTGGGTCAATACCAAAACCAACTGGTGAAGAGCTTACTTTTAAGGTATCGGTTCCTGCGGTAGCACTTGTCAAAAAAACTCGAATTGTACCTGTTGTACTGGTATTCTGTGTGAAAGTTGTTGGGGTAATTTGTGCCCCCGTACAATTTAGCGTAAAGGAAGAGGGGGGTAAACTTACAGTAACAGGTGCATCACATGTTGCCGTTGTGAGATTCGTGATTGTACTACCACTATTTGGTGTGTTTATGATTATAGACCTTACTGAGCCAGTACCTGTCCCATCATACTTAATTGGAATATAAATGAAAGCAGTTGGATTTGTTCCAGTAGCAATAGTGGTACGAAATGGGCTTGTACCACTAATCTTAATTGAAGGGTCCCCTGAAATTGTTACTGAAATTGGACCTGCAAGGTTTGTTGTGATAGGTACTTTTAAATAACCTGTTTGTACAGTGTTATTTGCATAGAATTTTTTAACTGATGCAGTGGATACTGGTGAAGAAACAAGTGTCGAAGTGCTACAATTTCCTAATGTTAAACCACCCTTTAAGGCACTCGTTAGGATTGTAAAAGTTGACTTACCATCTGGAAATACTACATTATTAAATGTTACAACTGTTCCATTGATAGATGTACAATCGTAATACAAAACCTCTCCACCACCATTAGTGTTTGTAAAATTCCCATCTCCCTCTGTATCAACCATCAATTTAATTCGACTAATATCTGTAGTACTAATACCAGCAATATCTTTTAAATCAATCTGAACAGTTACTGCATCTGAAGCGTGATTCAAACTTTGAGCTTGCCACTCACGTGCCAAACGTTTTGAGCCACTATATAAAGTAGGTATATCTGTTGTTATTGTTGTCATGCCATTACCGTCATCTCCCCACACTAAATAGCTCATGTCAGTGCCAAAAGCTCCAACAGTCGTAACTGAGGCATTGTCTTGTTCTATTGTGTTCTCATCATTTCCCATTATAAGTTGAACTTGTCCTGTGATATTAGATGCTGACTGATATTGCATCAATCCAGAATTATCATCACGCCCTATTCCTGCAATATTATTTGTATATATAGTATTTGTAGTACGGTCGAATATTATTGTTGAGCCATCAGATGCTTTGTAATCACCAACAGCACTCTCCAGTGTAATACCATATTTAATACCTAAATAGCTCAGAACTTGAGTCTGCTCTTCTTGTGATAAAGCTCTTTTATAAACAATTACTTCTGAAATATTTCCTCCTGTTGATGATTTGCTACCCCAAGCAGCCATTACCGCTCCACCATATGTGCCTTGATCTGGGTCACCATTTTGAGAAACTGGACTAGAATACCATTGTGTACCATTGCCAGCGTAAGTACGTCCAGTTCCTTGTTTTTTTAGTAAGCCATTCTGAGAGATTGATGTGGTACCCAAATTCCGCCATCCAGTATAGATAACATTTCTATCAAAAATTGTACGATCATAGTAATCATCATAGTCCCATGGTGCATTCCATCCAGCCTTATTATTTGAATGAGCAACCAAAGCTGATGGAGAAGCGTTCCCACCTGCTTCTCCCCAAAAAGTAGTCATTGTATTTTGGGGCGATAGCCCAACCCCAAATACTGTCATTAAATCATACCCTCCAGGTAAATTAAAAATTCTTAAGTTTTTATCATAATAAAAGTAAGTTTTACCACTTATCATATATGCTGGATTAAAATTAGCTACTGATTTTAATGGAACACTTGCCGCATGATCAGTAAAAGGTACAGGTATAGCATGCCGGTTGTTACCACTGGCATCTAACCACTTTGTCGGTGTCGCTCCAAAATCTGCTTTCCACCAACCTTGAAGTTTATCTGCAACACCGCCCGGTTTACCTTGGGCATGTAGCTTCGTGGATATAAAGCAGCTTATCAATACGAATAACCAGATAACTGGAATCTTTCGCATGTTACTGTTTGTAAATTGATGATTCATTGTTTTTACAATTTTAGTTTTTAATTATTACAATTTGGGAGTTAAAAAAAATAGCAAGCCAAGGTATCATATTTTAAAATACGACACGGTTCAATTCATTTTAAATCCCTAAGGAGATTAAAGACAAGAAAATACGGAAGATAGTACTATTGGATATATTTGTTTTTCTTGTGATTAATTATTACTTTTTGAGTTTATTTTTAAAATCATGTTATTAGCTGACAACAACAAATTAGCTATGAAGTATCGCTTATTTCAATCATACTCGGGTGGTAATTGATAACTCTTTGAAAGATATGATTAGGGATTTTTATACAATGGAAGGCTTCCTTTATTTTATATAAAAGAAGGTATAGAGACATTAGGTTTTTGTAAGCTATATGCTCTTGAAGAACGGCACTGCCTAATATTTTTTTATTGTTTACATTATACAATAGTATAGCAACAATAGGAATACTTGTAAAAAGTTTTCTCATTTCACTCTATAATTTTATAATTACTTTTTGGTTTTCTAATAAACTGTTTTCATTAGGCTATGAAATAGTGGCTATTTACAATTCTATTCATACAAAAGTCTAAGACCGAAATAAACCAATTAGTATAAACATGGTTTAAATAAGAGATTATCCCAATGTGAAATTTGAAAAAAATTGCGAATACTATATATGATTTCGCAATAGTCAAAAAGACACATTATATGGTGACAAACAACTCATTGTGGTTACAAAAAAACCAATTAACCTATTTAAAAGACCTCTATAACTAAAAAGAATTGGTATTTATATTATGCCGAGAAATCAACTCCTATGATAAATTTAGTTTACATTAAATGATTTATAATACTAAACAGTAAATCCAAGACATTTATCAAATACTAAATTTTTTATATAATTTATAGTACTATTTTGACTCCAAAACTGTAAAATACAGCTGCATTTGGTGACAATCAACGCCTCATGGTTACAAAATACCAATCAGTTTATTGAAATGATTTATAAAAAAAGGACGTTTCGACTTAGCCAAAAACATGCCAACTTATAGCGTTAGTTGATACTAAAAACATTAGGGATAAATAAGCCCCTCTATGCCGTATTTATCCCCATGTATGATGACTATTGAGTGAATCTTTCATAAGTATTTTATGAAAAGACTTTAAGTAAACAGTGAAATAAAATACTTGCGATACTAAACTTTCACATTATTTATAATGCCATTTTTATTCCATAACTATTAAAGACCATACTATCTGGTGATAATCAACACCTTATGGTTATGAAATACTAATAAATTTATTGAGAAGGCTTAAAAAAAACGCTTCGACTTAGCTAAAAATACACCAACCCATCATATCAGTTGATATTGAAAACATTGGGGATAAATAAGCATCTGTATGCTGTATTTATCCCCATGTATGATGAATATTGAGTGAATCTTTACATAAAATCTATGAAAAGACTTATGAAAGAGTGAAATAAAATACTTAATAATACTAAACTTTCACATTATCTATAATGCCATTTTTATTCCAAAACTGTAAAACAGCACTAAACCTGGTGACAATCAACATTTTATGGTTGTAAAAACAAGCAAACTTATTTAAATGATTTATTAATAAATCGTTTCGACTTAACCAAAATACACCAACTCATAAGATTAGTTGGTATTAAAAACATTGGGGATAAATAAGCACTTGTATGCTGTATTTATCCCCATGTAAATCCACTATTGAGTGAATCTTTGCATAAAATCTATGAAAAGATTAAAAAACTTCTGCTTGCATAAAATTAGCTATAAACTTAGCTTACTTAAACATCATCGGTGATACAATACAAACAATGGTGATAAACTATATCAGTATTGCAAAAAAGACTTTTTAACAACTTTAATTTTTAAAAATCTATACATTCGATTGATTATAATTTAGTAGAAAAACAAAGTAATACTTGTAATGAGTAAGAATGATTAGTAAAACAAAAAGGGCAAATACTTGCCCTTTTTGTAAAGTCATTTCAATAAGCACATAAATAAACCTTTATTATGTTATGTATGAGAAGCGGGATTAGGCTATAAATAACAAAAAATGGTGATATATAACATCAAACGGTGATATTAACCCTTGTATATCAAGCTAACTTACTGATTACCACAACCATCAATATAGGCAGTAAAGGAAGTCCCAGAACCGCTCTCTACAATAAAGGCCTTTTGGACACCCGTTGTTGGTGGAATTAATAGTATTGATTTCTTTGAGTCAAATTTAACATTGTATGCAGAGCCTGTATATAATGAACTTGTTTAAGATTATTTTGGGATTCAAATAGATGCTCAAGAAATAGGTAATTTTGTTTTGCGAATCAAAATATCTAAATCAAATGAGCATCTTAAGCAAAGATAGAGTTAAAAAATATATTCTACCCTATTTAAGTCAGGGTAAAAGAGGTAGAAATTTAACAGAAGATAAACGAGTAAGTATTGTTTTGTCTATTTTTCATCGCTTAAAGACAGGTTGTCAGTGGCGAGAATTACCATTAGAAAAATATTTTAAAGAACACTATAGTTATGAATCTGTCTTTTATCACTTTAATAAATGGAGTAAAGACGGTTCTTGGGAAAGAATGTGGTCATGCTTATTGGATAAATATAAAACTTATTTAGACTTATCCAATATCCAATTAGATGGTTCACAAACCAGAGCTAATAGAGGTGGTAATAAAGTAGGTTTTCAGCTCAGAAAAGCTGATGAAAGTACTAATTTTCTGTATTTATCTGATAGTCAGGGCATTTTAATAGCAATTTCAGAACCATTAAGTGGCCAGCATCATGATTTAGCAGATATAAAACAACAATTTAGCCAAATGATAAGTTGGCTAAATAAAGCCAATATTAGAACGGATGGATTATTCTTAAATGCAGATGCTGGTTTTGATAGTCAAGAATGCAGGCGTATCTGTACACAATTTCAGATTGAAGCTAATATAGCCTTCAACACAAGAAATGGGTCTATTAATGACAGAAAAGAGTATTTTGACGAACTTTTATATGAAAATCGTTATGTTATTGAGAGAGCCTTTGCTTGGTTGGATGCTTTTAAGGCTTTACTTATCAGATATGAAACAACAGCAAGTAATTGGTTGAACCTCAATATTATAGGAATGATAGTATGTTTCGTCCGAAAAATATCTGCTAAACTAAAATGTTAAACAGGTTCAATATTTTATTTGATGCAGTGATTGTACCATCTGTTTCTTTTTTGATTGTACCCGATGATATATCATCCGTTGGAGGAACCAAAACAATCGGATCACTATTACACAAAGGATTAATTGTGATTCCATAATCTTCAATTTGCCCAGAACCAAAGCCATTCGCCCCTACAATAGTACATGAGTTTGAAGATGATGATGGGTCTGCAAGAACCCTCATTCTTAAAAGTGTACTTTGTACTGCTGTTGTTGGGATACTGATAGTTCCAGTTAATACATTCCCTCCGGAAGCTCCACTTGTATTACCTGACAGTACCATCTCTCCTGCATCCGTAAAACTTCCATTATTGTTATAATCTAAATAAATTTTCACAGCATGAACATTTGTAAAATTCCCAGTTACGCTTAACGTATAACTACTTCCAGCATTAACCGTGGTTTTTGTAGTACAAGACTTATCTGTGTAATTTACTCCATCCGTTAATGAAGTACTTGATGATGAATTGATAGTAGTGATACCTGTAAATGTAAAATTGGTAATACCAAAATATTGACTAAGCCCATTAGTAACACTTGGGATACAAGCAACTGTTGGAGATGGACTTACGCTTACTGTTGTATTTGCATTGGCACTTGCAGCACAACTACCTTCTGTACAACTAACACCGTAAGTAGTCGTTGAAGTTGGTGATACAGTTTTGGTGGCTCCAGTACCTAAACCATTTGTCCAAGTATATGTACCGCTGCAATTACTTGCTGATAGTATCACGAGTGAACCAGCACAATTTGGTGTAGAAGCATTGTTTGATACGATTGGAAGCATTGAAGTTGTTCCACTAATTGTGATTGACTTAGTATAAGTACAGTCGTTTTTATCGGTTACGGTTACACTATATGTTCCTGGAGCTAACCCATTGATTGTTTGCGTAGTTGCACCAGTATTCCATAAATAACTTTTTGCTCCTTTATCAAAATTTGCCGTAGCAGTTGCATTATTCATACCTTGTCCGCAATTTGGATTTGTGCTTATAATACTTAATGTGGCATCGGTGGTGGCATCGGTGGCAACTACATTATAGGTGTATGGACTTTGAGTTACACCACCAATCTTTACTCCAGAAATTGTTACCTTATAAAGGACATCGGCAGTGCCTGAAAATGTAGGAGCAACTGCCAAATCCCAGACCAAAGTATTATCACCATATCCTGTTTCTACAGTATTCTTTGTCAGACTTACTGAATTATTATTTTCATCTAATACCACAATATTTGCTGCGGAAAAATCAGCATTGGGTATCCCGAACGACCATCTTTGTGGAATTAAAGTTCGAGGCATATAACCAGCAATTGGCCATGCAATAAAAGCAGGAAGTGTACTTGGAGTGCCAGTTGCTCCTTGTACCCATAAGGCATCGCTATTATCAGTACTACCATGCCCAAATGTTAATGCCCGTGAGTAGATTATCCATCTTCTATGCCCTGCCATATAATTTCCGGGGCCAGTATCATCCATAAAGGATTTCATGGCATTTGATGCAAAGTTACCTAATGATAAGTTTGAATTACCCGCCCCATTATACCCATTTATAGTATAGCATGTCCACGTATTAGGAGGAAAATGATTTAAGGCATTATTTGCTTTCATCATTAAGGCAGCCTCTTGGGTCTGTAAATCATAAGTGTTACTGTAGGATACATCTGTCAAACCCACCAAATTTCTAAAATAATTAATCCTTTGAAATGTAAGATTTTGAGCAGCCGTAGAAATAATTCCAGCATTACATGTGCCTACACTACCAGTCCAACCTAAAGTTGTAGAATTACAAGCAGAACCTAAATAATTTGCATTGTAATTATTGACAATGGTTGTTCTATTACAAGTGGTAGTAACTGAACGAAGCTGAGCATAATTAGAAGAAAAAGTATTTTCAAAATTTTGCATCTCAGTATGCTGTGCTTTTGGTGGCGTACCTAATATTTGAGCAAATCCACCATAGCTTAATATAAAAAATAAAGAAAACGTTTGGAGATTTTTTTTCATATTACTTATTGGGTTAAATGGATTATGCTTTAATTATTTTTAAAATAACTCTGCGTAAGCGATATAAAATCTTTCTTTTTCCGTCTTGATATAGAGAATTTAATATCATTTGTTAACTCTACTTGCATAACACTATCTATACATTCAATCTTTTTGACTTGTGCTAAATTTATAATATACGTTTTATTCGGACGGTAAAAGTGATTGATATCTATTCCATCCAATGACTTTTCAAATAATTTCAAGGTTTTGGCTACTATGATTGGAGTTCCGTCTACAAAAAAAAACTTTGTATAATTGGCTTGACCTTGCAAACATATAATGTTGTTCAAGTCTAATTTTTGCTTCTGACACAATGATATTAACAGTGAATTCATGATAACAATATTTAATTAAATCTACTATGGACATGAAAAGATAATTTAAGTCACAGCATGGGGGATATACGGTTGTAAATTGGTTACAAAAAGATATGTAGAACTATATCTTACTAAGCTATCCACTAATTAACGACGCATTATATCACCAAAACACGTTATACATCACCAATCTCTGTGACAAATAAGAGTAAACAGAATATAAATATGATACAACCCAATACACAGAAGTGTATTTATAATTTCATGAAAGAATAGTATTTTTGGTATTAAAAATAATTAATTTAGTCTTGAGAAGGATAGACTTGCCACTTTTAAAATAATTTAATCAAACCATGAAATTCCAAAGCAATAATCTTTCAAGCAAGTAATGACTTTTATCACCAAGAAAAGTCGTTACTTGCCACCAGTAATCTACTGTTTATCACCAATAATCACCATTTATCACCAAAAAAAATAAATGAATTAGCTTTTATCTATGATTATTGCTAATATTAATTTGAATAATTAAATATTATTACTATGCGTACAAAAATCCTAATAATTGAAGATGACCCTATTTGGTCAATCTGTGTAGAAACAATTATTCAAGAATCTAATTACGAATTAATAGGTTCTGCAAATACTATAAGTAAAGCAAAAGCATTGATTGACGGATATAAGCCTGATGTGGTGATTTCTGACATAAGGATTCAAAACTCTACTGTTTTTGATTTTTTTCTTGGCGAAATAAAATATGATTTTCCGATATTATTTATGACCAGCCACTTAGACAGCGATATTTTTGACTTGTCAACGAAAATTCCTAAAAGCACCTATTTGGCAAAACCTTTTCATAAATTTACCTTACTGGCTGCGTTAGATTTACTAATAAGTAAATACCCAGTAGTAAAATCTATAGAAGAAAACTTTATCACAGTTAGGGGCAAGCAACAACAAATAAAAAAAATTGGTTTTAGTGAAATAATATGGATTGAGGCCAAAGGAAACTATTGCTTTATTCATACAGAATCGAGCAGAAAATATACTCGAAAAAAAACACTCAAATCATTTGTTGATGAATTAGATTCGAGATTTCTCCGAATTCATAAGGCTTTTATAGTCAATCAATCCTATATAAACAGAATCGAATTAAGTAATAATCTGATAATAATAGGCAATAATTCTATTCCATTAGGAAGACATTACCGCAATGAGCTTAATAAATATTTACAACTTAAAAATTAAGCAAAAGTAGAATTTTGCCATGTTTTTTTAAACAATGTAAGGTTTCGTCTTGAAATACTTAGTATTTGAGACTTTATATAGATTTCGCCAGTTTTATTTCTTTTATCAATTTTAAAACTGTTTATGTGTTGTAAATTAACAATACAGTCTCTTCTAATTTTGATAAAAGTTTCTCGTTTTAATATATTTTCATTAAAATACTTTAAGGTTTCATAAAAATAACTTGTTGTCCCATCTTTATAAAAGATGATTGTTTGTGTACTTTTTCGTATCAAACATTCAATATTTTCGATATCGATTCTTGTTTTACTATTGCCACCTCTTAAATAAGTTCCTTTTGTATGATTACTTATACAAGCGTAGATAGATGGGTATCTCTCTTTTAAAAGATGTCTTAACATGAGCATGTATTTTGGGGATATAATGTACATTTTCCCTTCAATTACAACATACTCTTTAACGATATTAGACAAAACGGTATCTATGTACTCTACATTAATTATTGTGTCCTTATTTATATATACCAACTGTCTATGCATATATAATAGTACCCCTACATCATCTACAAAAACCGTTTTAGGGCTGGATGACGTTGGTACTATATACCAGTTTTGCTTTTTTCTTATAAGCACTGGTATCTCAACTTTTGTATCAAGAATCGTTTTAAGGTTTTCCATAATTAAATCATGTTATTATTCAAATATATAATAGAGAATGCAAACGTTGTGCATACTCATACCAAAACGCTTGTAAACAACATTTTTTGGTGACAAATTACAGTTAATCAACACGTATCTCACTTTTTGATTGTATATTCATTAGATAGAAGAGGTTAAAAAATTTACTTTTATGACAACTCAAAATAATTTATCTCCAGTATCTTTTCTAAATCGCCAAGCATTGGTTATTAAGCTTGTTTTAGGTATGGCCATTTCTATCAATTTATCTTTCCTTATACTTGGTTTAATTAATAAAAATGGAGTACCATTGTTAAATCTTCTATATATTTTGGTATGCTGTTTACCTACTTACTTTATTTTAAAAAAAGGATTTATTGAATTTGCTACCTATTTCACCTATTTTCCATCAATTGGCATATTATCAGTAATGGTTTTTAATAATCTAAAGGGAAATTCCATACATGGTAACTTAGAGAATGTATTAATTCCATGTGTTTCTTTATGCTTTCTTTTTTCTAACTATGTAGTAAGAAATTTAGGTATTAGCTTAAACATGATATTGCTTATCACTTTCAAAATAATCCGCTACCAAAATATACCAATGTTAATGGGGGAAATATTTGATGATTTGACAATAGTTGTTGCTATTTATGGAGTTTCTCTTTTTTTGGGGTATTATTACAAAAATGATTATTTTTCTTTAGTAGAAATTAATACTGAGCTTCAAAAACAAAAGCAAACAGTAGAGCAACAGGCTGTTGAACTTCAAAAGGCAAACAACACTAAAACCCGCCTATTTAGTATTATAGCACATGATCTTAGAGCTCCTATTATTTCTCTTAAAGGTCTCTTACAGCTTTATGACAATAACAAAATAAACGAAGAAGGTTTTAGGACTTTATCGAAGAGACTTCATGAAAATGTGAATAGTGCAAACCTATTATTAGATAACTTACTAATTTGGTCTTTTTCTCAAATTAAAGATACAAAACCTACACTCATCAAATTAAAGCTCAAGTCTATAATTGAGGAGGTCATATTTTTATATAAAGAAGCCATTGGTAGTAAAGGAATAAAAGTAACAAATAACTTCACTCTTGATTTAGACATTTTAGGAGATGAGCAACAGCTTAAAATTATTTTCAGGAATTTGATTAATAACGCAATAAAATTTACCAATACTAATGGTAGTATTTTCATAAATGCCCATCAACAAGGAGAATTAATTGTCATTAGTATTGAAGATAGTGGAATTGGAATAAAACAGGAAGATTTAGAATACATTTTTTCTAAACCAAAACTTAATACTGGTACAAATGGAGAAAGTAGCACTGGATTAGGCTTAATGCTCTGCCAAGAGATGGTTACAAATCATAAAGGCACGATAACAATCAATAGCCAATTAGGAAATGGAACAATTGTAGAGGTTCAACTCCCTATCTCTACTTAACTTAACACTATTACACTTCATCACCATTAACCGTTGTTTAAATCCAATTACATATTCACACTATTCAATTGTTAATATATTTGTTTATTGGTGTAAATAATTTCTTATACAATCAATGATCATAATAACTACCAACATTCAATGATCATAATGACTACCAACATTTCAGATTTGTATAAGATACGAATGGAGTTTTTTAATTGGTTGGGGTTCCAACTCTTTGGGTTAACCTTATATAACTCAAGGCTTTTAGCCTTGAGTTATATTTTTAGAACTTTCGCTTTTGTGAAATAGGTTAAAAATAAGTACATTAACTTAACGAAAAAACAATCGTTAAATACTGATTGAGTACTCTTCTCAATTATACATATACACATTTGACAAATCATTTAGATAATCTTTATCATGATTCAATCTGTAATTTTCTAAAACAAAAACGCTTTACACCTCATCAACTATGAGAACTTATAAAACTATATAGATGATTTTGGATAATTAAGAAAATTTCAGCTCTCTGTCTTACAACCACTCCTAAATTAAATCCATAAAAAGGCATCTACGGAGTTTTTATCCATAGACACCTCTTCTTTTCCACTTTTTATTAGTCACATAAATAACTTACTTCACGACCATCAGCTTCTGAGCCGAACCAATACGTAAACTATCTTTTTCGATATGTACTAAGTAACTACCTTCGGTTAAATCTTCCAAAGATAAATCAACGCTAAACTCTCCTGCCCACATTTTTACTTTTTTGCGGAGAAGCTCACGAGAGCTTCTCGAATTTAGGAATTTGTGTTAAATTAAGCTAATATGATTATTGTTTGTTTACGGCTATTTTTGATTGTGCATAAAAATCGAACAATCAAAACCCGCAAAATAAATGTCAAGTGGTTAATTACTACACCCACCAATCTCTGCTTTGAAAATAGTTCCAGTATCAGCCAAAAAGCCTTTCTGTAATAATATAGATTTGGCTTGATAGGTTGCTTGTGTTCCATTGCCAGTGATACGATTCGACGCAGTAATATTGGCATTTGATGCGGTCGTCTGAAAAGTTGAAGATGCTTGCTTTATGACATTCCCAGAACCAATATCATCAGAAGGACTTACTAATGCTAAGGTAGATACACATGGATTTCCAATGATATTAAGCGTTTTGCTATTTGCACTAAAAAGCAAACAATAGTCTGAATTATATACTTGATTTATCGTTTGGTTAATAAAATTGTTTGGATTTAAAGTATTATCATATTGCAAACCATAAATATTGTATATCCCTGCTCCCAATGATGTAAAGTTTGAAGTACTTGAAATTGAACTAATGACGTTTGTATTCTGATTTACAGCAACATACGTATAGTTAACTCCTGCAGAGCCTACTGATGGTTCAAGAAGGTCTCCAATACCTATTACTGAAAGTTCTATTGTTGGGGTAGCAGAACTCCCAAAATAAACAACCGCATAATAGTCTGTACACTCGCTTAATGAGAGCGTTTTACTATCATAAGACGAAATCCCTGAACTTGAGATACGAGAGGTACTCCCCACAAACGAGCTACAGCCAATATTGGCAGAATTATAAATAGAAAAATTCTTTGGATTCCCTGAGCTACTAAGTGCTGTTATTTCATAGTCTCCTGTTTGAGATACTCTAAAAGGTATTACAATAGAATTTAGATTAAAACCTGAGGCACTTTGGCACGTAGTAAAAGTATTATCAGAATAACAATATAATTGCCTTTGTGTTTGACCAACTGTTGAATATGTTCCTATATTATTAATTATTTTCTTGATATTTTTATTGTTCAGTGCCAAATTAAAAATAGCATTACCTACCTGTCCTGTAACAGTATTTGTAGGGCAAATGACATTATTTTTAGCAATACAATTAGACGAAATTGTGAAATCTGTATTAGAAACATCAAAGAACTCAATTGTTGGATTTACGGTACTCACAATTTTTATCCGACATATTGTTGATGATGCAATATTAGCAGGTAGTGTAACTGTTTTTTCTCCATCATTAGTAGTACTCGCTGCTAAAATAAATGGGAAAGTTATTCCTCCATCATTTGAGAGCAATATCTTTACAAAAGGGCTAATGATTGCAGTGTTATTTACTTGCCATGTAATTGTCAAATTATCGCCAGCATTAATTGTCTCTCCACCATCAGGATATGTAACAGAAAAAGGCCCTTTATTAGTATCTACTGTTAAAATCCTTTCATCAGAATCAATTCCTCCTCCATTGGCTTTATTGTCTCTTACCGTGAGTCTGAATTTCATAGTTCTTCCTACCTGTGGCAAATCTTCACCAGCGTTTGCGGCTCCTGCATTGCTATTATTTAATACATAGGCAATATCTGGAAAAGTTCGGGTATATCCAGTTGTAGAAGGAGCATAACTACGGAATAATGGGGCAGTTGTACTAACTACCGCTGTGTATCCTCCCCTCCCCTCAATGGTCGAGCCTAATGCTCCTTTATCGTCAAGGGTTGCAACATCATATTGTTCCCAGTTATAAGTCAGAATATCGCTTGGATTGGCATCAGTAGCACTTCCAATTAAAGTAAAAGGGGTATTTACTGGAAGTGTAAAATCAACTCCAGCGTTAGCTACAGGCAGAGCATTACCTGTTGCATCTAAGTACCCACACCCATTTCCATTAACAGCGAGAAAACCATCACTTTGCAAAATTTCTTCAATACTATGAGAATGAAAATAACTACTTCCATCTTTACCAGGACCAGTTAAATTATAATTTGGAGAAGTACAAAGTCCCCCATAAGACAATAAAGTGGTACCACTACCAGGTTCAATAGAACTTGTAGCTGCCCATTGGTCAGAGCATACAGTCGGACGACTACTGGTTCCTCCTCTTGCATTATAGGTATGCCCCGCACCAAACTGATGGCCAATTTCATGAGCAATTGTATTGGCTACTAATCCTGCATTTGCACCAATACCAAACATAGACCACCCAGCCGCCTTTTCGGTATCCGTACAGGGAGTTGGGCCAGCCTGGCCACTTCCACTATTACTACCCGCATCGTAATGGAAAGTATGTCCAATATCATATTTGTTATAAGGCAAATAATAGGCAAAAGTGCCTGTTGTAGCTGCCATTCTGTCAAAACCATCTTGTGAAGCTTGAGCAGAAGCTCCCCCAGTAGGAGAAAATGGGTCATTGGCTGAGTCTGTAAAAAGAATTGTTTTGTCTGTTGTTTCGGCAATTAATGAAAACCTCATTGACACTTCATTAATAAAAATTGAATTTATTAAGTTCATTATCTCGGTCATTTTTGCTAAAGCAGTTGTTCGGCTACCCCCTCCAATATTAGCTACAAACTCCCCAGTGGCTGCTGCCGCCATACGATAAGTTCTTAATTGTGTACCGTTTGGAAAAGGTGCAGAGCTTGATGGTCTATTTTTCTTTAGATTTTTAATCGTTTGATTCATAAATGTTGAATCAACCCCACATTTTAATTCACTATAAGTACTCAATGGATATAATTTATAGGTGTTGTTTGCAACATTAATAACCTCAACTACATAATAATTTGAAGGGCTTTTAATCATTCCTGAAAAGCCTAATGGAGAAACTGTAAATCTGATAGAATACCCATCATTCTCAACACTAACCCCCGAATAAGTACGAATATCGGCCTCTTTCATAGCATTTGCATCTTCCCAAATAGAAGATTCTTCGACATAAAAGGATTTCGTGGTACCGTCAACCATTGGAATTTTGACAATTGATAGCGAGTCACTTAATTGGGCATTGTGATCCAACCTTACACTTTTAGATGCAGACTCCATTTTTGCATTTCTTAGCCTTGATTTTAGTGATGATAGTTCAATCGTTACTTGTTTTTCTTGGCTAAAAGCAAGTGTTATACTGAAAAAAAAGAGGACAATAACAAATTTCATAATTGTAATTAGTTTGTAGTTTTCTTTTAGACTGAGCACAGTACGAAGAGTATAGCCACTTGGGATATTAAAGTATAAAAATTCGTAAATAATTCACTTTCTGGCCTATCAGACCGAATAAAAAGAAATATTAATTGAACAAACCAAGGTTCTGTGATTTGATTTCGTACTCCAAGTTTTGTGGACATTTTCACATAATCTTAAATTACATCCCAAATAAAAAGTAAGTAACCATCACTCCCATTCGTATATGATAGGCATCTTCAACAATTGCGACATGAGGTAAGAGGTTAGGATATTTTTTTCCAAAAATTCTCTTCAACATATAACCATACATTTAGATAATATTTGTTTGATGTTTGTAAATTTTGTATAAGATGAACTAACTTCTTTTTTCAGTTCCTTAAATATTGCTATCAACATAGCTTTTCCAGAAGCTGTAAATCATTTATTACAGTAACTTAATAGGTTCTATTGAATAGCAATATGCTGAACTTACATACTTAAATAAAGTCTCAAGCTTATGTCAAATAAGTCTTTAAAATCTTCTTTTTTGTAATTGGTAAATAAAAAACTTACATATTCATTAGTGGTATATAAGTTAACAGGTTTCTATATTAGATTTATTAGCATTTTTAAAATATTGCACCTCTTTAGAAAAGGGTATTCAGTATTTTGTTTTTAGCTACTATTTTTAAGTATATTTTCGTCAAATATTTATTTAAATAAAAAATTTACGAAATTGTAATAAAATGAAATTCAAAAAACAAATTTTATATTCCAACTATTTATAAAAAGATGATAAATCTATACTCAAAGGTTTATATATTTTTGCATATTATTAGTTTCTTCCTTAAAGCAAAAAAAAGACTTAGTTGAAAACGTTTGATCTTTTTTACTATAATTTGGTCTTTGCATTTGCTAACCCAAATATTATTGTTTTGTATTCAAAAGTTTACATGTATAAATCTTTATAGGTGACAAACAACAAAAAAAAGTAGACAAACAATATTGCCTATACGTAAATATCATTTCTCAATAATAACATTATATGGATTTATCAAAGAAAAAAATATTATTGGCAGAAGATGACCCCATTTATTCTATTTGGATTAAAATGGTTTTGGAGGAAATAGGTATTAACAACATTTTATATGCAGTTAATGTAAAAAAAGCGATTGAAGAATACCAGTCAAATCTTCCTGATTTAATTATCTGTGATATATTTTTGGAGGGAAAGCAAACAGGTATTGATTTGATGAGAAAACTTCAATCCTACCAAATACCGATTATTGTCATAACAAACTCAATGGATAAATCACTGTATGCTGAAGTGAAAAAAGTTCAGCATGTTAATTATCTTATAAAACCATTTCAACCATTATCTCTGATTTCAATTATTGAAAATATTTTCCATGAACTTGAGTCATCAAAAAAAAATAGCATATTAAAAGAACCGTATATTGCCATTAAAAATCATGAGAATATTTATGTAAAAGTATATCTAAACGACATCCTATACTTAGAAGCAGATAAAAATTACACCTATTTATATACTTTAGGTAAAAAAATTGCATTGAAAAGAACATTATTAAGTCTCATTAATGATTTAAATACCCAATTTATTAGAATCCATAAAAGCTTTATAGTGAACAAAATACATGTAATTTCGTGGAATTCTGAGACAGTTACTCTAACAAATCAATTAAATATTCCGATTGGTCGGAAGTTTTTAAGTGATTTTTTTAAAGAAATTGAAAAATAGCCTAAAAAATGCTTTTACTGGCAGTTATACCTGCCAACTTCCTAATGAACGAATGAAATTTATTAAGGTGTAAAATAGAAAAAGGATTAAAAGTTAGTAATCCTCTTTTTTACTTCAAATTTTAAGTTCGCCCACATCACTCAGATTATACTTTTTTTATCCTGCTATTAATTTTTTTCTTGAATTCAATAAGGTGGCTATTTTTCTACTGTTTCTAATAGATAAATCTTTTCTAAAGTTTTCCAAGATTGGTATAAACCTCTGGGTATATGATAACATCCTTTCCATTTCCCACCTTTTAGCGTGAGTAGCGGCTCTCCGTTTCGGCTTAGATAACCATACCATTCCCCAAATTCATGCTCAGGGAAGTGCTTCCAAGTCCAGTCATGAACTTTCTCGAACCATTCCCAACAACGCTCATCGCCTGTGTGTAAATACCCTTTGAGTAATGCGATGATTGTTTCGATATGCACCCACCAAAGTTTTTGATCCCATTCGAGTTGTTGCACAGGTTTATTTTTAACATCCATGAAATAAAAAATACCACCATATTTTTCATCCCATGCGTATTCGAGCGTGCGTAACGTAAGTTGCTTTGCTTTTTCAATAAGCGAAGAATCT
This sequence comes from Emticicia sp. W12TSBA100-4, assembly GCF_040253585.1. Classification (NCBI taxonomy): domain Bacteria; kingdom Pseudomonadati; phylum Bacteroidota; class Cytophagia; order Cytophagales; family Leadbetterellaceae; genus Emticicia; species Emticicia sp. W12TSBA100-4. The sequence continues at coordinate 24,124 of NZ_JBELAU010000002.1, forward strand.
TTTAGGCGTTCGCCCAAATCCATGATAAACCACATGGCCTCAATGGCATGTCCTGGGTTTAATAATCGGCCTTCAAAACTATCAGAAAATTGTCCTTCGGGAGTTACATTTTCTAAAATTAACCCAGATTTAGCATCATAAAAAACTTCCATTACTTCATCGATACACTCTCTAATTAGCTTTTCAACAACGTCTGCTGGTAGTAGATGTTCTATTTCGAGCGATAGATTACACAAAATCATGGGTAAGGCAAAGTTTTTTAGTGGCCGAGTACCACTCACTGCCTTCGACCAATTCCTTTTGGGATTTTCTCTTCGTTTTAGAATCGAATAAAAGGTATTACGAGCCAGTTCAGCATACTCAGCTTTTTGGGTAGCTCTATAAAGCTGACCGAACGCCTGTGTTGCAAAGCAATCAGAGAATATATTGTAGGGTTGTACCAAAGGTTTTCCTTCACGTGTGAGCGAAAAATACCAAGTTCCATCGGCTGCTTGCCCATATTTTTGTAAGAAATCGGCTCCGTGTTGGGCATAATCAAGCCATTCTTGGCGAGGTTCTAAATTATTATATAGCATCGAAAACATCCAAACGCCACGGCCTTGTAACCAAATAAACTTGTCAGTATCAAATACTTCTCCTTCTTTCGAAAGGCAAGTAAAATAGCCACCGTGTGTTTCATCCTTCGAAAATTTCATCCAAAAAGGTAAGATGTTTTCTAATAATTCGGTCTTATAAAGGCTACTATATTTTTTAATATTTTTCACAGTCAGAGATTATTCTTAGTTTAGTAAAATATTTCAATTATTGGTTTAAAAAAGTCAGACCATACAAAGTTGAGGATAATTTTACAATTATTTTATTATCTTTATTAAAATTTTTATAAAAGTATAAATTTAATTTTAATAAAAAATATTTAGAGCGATTAAAATCGAAAAAAAAGGAATGAGAGCTTATATAGAGACCTTAAATGCCACTAATGGTCGAAACAATCAACATACCCAAACAAAAAAAATCCTTCAGTATTTATTACAAGAAGGAGAAAAGACAATACCTGAGATTAAGGACTTTTCTGGCTTGAGCCTACCCACTGCCACCAAACTAATCAACGAACTGATAGAACAAGGAATATTAGTTGAATCTGGCAAGCGAGAGTCATCGGGCGGCCGACCACCGTCGTTGTTTTGTCTTGATTCTTCATTAGGGTACATTGTGGGCGTAGAATTACTCATTAATTCGTTCAGGTTTAGTATTGTCAATCTCAATCACGAATTGATTTACGAGTACGAAACTGATAATTTCGACATCAATAATCGTGATGAAGCATTCAATTTTGTCGCTCGAACTGTACCTGACCTGATTAGTAAAAAGGGTATTCCAGATGCCAAGATTTTGGGTGTAGGTATCGGAATTACGGGTCGTGTAGATGGTAAAAAAGGCATAAGTTACAGTTTTTTGAATTTTGATACTCCACTTGCCAAGCTTTTGAGTGAACGTTGGGGCTATCCTGTTTATATTGATAACGATACCCGATTAATGACTTTGGGTGAACAAAATTTTGGTTTCGCTCGTGAAAAGTCGAATATTATTTACGTAAACTTAAGTAGAGGTTTAGGAATTGGCTTCATCTCTAATGGTCATTTGCACAGCGGAGAATCTGGATTTGCAGGTGAGTTTGGCCATATTCATTTTGAAGATAACGACAAACTCTGTGTTTGTGGGAAGAAAGGTTGCTTAGAAACAGTTGTTTCTGGCTATGCTCTTGAGCGACAATTTCAAGACTTAGACCCGGCAAATGCGGCAAAGAAACTTAAATATCGTGAAATCATACAATTGGTTCATACCAGCGACCAAACTGCCAGAGGACTATTAATCGAAATGGGAGAAAGATTAGGGCAAGCACTTTCTATGTTGGTTCAAACGCTGAATCCTGGTCTGATTATCTTAGGGGGGCGATTTACGGATGTGGCTGAACTGATGAAATACCCTGTCATTAAAGGATTGAGTTTATATGGCTTGCCTCAACTTGTAGGTGATTGCGAAATAAAAACTTCAACATTGGGCGATAAAACCACCATGCTTGGGGCATACACGCTGGTGATGGAAAATGTTTTTCAATAACAATCCTTTATTCTTGAAAATATTCAGCAAAAGTGCTTGCTACGATTTCTTCCTCAGCTCGACTTAACTGAATATTTTTTTGATGAATAAAATAATGTCCTACTTCGTGAGCAAGAATCTGAGACTGTGGCACTTTCGCATTCAAATTGAGACAAATAGTGTTGTTTTTTCGGTCAAATTCTCCCAGCGTCGTAGGATACCACTTTTCATAGCGAACGTTTATCTGGGCAATCTGGCACAACTGCAAAATGCTTCGCGTACCAAATTGCTTAAAGACACTTTCGGCTAATTCTTTACCCATTATTTGAAAATATTCGGTATTCATTTCTTATCTCACATGGCATGAATATGGGGGTCTCCTTCGGCTAAAATCAAATCTTCTGGCCACTTAATTTCTACTCCTTTCTGTACGATTAAAGACTGAAATTGTGTCAAAAGTTGTGAGTAATTTCTCACTTCAGTTGGTTTTTTCTGATTTTCTAAACAGAAGGCCACCAAATTGCCTACTACTTCACCGATGTTCCACTCAATTGGGTGCAGTCGATAACACCCATTAGTAATATGAGTAGTTCCGATATTTTTACAAGCAGGTAAAAGGTTTTCGACTCGCTTCGGAATCAATGCTCCCAACGGAATCAGAAATGGTAAACTTTCTACATCTACATAATTATCACCACCAACACTTGGGTGCAAATCGATGCGATAAAAGCCAACACCAACCGAATCTTCAAATGGTACTGCCAAAACTTGATTGGGTAAGTATTTTGCCGAAACATGCTGTTCTTTGATAGTAAATGCTGCTTTTATTCTTCGAGCCTCTCTGATATACGGACTTTTGGCCAAACCATCAGAAGTACCTGTAATATCTCCTCTTATTTTCAAACCTTTAAAGCCTAATTCTGTTTGTAAATAATATAAAAAAGATAAACTTTGCTCTTTCGCTTCGGCAATCATTCGAGCTTTTTCTTCAGTATTTGCACTGAGTAAATCGCCCAATAAATAATCAATTTGTGGGTAATTGACCAGCGTAATATCTGAGTCGTAACGACCTTCTTGAAAGTTTTTTTTGTGTAAAATGCGGCGATAAGTCCAAAGTCCTGCAAATGCTTTATTTGGCTCATTATTAGGCACAAAATTATAATGTACAGGTTCTAAAGTGCGTGGACTTAGCCCCGTCAGACGCAACAGTTCTCCGCTCCAAGCAGGTGTGAGTTTTGGCACAAAGTTTCGCCAAAAATCATAATTTTTAGGTCGCTCAATCGTCCAGTCTTCCCCTTCGTGATAACTCATAGCAAAACACATCGAAAATGCCTGCGAATTAATTGAATTTGCTTGCATTTTAGCACTTGGCTCATCGGTTTCAGCCTGACTCTCAGAGCCAGTTACGTACTCAGTATTGGTAAGCGGAAGTAATTCTCCGAGTTCGGTAGCATCAATAAAAAACTCAGCTTCAATGCGTAACTCATTTTTAGTATCGGTATGAGCAACCGTAACATTTTCTACTCGATTGCCCGAAAAACCAGCCCGAATTGGTATATTATTTAATAAAATTTTTAATTGTCCATTTGCTACAAATGGTTGCAAAATTTCTTCAAAAACAGCTAAAAATACTTTTGGTTCTGCACAAAGTGGAGAAACCCACCCATCGCCAGGGTTCAGAACTGGATTTTGTAAAGCCGATTCAGTAAGTGGATAATGTTTTTTATAATATTCTCTAACACTATTTCGAAAATTTCGATATGACTGCGTACAACCAAATTTCTCAATCCAACCGTGTTCGTCGGGTGGCGTAGCTTGACTGGTAAATTGTCCACCAATCCAATCTGACTCTTCGGTCATAATGACATTTAAACCAGCTTCACAGGCTGTTTTTGCAGCAGCACACCCACCAATACCTCCACCGACAATTAAAAGATTTGTATGTAATTTTTCCATTTTTACTTCAATATTTTATTACGCTTCTTTAGCTGTACCTATCAATTATTTCACCGAAGCTACTATTACAATTGGGGTATCTTGGGGTAAATTTTCGAGTTCGGTTTTTGCCAATGTCAGAGCTTGTTCAACTTCGGCAAGGCCAGCTAAGTTGATAATTCTCGCTCCAACCAATAAGTGAATATCGGGTAAACTTCTTCCAGCGTCGCCAAAATCAGTCAAATTATTGATAATGTTTTCTAATGAACTGAGAGCATTTTCTACATCGGTCGATTCTACCAAAGCATTGCTTCTTTGTAGTCTCACAACACCTGTTTTATCAATGATACGTAAGAGTTTTTGTTTAGTCTTAAATAAACCAAACAACGATTTTATTTCTTTGTCGGCCGTAAAAGCCATCAATGAGGTTGTTTTTGCGGCTAATTTTATTATCGATTCGGGCAATTGCATCGAGCGTGATGCCACAGCCCTACAATCATCGAGCGTTATGATTTTGGCAGAATTATCTTCTTTTCGAAGCTCAGTTGTGCCAAAGGCTGTGGCTTTCACCACATTTCTTAGTGTATCAACTTCAATCTGTACTTCTACCGTTTCAGGAACTGCACCAATTTTAATAACTGCTTCTGCTGCTTCTTTTCTTATTGATAAAATATCTTCGGGAGTTGGTTCTACTACATTTCGTTCGATGGTATCTCTCACCATCGCTAAAGCCACCCCAATTGTCGAAATCACTTCAGCTTTTTTTGCTAATCTTGCTGGAATACCCATTAATTCACCTGTATAAAGTACCAAAGAAGCTGCTCCGCCTCCACCACCAATCAACTCAACAGTTTGGCGGTCTAAATGGTACTCAACAATTAATTCTTCGAGTTGTTTTACGACTTTTTTGCATGAAATTTCCAAAATTTCACGGGCTGTTTCTTCAACTGTTTTACCAATTTTATCGGCCAAAGGTTTAAATGCCAACCTTGCAGCTTCTTTGTTTCCCTTAGCAAAAGCAGTATCGGGGATAATGCCTAATAGATTGGCTGCACAAGAGGGTGTAAGCGAAAAGCGTTGACCCGAAGTCGTTTCGATAGCCGTATAATCATCAACATCCTTTTCGGTTGGTTGTAAATGAATCAGTTTAGCATTTTCAAATATTTCTGGCTTCTGAAAACACGCATAATGCAAGCCCGCAATATGTGCCGAACGAGAACCAACATCGACAATTTTTCCGTTGGCTTCTCGAATCATACTTCCCCCTGCAATAGCCAAAGTTCGTACATCTAAAGTATTTAAGTAAGTACGATGCCCACCTACTCTGGCAGCCTTGGTTTGGGGTTGCCCATCACGAATCACCGAAATATCGGCACTCGTACCACCCACTTCAATGAAAATTCCATCAGAAACCCTTTCGTGCATCAAAGCTCCAGCAATGCCCGCAGCAGGCCCAGAAAGCATTGTCATAATAGGTCGGCGATGCACCTCTTCGACACTCATAACACCTCCATCCGACCGCATAATCATTAACGGAGCAGTAATACCTGCACGCTTTACGCACTCGTCTGTCATAATTGCAGTATGAATCATTTTAGGCAAAATGGCACCATTAATGACAGCCGTTCGGGTGCGAGTTCGTAAACCGTAAAGGCTCGAAACTTCGTGGCCAGAAGTAACAAACATACCCATTTCTTCGGCTATTTTACTTATTAGCTCTTCATTTTGGGGTTTATCAACGCCAAAAGCTTCTGAACCAACTATTACCTCTACATTCTTTTCTTTGAAAGCTGCTATCTGCCGAATTACCGTTTGTTCTTTTAGGCCTTGGCCCGAAACAAAGGCATGTTCGATGTTTAGAAAACGATTAGGTGCTAATTCGATAGTGGGTATTTTAGTATCAATTTTTGCTTTTATTCCCTCTAAGCCACTACCTAAACCAATAATTCCGACCTTAGCTACATCGCCTTCTAAAAGAGCATTTGTTGCTTGTGTGGTAGAATGGGCAATAAAAATGACTTCATTGGGCAAAATACCCAACTCGGCTAATGCCCGATTGATTGCGTTGATAATTCCCGCAGCTACGCCTTCTTCTGAGTCATGGGTTGTTGGTACTTTCAACTGCGAAATCACTTCTCGGGACTGATGATCAACTACAACTACATCGGTGAAGGTTCCTCCTACATCAATACCAACTCTTACTTTTCTTTTCATTTTACCTAATTTTAGTCGATTTCGCTCAATTTTCTCAATTACAAAAACATTAGCACTGAAATTACTAAACCAACCAAGCAAACAAGCATCATCGGAAGTAGGGTTTCTTTGGTAAAATCTTCGACTTGCACACCAACAAAATTGGCTATCCAAACACTATGTGTATTGGTTGGGTCGCAGACGTTTTGTACTTGTACCACGCACATGATGGCTGCCAGTAGAGCCAAAGGCGGCAAAACTGCGGTTCCAAACATGATAGTAAATAAGCCAATACCGATACCAAAAATATTGAGTGGTCCACGATACAAAGCCAATGGTGAGAGCAATCCAAAAAAAGCAATATAAAACAGCGTGGACTGAAAAGGCAACGAAAGAATGAGCGGTTCGAGTGCGGTTTTGATAAGTGGTAGGTTGAGTGCATTTAGTAGCATCCCGATTCCCATCATCAGAATTGCGGCTGGAGCTCCATCTTCAATCCCCTTAATGGCCGAAGAAGTAAGGGTTTTAATGGCATTTCGCCAGTTAGTTGTGCAAACGCCATACAAAGAACCCAAAATAAATGCAGCAATAAAGTCGAGTTTAAGACCAAAATAATTGAATCCAAAAAACAAAACTAAAGGCACAATTGGTGTTAGCAAGGCGAGAGTTGGCACTTGCTTGTTTTTATCTCGTTTTAGTAAATCATCTTTTGAAACTGCCGACATCAAAAGCATTTCGCCTGAGCGTTTAGCTGCAATAAGAGCATAAGACACCACCATTATGAGCATCAAACCCAATAAAATAAATGCAAAAGTAGAGACTTGAGCGGGTAAGGCTTCTGTTTCGGACAAGCCCAATAATTGGCGATAGAGTGTAAATAAAATCGGATTGAAGATGAAACCAGTAGCAAAAGCCAGAATAAAGAGCGTACCTGCCAGTTTCCGAGGAATACCAAGGCTCATCATGATTGGCAATACCAACGAACCAACGGTGATAATAGCCCCTAAACCTTGCAAAGTCGTAAATAAAATGATTGTAACAGCCATTAAACCAAACGATACAATGAGCGGTTTTTCGCCCCCAAACTCAGCCGCTCGTTTGATAATTTCTTCGGCAATACCTGTTTGAATCAATACCCGCCCCATCATTGCTCCCATAAAAACCGATACATATACCGATGTAAGTTTGAGCGAACCCTGAGCAATAATCTGATTCAAAATATCTGGAATAGGTAATTCTGCGAGCAAAGCAATCAAAATTGCCATGGCAGGCAACGCCAATAAAGCGGGTATTTTCCGCAAAAACATTAAGCCAGCGAAAAATGTAAATATAATAAGTAAACCGATTGCTATCATTGTTTGGTGATAATGTACATTTAAAATATAAGCTTATTTAGGCTGTGCATTTTAGTTGGTTTTTACGATTTGGCAATCAATTTCTGCCTCAAACGTACGATTCCAAGGTAAATCAAAACTCAACGACCCCACTTTTAAATGTTTTATATGTTTTGGATAAAAATTTTCTACTGTTTTGAGGGCTACTGATTCCAACTCTTTCTTACAAAATTGCTCTGTTAGTTGGGTCTGTTGGTCGGTTAAGCGAAAGGCATTCCATTGGTTCTCACGAATCATTTTGGCCGCCATTGGTCGCACAATTGAATGATAGCTGTAATCATCCAACAAGCGATTAATCATAAACCAAGTTTGTGCATTGGCCATTCGAGCGGCTATCTGTTTCTGTGGATGCAGTTTAATCACCGATTTCGAAACACCATACAATAAGCCATGTGGCAAGGCTGTACCGATTACGTTTCCAGCAGTATTCCAAGAAGCATAACCATATGTTTTTGAGAAAATCTTCTCCTCTTTTAATGCTTCCGTGAATGGAATATCGCCGCCCTGAACATCACCAATGGGGTCGATATCAGCAATGATAATTCCTTTTTTTTCCTGCTTAGAAAACGCAATAATTTCATTTGCAAAGGTCTTAGCTCTTCCTTCCTCTTTTCTTGATGTAAATACAAAAAAGCCAATATCGGCATCTTTCATGTCATTTACTTCTCTCGCTCCAACCGCCTTTAAATGAAAGCTAACGGTCTTACGCAATGGTCGGTCTTCAAAAGGCATTTCTTTATCTGCCATAGTTTCTGACGAAAAAACTGCCTTAATTTTTGGTCGATAATTGTATTTATCTGTCACCGAACGTGCCAAGAGCAACATCGAAACTTCATCAGCTCCAGGCTGAATGGCTATTCTGGAACTTAATCCGTTATTAGTTACAAATTTGGTCAGCGTCTCACGGTCTTTAATATGTACACCTTTAGGTTTGGCATCATCTTGCGATAAAATCAAATAATCAAAAACATTTTCCTTGGCTAATTGAGCGGCATAAAGATTTACTTTCAAGTTTCGTTCACGGGCTGCTTTATAATTTCCCAGTGCTTTTTGCGGAATCTCCGCTTCAAGTTTTTGAGTTAGTAATTTTTGATTTTCATCGGGTGACACCTCTGCCCACTTGGCAAGTTTTTCACGATATGATTCATTTTTTCCATCGCCCGTTGGAGCTAAACGCATTATCACGCTTGACCCGTATATTTTTAGCTTTGGCGACTTTCTCCGAATTGCTTTCACAATCTCTACTCTTTTTAGTGCCTCTTCAAGCGGCGTTTCGTGAACTCGTGAGGCCACCAAGCCTCCGTAAGCAAGCATATCCATCGAAATAATAGCGGCATCGAATGAGTCTATTTTCTGAGTATCAATCCATCTAATTATCTCATCTGATTTTCCGTATTCGAGGAATCTACCGAGCATTTCACGGGGTGGGCTAACTAATGATACATCACCCACAAGCCCCATTTTAACTGGAAATTGCAAACAAGGTGGTCGGTCATCTAAAGGAATCAACAAAACCCTTGCAGAGTAATTACTCTGTGAGAACACCGATGATACTACACAAAACAAAGTAAGAAGTAATAAGGCTTTTCTTTTCATATATAAAAGATTCTGGGCTGCGGTAAATGGCTCTGTCATTACGCTAAAATCAAGATTTTTTGTCAGAATAACTACTAAGCCAATGAATGTTTGAACAAATGTGAGAAATAATTTTAATTTTTTAACAATCTTTTATAAAATTTTTATATAAGTTTGTATAAAATTATATTTAAATCATAAAATATTCTCTAACATCAATAAAAAACAGGCAAGCAAAACAAAAAATGTATTCAACTATGTAAAGCTTATCAGTGTATGAAATTTTAAAAAACTACTTGTAAAAAATTATGAAACAAAAATCTCTACTCACAATCCTTTTTTCCTTAATGGTAGTGCTTGCCCTACAAGCCCAGCAGAGGATAGTAAAAGGAAAAATTATTGACAAGGCCAGCAATACTGCACTGCCAAACGTATCTATACTTGAAAAAATATCGGGCAAAGGAGTAATATCTGATACCGAGGGAAATTTCAGCATCAATGTACCAGATAAAGCAATACTCGTGTTTTCATTCATCGGCTACGAGACCCAAGAAATTGTGGTAGGTAACCAAAGTAACATTGAGGTGATTTTATCAGAATCAAACAAATTATTGGATGATGTGGTAGTGGTAGGTTACGGAATTCAGAAAAAAGCCAATTTAACAGGCTCAGTTTCTCAATTCAAAACTGAAGAAATTACTCGCCGTCAGGTATCATCTTCAAGTCAGTTACTGCAAGGGATTGCTCCTGGTGTTACAGTAGCCCAAGCCTCAGGTAAACCTGGTGCTGATGGAGCAAGTATCAGAGTTAGAGGTGTTGGATCTATCTTTTCAGGTTCTGACCCACTCATTATGGTTGATGGAGTAGTTTCGAGCATGGATAACGTTGACCCAAATGCTATCGAAAGTATTACTGTCCTAAAGGATGCAGCCTCTACTTCTATCTATGGTACTCGTGGTGCTAATGGTGTGATTCTAATTAAGACCATTCGTGGTAATAAAAGTGGAATAAAAGTAAGTTATAATGGTTTCTTGACTCAGCAACGTGCGACCAACATTCCAGAAAAAGTTTCAGCAATTGAGCACATGGAACTTAGTAATGTAGCTCAGCAGACTCAAACTGGCAATCCGAATGCCGTTGTTTTTCCAGTAGCGTTGATTGAAAGATACAAAACAAATCCAGTCGATAATATTGAAATTTTTGATAATGATTGGGTAAAACTATTGCTTACAAATAGTGGTATCATGCAGAATCATAATCTTACAATTGATGCTGGTTCTGAAAAAGCGAGTTTATTTACATCGATTTCGTACTTAACTCAGCAAGGTTTGATTCCGAATAATAGTTATAATCGTTTGGATATCAGAATGAACCCTGATATTAAAGTAAATGATAAACTACGTCTTTCGGGAACACTATTTTTTAATCAAGGAACCCGCATTGAGCCAGCAGGTGGAAGTCCAGAATTTATCATTCGCCAAGCTATTGGTTTACCAGCAACAGGACAGGCCAAATTTGGAGAAGGAATGTATGGTAGTGCTGGACAATCTAACAACCGAAATCCATTGGGACAAGCCGAAGCAAGTGGAATTTTCAAGGAAATAATACCCAGAATATTCGGAAAGGCACAAATTAATTATACACCAATAAAAGGTTTAGATTTTGAGGCATCATATGCTCGTGAACAATGGACACCTAACAGTAAGCGTTTCCAAAAAAGCTTTGACATCTACACGCCAAATATTAGCACACGCTCTTATGATTTATCAAGCCGTTATCCAGGCACTAATAGCCTAAGCGAAAGCTATTCTTTCAGTTTCAGAAATACATTCTTAGCTCAAGCTTCTTATCAACTAACTAAGGCCAAACACGATGCTAAAATTATGGCGGGTTTCCAAAGTGAAGAAGTTTCGACTCGTAGCTTGGGAGCTTCTCGAACTGACTTTATCAACGAAAGCCTACCATATATGAACTTAGGTGGTGCAAACCGCAATAACAGTGGTGGTACCAGTGAAAACGCTTTAGTTGGAGCATTTAGTCGCCTAACCTATGCTTTTTCAGATAAATATTTGGTAGAAATCAACGGTCGCTATGAAGGCTCTTCGAGGTTCTCGCAAGCACTCAACAAACAATGGGGTTTCTTCCCATCAGCATCAGCGGGTTGGGTATTTTCCAACGAAGATTTCATGAAAGACCTCACCTTCCTCCAATTTGGTAAAATCAGAGCATCTTATGGTACACTTGGCAATCAAGCATTACCTGACAATTACCCATTTGCGAGCAATTACACTTCTGGGCAAGATTATTACTTTAATGCACTTATTAATCCTGGGTACGCTCTAACAGAAGCCGCTAATGAAGGAATTACATGGGAAAAATCGAAGCAAACTGATATTGGGCTTGATTTGGTATTGATAAAAGGTTTAAGCATCACAGCCGACTATTACATCAAACAAATCTCTGATATCTTACTCCGCAAGCCTATTCCAAATTACGTAGGTTTAAGCCCTGCTTTCTTAAATCTTGGTACAATGGAAAACCGTGGTTGGGAATTTTCGACAACTTACAAAAATAAAATAGGCAAACTCAAATACGATGTAACAGGTGTATTGGCTGATGTTAAAAACAAAATAACATCGCTTCCTGGCACACCTTATTTAGATGAAGGTTTACTTCGTTCGACAGAAGGCTACTCTCTTCGCTCATATTATGGTTATGAGGCTATTGGTTATTACCAATCGAAAGAGGATATTGCTTCTTCGCCAAAAACTTTTTTCACTCCCAACCCAGGTGATATTAAATACGCTGACACAAACGGCGATGGTGTAGTAAATGCCGATGACCGTACATTTATTGGCAATAACTTCCCAAGATATGAGTACAGTATCAACCTCAATTTGGTCTATGATATTTTTGACTTGAATTTATTTGGACAAGGAGTAGGTAAAAAAGCTAACTATATTTCAGGCACTGGTGCTTGGCCATTCTTTGCTGCTGACTTTGTACCATCATTATTGGCTATGCACAAAGATTATTGGACACCCGAAAACCCAAATGCTACTTTCCCCCGTCTGACACCAACCATTGGAGTAAACAGTACAAATTCTTCATTTTGGGTGAAAAACTCAGCCTATTTCCGCTTAAAAAATGTCAATTTAGGCATGAAAGTCCCACAGCCTTTAGTTAAAAAACTGGGTATCGAAAGTGCTAGAATTTATGTGAGCGGTCAGAATCTATTAACTTTTACGAAATTTTGGAAAGGCTTCGACCCTGAGCAAAATAACAACAACGCCGAATTTTATCCTTTAATGAAAACTTATACAGTTGGCTTAAATCTGAAGTTTTAACGGATGCTGAAAAAACAGCTTATAATCAATTCATTAAATTTTGCACACGATAAAATCATCGAATTATAAAAATATTAAATAAACATGAAAAAAATCATCTATATCATATTGTTGGCAGGAGTATCGCTTAGTTGTGATAAATTCCTTGACCGCCAGCCGCTTGATACCCCATCAAGTGCCAGTTTTTTATCGAATGAAGCCGAAATCCGACAAAGCTTAACGGGCGTTTACAATGCCGCTTTTTGGAATCGTACAGGTTTAGTTCCAGATTTAAAACGTTTAGAAGGCACAACTGACATTCAGATTTCGAGAAAATCAGACCCTGAATCTTTAATTGCCCAAGGCGATAATGGACCTTTTGTTGCAGGTAATGGATGGTCAGACAATGCTTGGACTCAAGGCTACAGGGTAGTTTCACGTGCGAACGAATTATTGGAAGGAATGAAAAGAGGTGAAGCGGCTACATCGAAAGCAGCTTATGACAAAATGCGTGCTGAAGCCGTAACATTACGAGCATGGGCGTATTTTAACCTCATGGTTTGGTACGGAGATGTAGTATATTATACAAAACCACTCATGCCCGAAGAATACGAAACGCAAGTTCGCACTCCCGTAGAAACAATTGTGAAAGCTCTCTATACTGACCTCGATAATGCTTATGCTACCTTAGATTTTAATCCTTCAGAGCGTGGCCGTGTAAGCAAGGGCTTTGCACTCGGTTTGAAAGCAAGGTTAGCTATGTTAATCAAAGATTATCCAACAGCTGCCACTGCTACAGAAACCATCATTAAAAGTGGGCAATACGGTCTTAATCCAAGCTATCCAAACTTATTTACACTGGCTGGCCAGAATGCCAATACAAACCGTGAGATTATTTGGTCGATGGTATATCCAAGCGAAAACCCTAATATTGCCAGTTGGATGGCCGTGGGCTATACTCCTCGCCAAACTTTAGGTGCTCAGAGCAATAATTTCCCAACCCAAGCACTGGTCGATAAATTTGAGTGTACCGATGGAAAAAGAATTGATGAGTCTCCATTATATGACCCTGCGAATCCAAGCAAAAACCGTGATAAACGCCTACGTTGGACACTCTACATGCCAGGCGATACGGTTGAAGTACGCATGAGTAAAACAGCAAGTTTACCTTATCAGAACCCTAATCAGCGATTTATTTTCAATATTCATACCGACCAAATTTTCCGATGGAATTGGAATACTCAAAAATTTGATGTTATCAATGGAAACCCCGACTTTGTTACTTCATCAAATGGAGTTTGGCAATTTGGAGCTACTGGTGCAGTAGGTGGTGTGGGATATGTCTGGAGAAAATATAACGATACCGACCAATATCTTTGGGAACTAAAAACTGGCTATATTTTGATGCGTTATTCTGAAATTTTATTAATGTACGCAGAAGCCCAAATCGAACTCGGGAAGCTTGATGCTTCGGTAGTTGATGCGATCAATGCTGTAAGAAAACGTTCAGGTCAACCTAATATCGAACTTGGTACACAGACAAAAATGCGTCAAGCAGTTCGTCGAGAACGAACCGTTGAATTTGCCATAGAAGGTCTTCGACTCTATGATATTCGTCGCTGGGGCATTGTTTTGGATGTTCTAAATACCCAAATCGTAGGAGCCGCCAAAAATCCTGCCGATGTACCAGCCAAACCTACCTTTGGAGCTGCTGGTTCGGTGCAAGACATCAATGATATACCTGATTATTCGGCAAGTATTTCAAAGCGTATCAGCAGTCGTAACGAAATTCGTAAAAATACAGCCAAGCATTTACTATGGCCAATTCCGCTCGGAGAAATAGATAAAAACAAAAACTTAAAGCAAAACTCTGGTTGGTAAACCCTTTTTTAATCTCAACTCCTCTCTCCCCATTCTATTCGTAGAATGGGGGGTATTCTCTGATTGTCGCAAATACAACATCAACTATGCTACTAAAAGTAAAGAGATTTTTCTCAATCATTCTATCTATTGGTCTAATCACCGCAATTCAAAGCTGCAAAGCACAAGAACAAAATAGTAGCCCCACGCCAACTACTCAGCCCAAGACTGTTTCGGGTGTAAAAGGTGTTTGGCTGACAAACGTTGCGAGCCAAGCCCTTTATACCAAAGAAGGCATTAAACAAGCCGTAGATTTGTGCTCAAAAAGTGGCATCAATCATATATTTGTGGTTACTTGGAATAAGGGTCGCACACTTTACCCAAGCAAAATTATGAATGATTTATTCAAGATTCCAATTGAAGAAACATTAGCTGGTCGAGACCCACTAAGAGAAATCATCGACGAAGCTCATGCAAAGAATATCAAAGTATATGCGTGGTTTGAATATGGTTTTGCAGCTGAAAACAGTGGCTTTGGCGAGCATATCTTACGCATTAAACCTCAATGGGCATCGCTCGATAAAAATGGAAATATCACAACAAAAAATGGATTCAAATGGCTAAATGCCCTCAATGCCGAAGTACAAGATTTTATGCTTTCTTTGCTCAAAGAGGCCGTAATCAATTATCCAGATTTAGATGGTATCCAAGGCGATGATCGCCTGCCAGCTATGGCGGTAGAAGGTGGGTATAACCCCGAAATACTCGCCCAATACAAAGCCGAAACTGGTGCGAGTCCATCAGTTGATAAAGACGAGAGTTGGGTAAACTGGCGAGCCAATCGACTCAATAAATTCATGGAGAAGCTTTCCGTTGAACTAAAGAAAATCAACCCTAAAATTGGCATTTCTATGGCTCCGAGTATTTTTCCGTTTGCCAAAACCGAATATTTACAAGATTGGCCTACATGGGTAAACAATGGCTGGGTAGATATGATTTGTCCACAAATTTATCGATATGATATTGTGGCTTATAAGGCCGAATTAGCCAAAATCATCAATACTCAAATCAATGCCGACAAAGTAAAATTACTCGCACCAGGTGTTCTGCTGAAAGTAGGCACTTATAAACCCACCTACGATTACCTCAAACAAATGATTGATGAAAACCGTAAAAACAAAATTGAGAATGAAGTATTTTTCTTTTATGAAGGCTTAAAGGATAATTCATTATACTTCACAACTGAATACGCTAAATAAATCTAAATCAATTAATATCAACTAATAAATGCACTGCGAAGCTATCAATTTCGCAGTGCATTTATTATTAAAACCAGTTCACAATCAAAAAGTAGAGAGGTAAACCAACTGTAATATTCATTGGAAATGTAACTGCCAATGCCATTGGTAAATATAAACCTGGGTTAGCTTTAGGTACTGTTATTTTCATTGCTGCCGGTACTGCAATATACGAAGCACTGGCCGCCAATACAGCGAAAATAAACCTATTTGTCACATCAGAAGTAACCGCAGAACTTAAGATTGCAAAAATACACCCATTAATTAATGGGATAAACAATGCAAAAGTAAACGGGAACATCCCAAAAGAAAAGAACGACTTCAGTTTTCTACCACTTATAATACCCATATCCAAAAGGAAAATAGCTAAAAATCCTTTAAACAAATCATTAGTGAATGGCTTAATACCTTCGGCTTGTTTTGCATTGGCCAGAAAACCAATTACCAAACTTCCGAGTATCAACAACACACTTCCATTGGTAAGCGAATGCTTGAGTATTTCTGATAATTTTATACTTTTTACTGCATTTTCTTTATCAAATAATGAGATCAAGACCAAACCAATGATAATTGCTGGTGATTCCATCAAAGCCATAATAGCAACCATATAGCCATGTATATTCAGTTGTTGAGATTCAAGATACGAAGAGGCTGTTACGAACGTAACGGCACTAACCGAGCCAAAAGCTGCTGCAATTGCACCTGAATCATATACATTCAGCTTTCGCTTTAGAATAAAAAAAGTGTACAAAGGAATCAGCAACGAAATACCTATACCAAGCAGCATCGACCAAACAATTTCACTCGTAAATGCTTCATGAGAGAGTTCTTGTCCACCCTTAAAACCTATAGAAAATAATAAATAAAGTGATATAAATTTTGATGAATTGGGTGGTATTTCTAAGTCACTTTTCAGATAAACGGCTAAAATACCTAAAACAAAAAACAATAGAGCAGGATTACTTAGATTTTCAATGAGTAAATTAAAATTCATAATCTTTGATATAAAATAAGGATTTGTATTGTTAAGTCAAAAATCAATCATACAAGTATCTTTACTTGCTTATTGATTTCTGGACACAAAATTCGGGAATCTTTTTCATAAGAATTTATTTATATTTTCAATGAAAATCATAAATAATATTTATACAAAATCCTTGTAATCACTTACTAAATTAAATATTAAACCCACCTTATTGCATTAAATGAATAGAAAATAGGAGTGTGTACGAAGAGTCCCCGAGTAGAGAACATGTAATATGAAGTGATATGGTTAAGAGCAAGCGGACGGCAAGTCAAAATAAACAAAAAGCCTCAAAATTGTATGATTTTGAGGCTTTTGATGCTACTTGTTACTTATTTTGTCGGGGTGGCCAGATTCGAACTGACGACCTTCTGCTCCCAAAGCAGACGCGATACCGGGCTACGCTACACCCCGAACTGGAAATCTCTATGCGAGGTTGTTTCCGTTTGGGAGTGCAAAAGTAGAAATTAATTTTTGTATTTCAAACTTTTACACAAAAACTTTTTAAAGTTTTTTGCGGAGAGGGCGGGATTCGAACCCGCGGTACGCTTTAGACGTACGACAGTTTAGCAAACTGCTCCTTTCGGCCACTCAGGCACCTCTCCTTCACGAACCCCTGTTTGAGTTTCGGAGTGCAAATATAAGACACTGTTTTTAATTTTTTACAAATCTGATGCCAAATTTTCTGAAAAAAATTAAACTTTTTTATCTCGCATCACTAATTATCTGTAATTCAGGCATTTATGTTTTATCCGAAATACATTCAGAGAATGTTTTAAATCTCTAAAAATTTATGGTTTCTATCATAATATATTGTTGAGTCTTAAATATTGAAGCAACATTATTGTTTTTCCATCTTTTATTTCGCCCGTATTTATCATTTCGAGTGCCTTATCATACGCTATTTCTAATACATCAATGTTTTCTTGTTCTTCTTCTGCCCCACCACCTTCGTTAACTTTCATCGCTTTGGTATACTCTGCTACGAAAAAATAAAGAATCTCGGTAACTGACCCTGGCGACATATAGGCTTCAAAAACCTTTTTTACTTCGCCAATCCGATAACCTGTTTCTTCTTCAGTTTCTCGTCTGATACAATCTTCGGGGTTATCTTTATCCAGCAAACCCGCACAGGCTTCTATCAACATACCCGACTCATTACCGTTGACGTAAGTGGGCATTCTGAACTGTTCGGTTAGCACCACCGTTTGATTTTCTTTATTGTACAACAAAATCGTTGCTCCATTGCCTCGGTCGTAGGCTTCTCGGCTTTGGTTTTGCCATTCACCTTGTTTGTTTTTATACTCAAATATTATTTTCTTCAATACATACCAGTTATTGGAAAGCACTTTTTCTTCTATAATTTTAACATTCGGATTCATAAATGATTATTTTTGATTAATTTTGATTACATTTGAACAAATATTCATAAAAAGAAATGAGTTATCAAAGCAGAAAGCAGAAAATATTAAAAATCGTTGAAGAGCAAGGCGAAGCCGACGTAAAAGAATTGGCCTTAAAAGTGGAAACTTCCGAGATTACGATTAGGCGAGATTTGGCTCTTATGGCAACTGATGGGCTTATTTTTCGTACGCACGGCGGTGCTATGAAACTCAGTTTGGCAAATATTCCTGCCAGTTTTGAACAGAAAATTGCAGCTAATATTGAGCAGAAAGATTACATTGCCCGACTTGCCGCTCAGGAGATTCAAGACGGCGATATTATTTTTATGGATTGTGGAAGTACCGTTTCTCGGCTTTGTCAGTTTATCAAACACAAACGCATAAAAATTATCACTAACTCTTTACCAATTGTTTATGAATTATCTAACACCGAGGTTTCGATAAACTTAATTGGTGGCGAACTTGATAATAAACGTCAGGCTGTTCATGGACAAATTGCCATTGAGCATATCAAGCGATATAAGGCCGATAAGGCTTTTTTGGGTATTGATGGCATTTCGATAGAAAACGGCTTGAGTGCCGCCAGTGAAAAAGAAGCCGAAATCACGATTTCGATGGCGGCACAGGCCAATCAAACATTTCTTCTGTGTGATTCGAGCAAATTGGGTAAAGATAAATACCTAAAATTTGCTCCTCTAAGTATTGTTCAGGTATTGGTTACAAATGAGGTTTCGGAGCAACTAAAACCTTATCAAGATTTAGGTATTAGGGTTTTGTATTAATCTCCAAAATTTCTGCACAAATTAGCTTATCGTGGCACGCTGAGCGTGTCACGGTTAAAAACAATAATGCCTCTGAAAACTCTTCCGAAAACCACTCACTCAATTTTTCTTAAATTTTCTTAAAAAAGATTCTTGGTTTTAAAATATTGATACCTTTGTCTCGTTATCAACTAAAGCCTTAGTTACTTTTCCAGAACACAATTAACCGTCAAACACTTTTATGAAAAAGCATTTACATTATCCCCATTTCAGTTTTCGCTTATTTTTTTCTTCATTCTTTTATTTTCCCAAGACTTATTGATTTGTAAAAAACATTGGGTTTCGTCACAAATTCTCATCGTTTTAACACATTTTTATATTCTTAGCTGGCATTTACAATAGTTTTACGAAAAATTTACGTATCTGTTTGTAACTTTTCTTAGTTAGCCAAGTAAGTTTGAATAATGGAAAGAAATATACGATTTAGAAAAATCAGTGCAACATTCCTATAAAAATCACGACTCATTAAAAACGGTTTCCACCACAAAAATTCAAAAACACTTTTTATGAAAAAAGCTATTACTATCATTCGGGCTATGCTATGCCTATGTCTGCTCACGAGCGGAACTATCTTTGCTCAAAATCCTGCCAGAATCTCGGTTAAAGGCTTGGTCATCGACTCATCGAGTACTACACTTCCCTCGGCTACTATTATGTTGCTTACGCCAAAAGACTCAGCTTTGGTTAGTTACGGACGCACCGAAAACGACGGACAATTTGAGATCAAAGGCGTAAAGCGTGGCACTTACCTACTAAAAATTTCGTACATGGGCTATTTGCCTTATCAGCAAGAATTTACTCCTGCTGAAGGTGCTGTGACTGACTTGGGAAAAATTCAACTGAAGCCAATTATGAAAGAACTTTACGAAGTAGTTGTCCGCACGGCCAAAGCTCCTTTGAGTATCAAAGGCGATACGGTTGAATACAATGCGGCTTCTTTTAAAGTGCCACCTGGCTCGACGGTTGAGGATTTATTGAGAAAATTGCCTGGGATGTCGGTTGACCAAGATGGAAATATCAAAGCTCAAGGACAAGATGTAAAACGAGTTACGGTCGATGGTAAGCAGTTTTTTGGTGGCGATACGAAAATGGCAACCAAAAACTTATCGGCAGAGGCTATTAAGAAAGTGCAGGTTTTTAACGATAAAACCGAACAAGCAAAAGCTACGGGTATAGACGATGGAAAGAAAGAAAAAACCATGAATTTGGAGCTAAAAGATGAGTTTAAGAAAGGTGGTTTTGGAAAGGTTACGGCTGGAATCGGCAATAAAGAGCGAATGGAAATAAAAGGGAATTACAACAAATTCGATCAAAAAAACCAGTTTTCGTTGATTGGTTTGGGAAATAATACCAATCAGGTAGGTATGGGATTTGATGATTTTCAGGATTTTAGAGGGAGTCAGTCTTTCAACTGGAATGATAATGCCGACTTTGGTTTCGGTGGCGGTGGTCGCTATTATTATTTTGGTGGTGATGAAGGCGACGAAGATTTAGCAATTCCCGTGGGTGGCGGTCGTGGTCAAGGTTTGACCGATTCGTATGCAGCAGGTTTGAATTATAATTACGATACTAAGAAAAATAAATTAAGTTCGAGCTACTATTTTAATGGTAAAAATCAGATTTTAGATGCTCTTTCGAGCCGTCAGAATTTCTTAGAAAATAATGCTTCGTTTGCAACTTCCAACAAAGATTTAACTCGTAACGAAAATTATAACCACCGAGTATCGTTCCGTTTAGAAAAAACA
Organism: Emticicia sp. W12TSBA100-4; assembly: GCF_040253585.1. Taxonomy (NCBI): domain Bacteria; kingdom Pseudomonadati; phylum Bacteroidota; class Cytophagia; order Cytophagales; family Leadbetterellaceae; genus Emticicia; species Emticicia sp. W12TSBA100-4. The sequence continues at coordinate 44,795 of NZ_JBELAU010000002.1, forward strand.
CTTGATACACTAAATACATTTACGATTGTTGGAAATGGAAAACTTTCACGAGGAAATACTCGGTATAATGGTTTTCAACAGTTTTTTGTAGGAAACGATGACAAAACCAATCAAACTACTATCAATAACCAAACTGGCTTTAACTCATCTGCGGCAGCAATAACAGGAATTTTCAGACATAAATTCAAGAAAAAGGGCAGAATATTTGCCATGAGTGGTGGGTATAATTTTACCAATTCAGATGGAGATGCAACGCAAATTTCACTCAATGAATTCTTTAAAATTACCAGTACAAATGATTTATTGAGAAATATTAATCAATTTAACGCAACTTTAAGCGACCGCAGCCAATGGAAAGCAAGTTTGTTGTACGTTGAGCCATTTGGCAAGAAGTTTTCTTCTGAAACTTTCTATAATTTCAGTATTCGTAATAGCGTGGTTGATAGAGATGTAATAAACTTAGAATCAAATTTACAGATTGACTCACTCACTCGTTATTTTGAAAATACAATTTCGTATAACAGAGTCGGTACAAGCTTGAGATATAACTATAAGGGCATCAATATTTCGGCGGGGATTGCGGGGCAGCAGTTTTCTCTCAGAGGCAATTTCATGCAACCAAAACAACCAGAGACAGTTGTTAATCAAACATATTTTGCTTGGCTCGGAAATGTTCAAGGTAATCTTGATTTGAAAAATAACCGTTATATGTGGTTCAGCTACGAGCCAAATGTTTCTGAGCCTTCTATCAAAGACCTCCAACCAGTTGTCGATAATAGCAATCCGCTATTTATTAGAGAAGGAAATCCAGACCTTTTGCCACAAATCGACCATAATTTCAATCTTGGTGGCAATTATTACAACCCTGGTAGTTTTATGAATATCTATTTTGGTTTAAATTATGGCTATAATGTCAACCAAATTATTTACAACCAAAATATTGATAGTAAGACCTTTAAAACAACTACTAAGCCTATGAACATTACAGGAGGAACTGATATGGGTACGTATTTTGGCTTAGGTTTTCCGTTGAAAAAGACAAAAGCAACGATGAACCTAAACGGAAGTGTCAACAACGGTAATAACCTGACTTACATCAATAATATCTTGAACGAAACCAATAACATGAGTTATTATGCGGGTGTAAGATTGGATTTAACACCTTCTGACAAGTTTACTTTCTATGGAAATGCTAACTTTGGTATAACAAACACAAAGTATTCAATCAATACTGCTCAAAATCAGACGATTTATAATCATAGATTTGGTGGTGAAATGAATGTTAAATTCCCGAAAGATTTTTTCCTAAATACTCGAATCAATTATAATGTTTTCATCAATGAGCGTTTTGGTTTTAATCAGCGTCAACCAATTTGGAATGCAGCAATTTATAAACAACTCGGAAAATCGAAAAAAGCCGAGATTCGCCTGACTGCCAACGATATTTTGAATCGTAATCTTAATATCAGTCAGTTTGCTAATCAAAATTCATATTCAGAATCAAGAACCGAAACTTTGGCTCGTTATTTTATGCTGAGTTTTACGTACAACATGCGTGGCGTGAAAAGTCAAATGCGTAGAAGCGGTGGTGGTTGGTAATTTGGAATTACGAGGTACGAATGACGAATTTTTGAATGTTAAATATCGAATTTATTCGGGTACTAAAGAGCAAAAGTCCTTTGATTATTTTAGCCATCGAATTTATTCGGTGGCTAATGATGATGAGAATTGAAAAAACAAAATGCCGATTTTATACGGCAATTCTAAAACATAAACAACTCATTATAAATTACTTACAAAATGAAAAAAATCTTTTTATATATGCTACTATTCCCCATTTGGGGAGTAGTTTCTGCCCAAAAAACCGAAGGAGTTGTACATTATGAGTATCAGCTCAACTGGATAAAAATGATGAAGAAACTTCCATTTCTGACACAAGAAGAAAAGGATAGAATGGAAAATACTTGGAAAAATGAGGAAAACACTAAGCAGAAGCTTAATCTTTATTTCAATGAAAAAGAAAGTCTTTATACTTGGGGGCAAGACCAACAAGAGTATGAAGGCACGGAATATAAAGGCAGAAATGAAGAACTGGTAATGCACAAAAACTTTGAGTTAGAAAAGCATAACGACATGATTGAGATGTCGGGTAAGACATACTTACTACAAGATTCTTTACAGAAAATAGAATGGAAAGTGATGAATCAAATCAAAGAAGTGGCTGGATATATTTGTATGAAAGCCGTAACGGAAGATAAAGTAAAAGGACAAAAGATAACTGCTTGGTTTACGGGTGATATTCCAGTGGCGAGTGGTCCTGAGCAATTTCATGGCTTACCAGGCATGATTCTCGAACTCGATATTGATGATGGAACGCTAATGATTGAAGCCACAAGTGTAGAGTTCAAGAAACTGGAGAAAGAATTGGTTTTACCAAAAATGAAAGGCAAGAAAATCAATGACAAGGATTTCAATGCCTTGATTTCAAAATACATTACTGATAGTATAAAAATGCAACGAAATCCTTATTGGGTGATTAGGTACTGATAACATAAAATTCCGAAAACAAAAGTGGCACACCTTATTATCAGCCGATAAACAGGTGTGCCACTTTGTTTTCTCTTGAATTATTTCAACTTAAACACAATCGCACCCAAAGGTGGAAGCGTTAGTTCGATAGAGTTTTCTTTTCCGTGTGAGGCAATCGCTTGGGTATGTACTTCGCCATTCAATGTTCCACTTCCCCAATATTCTTGCTTATCGCTATTGAAAACCTCTACATAAGTTCCTGCCGCTGGTATTCCGATTCGGTAGTTTGAGCGTGGAACTGGCGTAAAGTTTAACACTACAAGCAAGTTTTCTTTTTCGTTGAAACCCTTGCGTGCATACACAATCACGGCATTTTCACGGTCGCTGGTATCAATCCACTCAAAACCATCAGGACTAAATTGCTTATCGAACAATGCACCTTCCGAGCGATAAAGATTATTCAAACCTTTCACACATTCAGCCATTCCTTTATTTGGTTGATTTCCGAGCAAATGCCAGTCGAGACTTTTCTCAAAATTCCATTCAGCAAACTGAGCAAATTCCCCACCCATAAAGAGTAATTTTGTTCCAGGATGCGTAAACATATAAGTGTACATCAAACGTAAATTAGCAAACTTACGCCATTCATCACCTGGCATTTTTTCGATTAAAGAACCTTTTCCGTAAACAACTTCATCATGCGAAAACGGTAACATGAAATTTTCAGAAAAAGCATAAACCAAACTAAACGTAACATCATTCTGATGCCATTTACGGTACATTGGGTCTTTTGAGAAATAACGCAATGTGTCGTTCATCCAACCCATCATCCACTTCATGCCAAAGCCAAGTCCACCCGTATAAACTGGGCGTGAAACGCCAGGGAATGCCGTTGATTCTTCGGCAATCGTCTGAGTATCAGGGAATGAGCGATAAATCTCTTCGTTTAATTCTTTGAACAACGAAATCACTTCGAGGTTTTCACGGCCACCAAACACATTGGGTACCCACTCACCCGCATTACGAGAATAATCACGGTAGAGCATCGAAGCCACGGCATCTACACGCAAACCATCGGCATGGAAACGGTCGAGCCAAAATATAGCATTACTTATCAAAAATGAACGTACTTCGTAGCGTCCGTAATTGAAAATATAACTTTTCCAGTCTGGGTGATAGCCCTCACGTGGGTCTTGGTGTTCGTAAAGAGCCGTACCATCAAACTGAAATAAACCATGAGCATCGCCAGGGTAATGCGATGGCACCCAGTCGAGTATCACACCGATGCCGTTTATGTGAAGCTGCTCAATCAGATACATAAACTCTTGTGGCGTACCAAAACGGCTACTTGCGGCAAAATATCCTGTAATCTGATACCCCCACGAAGGCTCATACGGATGCTCCATGATTGGCATAAACTCTACGTGTGTAAAGCCCATTTCTTTCACATAAGGCACAAGCGTATCGGCCACTTCGCCGTAGCTGAGGCATCTTTCAGGGTTCGATGGGTCACGTTTCCACGAACCAAAGTGCAATTCATAAACCGATTGCGGAGCATTGAGATTATTGGCCGCACGACGGGTTTTCATCCAGTCTTGGTCTTTCCACTCATACCAAGTATCCCAAACGATGGAAGCCGTTTTTGGCGGGTGTTCCCAACGCAATGCGTAAGGGTCGCCTTTTTCTATATCGGCACCAGTATTTGAGGCAATAAAATATTTGTAAACTTCTCCATTACCGATGTTCGGAATCCAGCCTTCCCAAATACCTGAGCCATCCCAACGAGGGTTGAGCGGATGTTCGCCACGATTCCAGCCATTGAACGTACCAATCACCGAAACGTATTTGGCATTGGGGGCCCAAACGGCAAACAAAGTCCCCGTAACTCCCTGATTCTGAACTACGTGCGAGCCAAGCTTTTCGTAAAGACGGTAGTGTTTTCCTGAGCGAAAAAGCGAAATATCATAATCAGTCAACAAACTAAACGGCTCAACCTTGTTGAAAGTTGGAGTAACTGCTACTTCTTGTGATTCGTTTTTAGATGTTTCTTGTTCGGTACTCGTTGTTTTTTCTTTTTTTGTAGAAACTGCTTTCTTTGCCATAAGGTTGAATATTAAACAAGGTTAAGTATTTGTTTGTAAAAATAGTTTTTAAAAATTGAAAAGCAAAAAATGGTTTATATTTGAAGTCAAGAATCAAATATTATTTAAACCCTGCAAATAAATCTCCAATAAACGAACGGACATGAATCATTCAGATAAAAAGCAATATTTACAAAGTAAACTTTCTAAAATACATATCAATGATTGTCACTTTAACTTCATTCCCTATTTAGATGAGTCTAATTGAAACTTTCAGAACCCTAAAAAATAGGGAAAAGACTTTATGCTTTTTATTCAATAGTTTATTTGATTGAAAATCCTGAAGATAAAGCAAAACTCATTCTGTGGTTGAAAAAAGAAACAATTTGGGACGAATTAGCTGAGTCTGAAAAATATATTTTCGGTGGTGTTTCTTTAAGTGAAGAAGAAATCGGAGAATGTTTTTGGGCAATAGAAAGAGTAGGCATCCTTGCTTGGGTTTTAGGAATTTACAATAAAGATTTAGACCCAAATGAACCCACTGATTTTGATGAAATTTATGAGGAAATTCCAAAATTTGGTGAATCTTTAGATGATTTTTTCACAAAATTAGAGTTCATAAAAATTGACAAGCAGAAAATTTTCTTAGAAAACATATTTTACGAATTAATAACCTCAACATTAAGAGACATTAGTTTTGGTTTACAAAAAACAATTCCTCAGTGTGATTCTTATATTTCATTTGAAAGACATAAAACATTAAACTGGGTGAGAAATTATGGATATTCAGATAAAAATCAGATAATTGATTGGGACGATGTTGCAACTGATACATAATAACTGGTACATGATATTTTTAAGACTAACTAAATTTTTCATTTACGACTAATCAAAATATGTCAGCCCCACTCGCCGAACGATTACGCCCCAAGAAATTAGATGAATATATTGGGCAAGAACATATTTTAGGTAAAAACAAACCTCTTCGCACGGCCATTGAGGCTAATCTTGTGCCGTCGATGATTTTGTGGGGGCCGCCAGGCACTGGCAAAACTACGCTCGCTTTGCTCATTGCCGAAGCTACCAAACGCCAGTTCCATCAACTCAATGCGGTGAGTTCAGGTGTGAAAGAATTGCGTGAAGTTATCAGCAAAGCTTCGGGACTCTTCCCTCCCATTGTGTTTATCGATGAAATTCATCGCTACAATAAATCTCAACAAGATTCGCTACTGGCAGCCGTTGAAAAAGGACAAATCACACTCATCGGAGCAACGACAGAAAATCCGTCGTTTGAACTCAACAGTGCAGTACTTTCTCGGTGTCAGGTGTATATTTTAGAGGCTTTCGGACAAAAAGAACTCAAAGAACTGACCGACAGAGCTTTGCGAGAAGATGAGGTTTTGAAAGAAAAAAACATCAAAGTAGAGTCTTATGATGCACTCATGCGAGTTTCGGGAGGAGATGGACGAAAATTATTGAATTTACTGGAATTGATTACGTTTTCGTATCCACCCGATGCCGAAATTATCATCAACGATGATTTAGTTGAAGAAGTTGCTCAACGCAACATTGCTCGCTACGATAAATCGGGCGAACAACATTATGATATTATTTCGGCATTTATCAAATCTCTGCGTGGCTCTGACCCCAACGCCGCACTTTATTGGATGGCTCGCATGATAGTTGCGGGAGAAGACCCCGAATTTATCGCCCGAAGAATGTTAATTTTGGCCTCAGAAGATATTGGCAATGCTAACCCGACAGCCGTTATTATGGCCAATAATTGTATGCAAGCCGTGAAGGTAATTGGTTATCCCGAGTGTAGAATTATCCTTTCACAAACAGCTATTTATTTGGCAACTTCACCCAAATCAAATGCGTCGTATATGGCAATTGAAGCAGCGATTGCTTTGGCCGAAAAAACGTCTCATTTGTCTGTACCATTGGCTCTCCGAAATGCTCCAACTAAACTAATGAAACAAATCGGCTATGGCAAAAACTACCAATATTCGCACAATTACGAAGGAAATTTTGCGAAACAAAACTTCTTACCCGATGAGCTAAAAGGCACAAAACTTTACGAACCAAGTAATAATACCCGTGAAAATGAAATCAGAAGACAGCTACAAACTTGGTGGGCTGAGTGGTATGGGTATTGAGATTTATATTTCCGAACTCTTCCGCACCACCATTTCGGTTGGAATCTTAATTGTTCGAAACTGTTCAATATTATTCTGTTTTCTTTCTATCGAATCAAGTAGCAATTCGGCCGCAGTCTGACCAATTTCAAAGGCAGGTTGCACGATTGTGCTTAACGAAGGTGCTAATAAATGTGCAACTTTTAGGTTCGTAAAACCAATAAACGAAAGCTCTTCGGGAATCAGAATCTCTTGCTCTTTTACGGCCGAAAAACAATCTAAAGCCAATCTATCACTCGTAGTAAAAATGGCATCGGGTTTCTGTTCATTAATCAAATTAAAGATTAAGTTTTTTGCTTCTTCGGGTTCAAATCCACAATATTTTACTAACGATTCATCGTAAGGAATTTGGTATTTTTCGAGGGCTGCTTGATAGCCCATTAAACGCTCTTTGGTTATTGATAACAATGACGGACTTGTAATATGGGCAATACGTCTCCGCCCCGACAAAATTAGGTGTTCGGTTGCTTTAAATGCACCATCGAAATTATCAGCTACTACTTTATGAGCGTCAATTTTATCAGAAACCCTATCAAATAATACCAAAGGAAGTTTTTTTAGTTGAATTTCCTGCAAATGAGAGACATCGTTTGTCTGCCCAGAAAGAGAAATCAACAACCCATCTACTTTTCGAGCAATGATATGCTGAATGTTGGTTATTTCTCGCTGATATGACTCGTGGCTCTGAAAAATTACTACATGATAACCACGCTTATTGGCTACATCTTCAATGCCATTGATGGCTTGCGAGAAGAAATTATTGGCAATTTCGGGTACAATTACACCAATGGCTCGGCTTTTGTTTTCTTTTAAACTAAGGGCAATTGGATTAGGCGAATAATTGACTTTTTCGGCATATTCCATCACCAGCCGTTTAGTTTCGGCATTGATTTCATAACTCCCACGCAAGGCCCTCGATACCGTTGAAGTCGAAAGGTTTAGGGCTTTTGCAATATCTTTTATCGTAACTGTTTCCAATCGTCAAATCTTATTAAAGTACAATTTTATCCTCTCCTCTTCCTACACAAGATACTCATAAAAATAAGGTATATAAAACAAAAATCAAAGTTTATTTGATTCAGAATAATTCATAAGCGAATTTTGGCAACGTTCCCGATAACGATTGCATAAAGATTGTCGGAGAAATGTTTGCACATCAACTATTCTTGTTGCATCTTAGAAAAGTCAAATATAAACAACATTAAGTACTATAAAAGAAATTTCAAGGAATTTTACATATTTTGGTCATTATTATACAAGAAAAAATAAAAACGATACATGTTTAGTTTAGCAGGAAAGATAGCACTCGTAACTGGGTGTAATAAAGGCATAGGAAAAGGGATTGCATTGGGTTTGGCAGAAGCAGGAGCAGACATTATCGGTGTATCGGCAAGTATCGAATTAAATGGCAGTCAGGTTGAACAAGAAATAACCGCCCTCGGCCGTAGATTTAAAGCCTACCAAGCAGATTTCAGCGAGCGTGATAGCCTCAAGGCATTTATTGGAAAAGTGAAAACCGATTTTCCTGTCATTGATATTTTAATCAACAACGCTGGCACAATTATGCGAAACCCTGCGGCCGAACATTCGGACGAATATTGGGACAGAGTGATGACTATCAACCTTGACTCACAATTTATTTTAGCCCGTGAAATTGGTCGAGATATGATTGCTCGTGGTTCAGGGAAAATCATTTTCACGGCATCATTACTAACTTTTCAAGGAGGCATCAACGTACCAGGCTACGCTGCCAGTAAAGGTGCAATTGGCAGTTTGGTAAAAGCACTCGCCAACGAATGGGCAGGAAAAGGTGTAAACGTAAATGCGATTGCCCCTGGCTATATTGCTACTGATAACACCGAAGCACTCAGAAATGACCCCGAACGCAGCACTTCAATTTTGGCAAGAATTCCAGCAGGTCGTTGGGGCGAACCACAAGATTTCAAAGGTCCAGCAGTATTTTTGGCATCATCAGCATCAGATTATGTACACGGAACAATCTTGACCGTTGATGGTGGATGGATGGGGAGGTAAAACCATTTTATGGATATCGATGATTGAAGATTAAATGATTTAAGATTAGTGATTATTTTTCTAATCATCAATCGCTAATCGTCAATCATTAATCTTCAATAAAAGCCTTAGTTCAAATAAAATCATCTACTTTGTAAGTTATTGATAATAAATGACTTACATAGCAAACTATTTTTTTAATAAATCAATATAAAAACTCCCCTTTAGGGGACGGTCCGACGATTCGGTGGGGGTATGCAAACAAGATACGAAAGTAGTCCAAGAGAGACGGCGGGAATGAATACCGCAGAATTACGTAATAATTTTTTGATGGAAACATTGTTTTCCGCAAACCAAATTCATCTAACTTATTCGCACTACGACCGCATGATTTTGGGCGGAGTAATGCCAACAACCGAAACTCTAACTCTGGGTACTTACGAAGATTTAAAGTCGGAATATTTTCTTGAAAGAAGAGAGTTGGGAATCATCAATGTAGCGGGCGATGGCAGAATAACAGTCGATGGCCAAGAATATCTTGTCAACAAATTAGATTGTTTGTACGTAGGCCGAGGTGCAAAAAATATTACTTTTAGTAGTGTAAATGCTGAAAATTCGGCTAAATTCTTTGTTCTTTCTTGCCCAGCACACAAAGAATATCCAACTCAATTAATGACAAAAGATGCCTCTACTCCTGCCCACATGGGAGCAGTAGAAACGGCCAATCAGCGTACAATTTATAAATACATTCACCTTGACGGCATCCGAAGCTGTCAGTTGGTGATGGGCCTTACTGTTTTGCAAAACGGAAGTGTGTGGAATACTATGCCATCGCATACACACGACCGCCGTATGGAAGTTTACTGTTATTTTGATGTACAGGAAGGCCAAGGCGTGCTGCACTTGATGGGACAACCACAAGAAACTCGTCATTTGTGGGTAAGCAACCACCAAGCAATTATTTCTCCTCCATGGTCGATTCACTCAGGATGCGGCACTACCAACTATTCGTTTATTTGGGGAATGGCTGGCGAAAACCAATCTTTTGCTGATATGGATTTCGTGGCCATCAATGAGCTAAGATAACCTATTATTTATTTTATATACAATTACTTACTATTGATTTTGACAAGTTTTGAGCGAAAAATTCAATCAAAACCTGTCAAAATATCAATAGTTGGGCTTTCTATTTCTCTATTTTTCAAAAAACACCTAAAAAACCTTTTGTTAACTTTACAATGAAAAAATTATTTATTCTACTGCTCTTGACAGCCGTTCAGGTGGTGATGGCACAAGCCCAGAAAATTTCGGGCAAAGTGACAGACTCCAAAACGGGTGAAGGTTTGCCGAGTGTATCAATTATGCTCAAAGGTACTAAAACTGGTACTACTACGAATGCGAAAGGGGAATTCTCGCTGTCTGCCGACAAAAAGAATGGCTCTTTAATTGTTAGTTTGATAGGTTATACAGTTAAAGAAGTTTCGATTGGTAATCAAACCAATCTCGACATTCAACTCGACGAAGACACTCAAACCCTCGACGAAGTTGTGGTGATGGGCTACGGCGATGCCATTAATCGCCGTGATGTAACGAGTTCGGTTTCATCGGTTGGAGCAAAACAACTCAAAGATATTCCGTTGACCAATGCCGCCGAAGCACTCACGGGTCGTTTGGCAGGTGTGCGTGTAACCACTTCTGAAGGAGCTCCAGGGGCTGATATTCAGATTCGTGTGCGTGGTGGTGGTTCTATCACACAAGATAACTCCCCTATTTATGTAGTCGATGGAATTCAGGTTGAAAATGCACTTTCGTTCATTTCTCCGCAAGATATTGAAACAATTGACGTACTAAAAGATGCTTCTTCAACGGCCATTTATGGTGCAAGAGGTGCAAACGGGGTTGTGATTATCACGACAAAATCAGGTAAAGGTGGCAAAACAACAGTGAGTTATAATGGTTCAGCAGGTGTACGTGAGATTTTCAAAAAACTCGACGTAATGAGTCCGTATGATTTCGTGCGTTGGCAATATGAAAGAAGCCGTGGCGATGTTGCGGCCGAAACAAGTTTCACGAATCAATATGGTGGTTGGGAAAACATCAACCAATATAAAACCGTTGATGCAATCGACTGGCAAGAAGAAGTTTTTGGTCGCCAAGCGAGTTACCAAAATCATAATTTGATTGTTAATGGTGGAAATGCCAATACAAACTACAATTTGAGTTTGACAGCCAACAAAGAACAAGGCGTTTTGCTCGAATCGGGCTTCGACCGCTATTTGGCAACTTTCAAGATGGACCACAAAGCCAGCGATAAATTAAAAGTAGGTTTCAATGTTCGCTACACAAATCAAACCGTGAGCGGAGCGGGAACTTCGGGCAGTGGCACAAAATCTACTAACCGTTTGCGTCACTCGGTGCAGTATCGTCCGTTGTTGGTTGGGGTAAATCCAGAAGTAGATGATTTCGACGAAAACCTTTATATTTCATCAGGAAACTTGGTAAACCCAATCTTGATGACCCAAGCCGAATACCGCAAGGCCTACACAAAAGCTATCAACTTGAGCGGATATTTTAGTTATAATATCTTGAAAAACTTAACTTTCAAATCGACCGTCGGTATTGATAATAACGATACACAAAACGATTTGTTTTTCAGCAAAATCACGGGTACAGCTCGTAACTTCGCTTCACTTCCTGTGGCTTCGATTTTCCAACAAAATGCCGTAACAATTAATAACTCAAATACGCTTCAATTCACCAAGAAATTCAATAAATTACACGATTTCAGTGCATTGATTGGGCAAGAAATTTATCAGAATGTAGCAAAAAGTACGAACATCGAAACTCGCTACTTCCCTGCTGATATTGCTGCCGACCAAGCATTGGCCAACATGGGGCTTGGTTCACCACCAACAGGTGCAACACAGGCTCGTCCAACGTCAAATCAGACTCCTCCTAACCGTTTGTTCTCATTATTCGGTCGTGTAACTTATGGCTATGCCGACAAATATTTGGCAACAGCTTCATTGCGTTCTGACCGTTCGTCGAAATTCAATTATGCCAATGGGGCATTGGTTTTCCCTTCGGGAACTTTGGCTTGGCGTTTTTCTGAAGAAAGTTTCTTGAAAGGAAATAAAATTATTACCGATGGTAAGTTGAGAGTTGGCTACGGTGTGGCAGGAAATAACCGTATCGGTGATTTGCTTTATCAACAACTCTACGGCGTAACGGGCGAATATGCCCTCAACCACAATGTGTTGCCAGGGTACGCTCCCGTAGCATTATCGAACCCTGATTTGAAATGGGAATCGAATATTTCGCAAAATATCGGTTTAGATTTATCTTTCTTGAATAACCGTTTCCAAGTCACGATTGATGCCTATAAAAACAAAGGGCAAGATTTACTTTTGGCGGTGGCAATTCCTCCGACTTCGGGGTATTCTTCACAAATCCGAAACTTAGGTTCTACAACCAATCAGGGAGTTGAATTACAGTTGAATGCTTACATCATCAAGAAAAAAGACTTGACTTGGAATGCAAACTTCAATATTGCAAACAACAAAAACACCGTAACAAGTCTCGGAACGGTTGACCAACTCACTCGTAACTCAGGCTGGCAAGGCTCTGACGGAACTGACGATTATTTAGTAAAAGTAGGTCAGCCCGTAGGTTTGATGTACGGTTTCGTGACTGATGGTTATTACAAAATCGAAGATTTTAATTATAATCCAAATTCTACTACACCAACAGGATTTTATACCTTGAAGCCAGGGATTGCAGTAAATTCGGTTTACGGTGTACCACAACCTGGTATGTTGAAATGGAAAGATTTGGATGGTGATGGACTCGTAACGGCCGATAAAGACCGTACGGTTATTGGCAACGCCAACCCGAAATTTATTGGTGGTTTGAATAACCAAGTTGCCTACAAAGACTTCGATTTAAGTGTTTTTGTAAACTGGGTGGTTGGAAACGACATCTATAATGCGAATAAAATCGAGATGACAGACGGAGCGTTTCCGAGCTTGAATATGCTTAAATTTATGGAAAACCGTTGGACAAACATCAATGATAAAGGTACAGTCGTTACTGACCCAACTGAATTGGCAGCCATCAATGCCAACGCAACCATCTGGTCGCCTGTGCGTGTGCAACGCTACTGGTTACACTCATGGGCGGTTGAAGATGGTTCGTTTTTGAGAATCAATAATATTACTTTGGGCTATTCTTTGCCAAATACATTATTGAAAAAAATCAAGGTTTCAAAATTGAGAGCTTTCGCAACGGTTAATAACTTAGCGACATTTACTAAGTATTCGGGCTATGACCCTGAAGTAAATACTCGTCGCTCTGACCCACTTACGCAAGGTGTTGATTTTGCGGGTTATCCTCGTGCAAAAACTTGGGTAGCAGGTATTAATTTAACATTCTAAAAGCCTCAAGAAGTATTTTAAAATAGATTTAAGAAATGAAAAATATATTCAAAAAAATAACCATTCTGAGTTTATCGTTATCCCTCACAGGCGTGGCAATAAGCGGTTGTAAAGACTTCTTAGAAGTGCAGCCAAAATCTCAGATTAGCATTTCAGATGCTTTCTCAAACGTTCCCAACGCCACCAATGCTGTAATCGGTGTTTATGACGAACTCATGGGCGATAATGGCTATGGAATTCGTATCAATATGTATTATCCGTATGATTCTGATGAAATCATTGTTTCGGGAAACATCGACAATGGTCGTCGTGGCATTGGTCGTTATCAATTATTATTGACAAATGCTGAGCTCCGTAACCCATTTTTGCAACTTTACCGTGGTATCGAAAAAGCCAATCTTTGCATTGAGCAGATTCCACTCATGGCTGCTTATACCAACGGAAGCGATGCTGATAAAAAAGAATTACGTCGTTTGCACGGCGAAGCCTTGACGCTCAGAGCTCAATTCATGTTTGAGTTAATCAGAAACTGGGGCGATGTGCCTGCTCCGTTCACGCCTGCTTACAAACAAACTGATTTGTTTATTCCGCAAGCAAACCGTGACGAAACTTATGCAAAAATCATCGAAGACCTAAAAATTGCAACCGACCTCGTGCCGTGGAGAACCGAAGCTGGCGTAAGAAACGAGCGTATTACAAAAGGTGCAGTGAAGGCTTTGCGTGCAAAATTGGCGATGTTTAGAGGTGGTTATGCACTCAGAAGTAATGGAAAAATGGAGCGTAACGCTGACTATTTAACTTACATAAAAATAGCTCGTGACGAGTGTGCCGACTTAATGGCCAAAAGAGGTGAACACACCCTCAACCCAAGCTATGAAGATATTTGGAGAAAACTCACTTCATTTCAGTACGACCCACAAGGCGAAATTATTTTTGAAGTAGGTGCAGGTGGCTCAAATTCAAACTCTGATAGCCGTATGGGAAATTACAATGGCCCATCAGTAAATGCAGCTTCTCGTTACGGAACTGGAGGTGGTGGTTTACTGGCTTTGCCAAACTACTTCTATGCCTTCGACTCAACCGATACTCGTCGTGATGTAACCGTAACCAACTATGCGATTGCAGCAACCAACATCAAATCTCCAAGAAGATTAGGCGAATTGACCGACGGAAAATTCAGAAAAGACTGGCGTGTGCCTTTGTTACCAGGAACAGCTCTAAACCCAGGTTATAACTGGCCAATGATTCGTTTTTCGGATGTATTATTGATGTTTGCTGAGGCTGAAAACGAACTCAACGGCAGCCCATCAGCCGCAGCAATTGCAGCTTTTGAAGAAGTTCGTAAAAGAGCGTTCACCAATAAAAACAACCCTGCGATTGGTAAAACTCCAACCACAAAAGCAGAGTTTTTTAATGCTATCGTCAATGAGCGTTATTTAGAGTTTGGTAGTGAGGGTATCCGTAAGTTTGACTTGATTCGTTGGAATCTCTTAGCAACAAAAATTGCCGAAACTCGTGCAAAAATCGCAGATATGAAGGCAAGAAGAGGTGCTTTTGCAAATGTCCCGCAATATCTTTTCTGGAGAAATAATGGAGAAGAAATACAATTCTTAAATTCATTTTATAAAGCAAATACAACAACAACAGCTCCAACAGGCTGGACAAGACTCGACTGGACTCAACACTTAACTGGAAACTTGATTGATGGTTTGCCACTCGACCAAGGTATTGCAAGATTCTTTGTAACTGGTAAAAGTGAGCTTTTCCCATTCGACCAAGCAACGGTTGATGCGTACCAAGGAAAATTGAAGCAAAACGCTGGGTATTAAATTTAATGAAGAATTAAGAATGTAGAATTAGAAAACTTATTCTACATTCTTTTTCATTCATCGCTTTTAGAAAAAACACCGAATTTATTCGGATACTTTGACATAGCAATCCTTTGATTATTATAGTAGCCGAATTTATTCGGTTTAATCTAAAAATCACCAATGCCTTTAAAATTCTTCACTCTAATCGCCTTTTTGGCAAGTTTGGCTTTTGGTTGTCAAGCAAAAAAAGTAACTCCAACGGTTACGCCAACAAATACACCCTCGGTTGTAATTACAAAAGATTCGGTAGCCGAGCGAATGTTGCTTTACCAACGCAACAACGGTGGCTGGCCACAACCTGGTGGTAATGCCATTGATTATTCAAAAACACTTTCTGAAACATTAAAAGCCACACTAAAATCAGAAAAAAACAAACTCGATGCCTGCATCGACGACCGAGCTACTACTACCGAAATTAAAACGTTGTTTTCGACTTATAAGAAAACCAACAACCCCGAATACTTAAAAGCTGCCGAAAATGGCGTAAAATATTTACTGACGGCACAAAATCCTGCGGGTGGTTGGGGACAATTTTTTCCAGATACGAGCAGTTATCGCAAGCACATTACCTACAACGATAACGCCATGATTGATGTGATGTGGGTAATGAAATACGCTTCGGAAGGCACAAACGATTTTGAAACGATTGATAAAACGCTCGTTTCACAGGCCAAAATGGCAGTTGAAAAAGGTGTAAATTGTATCTTGAAAACACAATTTGTACAAAATGGCAAACTCACCGCTTGGTGTGCCCAACACGACCGAGTAACGCTCAAACCTGCCAAAGCTCGTGCATTTGAGTTGCCATCAATCAGTGGAAACGAAAGCGTAGGAATTTGTACTTTTCTGATGAGCATCAACAATCCTTCGGCTGAAATCAAGAAGGCAGTCAATGCAGCAGCAGATTGGATGGAATCAGTGAAAATTGTAGGTATTAAAGTAGAAAATATAACTGACCCAAATCAGCCATCGGGTAAAGACAGAGTTGTGGTTTCAGACCCAAATTCTACACTTTGGGCGAGATTCTACGACCTCGAAACCAATAAACCCTTTTTTGTTGGTAGAGATAGCATCGCAAAACCAACTTTAGCCGAAATCGAAAACGAACGTCGTGTTGGCTATGCCTACTATGGTACTTGGCCAGCTAAATTTCTTTCAACCGATTATCCTGCGTGGGTATCAAAATGGGGAAAGTAACACAAGTTTCCAACTTGTGTATGACAGAAAATATTTTTATAAAGAAAATTTATGACACATAGTATCTCGACACAAGTTAGAAACTTGTGCTACAAACGAAGCCTCTTTTACTTCTTTTTATTGATAAGTAATGCTCTTTTCGCACAAAAAATAACAGTTGCACAAAATGGTTCTGGGAAATACAAAACCATTCAAGAAGCTATCAATAGTTTAGATACAAATTCAACTAAACAAAGGATTATTTTCATAAAAAATGGCGTTTATCGTGAGAAACTCATGATTACAAAATCTTTTTTGAAGCTACAAGGAGAATCAGAAGATGGCGTAATTATCATCACAACACTCCCAAGAGATGTGTGGCGTTGTGAAAATAAAGATGATTTTGGTGCAGCTACCATCAACGTAAAAGCCCATGATTTGGTTTTCGAGAAACTTTCGGTAATCAATGATTATGGTTTCAATGCGAAGAAAGATACAACCATCGTTTGCACCAACGAAGCAGGCAATAGCCAAAGCACCTTACCGAGAGAAGAAGGTGAAAAGGCTGGTAAAAAAATCGTCAGAAAAGATGGGCATCAGTTTGCGTTTCGTTCGTTTCCAGAAGCAACTCGACTTAGTTTCATTAATTGTACTTTCAGAGCGGGTGGTGGCGATACAGTTAGTCCGTGGGACGTAGAAGGAGGCTTGTATTATTTCAAGAATTGTACGATGGAAGGCCACGTTGACCTCTACTGCCCCAGAGGTTGGGCTTATGCCGAAAACTGTAAATTTGTTTGCCACAACATGAATGCCGCCATTTGGCACGATGGGTCAAATTACGAATCTTCAAAAACTGTGTTGAAAAACTGTACTTTTGAAGGCGATAAAGGCTACAAGCTGGGGCGTTTTCATCGAGAAGCACAATTTTATCTAATTAATTGTAGGTTTGATGAAAAGATGGCCGATGCCGAAATTTACCAATCATCAACCACACAACTCAAATGGGGAAAACGTGTTTATTATTATAACTGCCACCGCAAAGGAAACGACTTTGCTTGGTATGCTAACAACCTAAAAATAGACCCAAAAGCAATTACGATTGATTGGACTTTTGATGGAAAATGGAATCCTGTAAATAAATAATATATCTGATTTTTTCGCATGAAAAATAAAACCCTATACCGCTTATTGCTATTCACTGCCTTGTTTTGGGCAAACTCGGCTTTTAGTCCAACCGAAGAAAAACCACGTATTTTCTTGATTGGCGACTCCACTTGTGCCAATAAAAACCCTTATGATGCTCCCGAAACGGGTTGGGGACAAGTACTTCCCGAATTATTTACGAATGCCGTAGAGATTCAGAACCACGCAGTAAATGGCCGCAGTACCAAAAGTTTCCGTAATCAAGGACTTTGGAAAAAAGTACATGACCAACTGCACAAAGGCGACTACGTTTTCATCCAATTTGGGCATAACGACCAAAAAGAATCGGACACAACTCGCTACGCAGCCGCCCAAACCGATTACCGCAAAAACCTGATTCGCTACATCGAAGAAACGCAAGCCAAAGGAGCAACGCCAGTGATTCTTACGCCTGTGATGCGTAGAAAATTTGATGAGTCAGGAAAGTTCGTTGACCAGCACGGCGAATATCCAGTTGTGGTGCGTGAAATAGCCAAACAATACAACATTGCGTTGATTGATATGCATGCTGCGAGCCAAAAAGTGATTGAACAACATGGCGTTGAAGGTTCAAAGAAAATTTTCATGAATATCGCTGCTGGTATTTATCCAAAATTCCCGAAAGGCCTTGAAGACAATACACATTT
The DNA here is from genome assembly GCF_040253585.1 of Emticicia sp. W12TSBA100-4. Taxonomy (NCBI): domain Bacteria; kingdom Pseudomonadati; phylum Bacteroidota; class Cytophagia; order Cytophagales; family Leadbetterellaceae; genus Emticicia; species Emticicia sp. W12TSBA100-4. Next base: position 62,925 of record NZ_JBELAU010000002.1, read on the forward strand.
TACTTATTATGGGGCAAAATTAATGGCTGGATTGGTAGCCGAAGGCCTTGTGGCAAATGGGCATCCATTAAGAAACTTCTTGAAAAAGACAGAATTTAATGATAAATACGCCTACGAATTACCGCTTACTTATCGTCCAGTTTTCAGAAAAGATACATTCAATATTGCCAGCTATGGAGCAAAAGCAGATGGTTTGACAGTGAATACAAAAGCTATCAACCAAGCAATTGAGCTTTGTAATGCCGCAGGTGGCGGAACAGTCTTTGTACCAAAAGGGCTTTGGGTTACTGGCCCAATTGTATTGAAAAACAATGTAAATCTTCACCTCGAAAAAGGAGCTTTGCTTCAATTCAGTAAAAATTATGATGATTATCCAATCGTGCTGACTACTTGGGAAGGGCAAGATTCTTACCGTTGTCAAGCACCTATTTGGGGCGTTGATTTAGAGAACATTGCCATTACGGGCGAAGGAGTACTTGATGGTGGTGGTGATGTTTGGCGTGCCATCAAACGAGAAAAACAAACGGCTGGGCAATGGGCAAATTTGCTAAAATCAGGTGGTGTGACAGACGAAAAACAAAATAACTGGTATCCATCAGAAAAATCGTTGAAAGGAAACATGATTCCAAATGCAGGTAGAATATTGAACGGCGTAAAACCTACGCCTGAAGAGTTGGCCTCGTACAAAGATTTTCTTCGTCCGAATATGTTGAGTCTGACACGCTGCAAAAATATCATTATTGAAGGCGTAACTTTCCAAAATTCACCTGCTTGGACCATGCACCCCCTACTCTGCGAACACATTTCGGTAAAGAACGTAACCGTAAAGAATTATTGGTATGCTCAAAACAGCGATGCCATTGATTTAGAATCGTGCAGAAATGGTATTTTGGAAGGCTGTACTTTCGATACGGGCGATGATGGAATTACAATAAAATCGGGCCGTGATGAGCAAGGACGCAAACGTGGTGTTCCGACCGAAAACTTTATCATCAAAGATTGTATTGTTTATCATGCACATGGTGGTTTTGTGATTGGCTCGGAAATGTCGGGCGGTGTACGAAATATGTTCATTTCAGACTGTACTTTCATGGGTTCGGATGTGGGTTTGCGTTTCAAAACTGCCCGTGGCCGTGGTGGTGTGGTTGAAAATATTTATGTGAATAACATCAACATGACCGAGATCCCAGGTGAAGCCATTCTTTTTGATATGTATTATGCCGCAAAAGACCCCGTGCGTGCCGATGGCAAAGAAAACGAATTACCAACCATCAAAGCTGAGCCCTTGAACGAAGGCACGCCACAATTCAAGGATTTCTATATCAAAAATATCGTGTGTAAAGGTGCTGAAACTGCTATTTTGATAAGAGGTTTACCAGAAATGGCCATCAAAAATATCAATATCGAAAATGCTATGATTGAAGCCAACAAAGGCTTAGTCTGCGTCGAAGCTGAAAATATTTCTCTGAAAAACGTTACGCTTTTGACCAACGACAAAACAGTTATGCAAGTGCAAAACAGCAAAAACGTTGTGTTGAATAATATTCAATACGGTGCGGATAAAGATGTATTACTGAAAGTAATGGGTGATAAATCAGATGGTATTAAATTACTAAACACCGACACGAAAAAAGTAAAAAAAGATGTTGAGTTGGGGGTTGGTGTAAAAAGTAAGGTTGTGAGCAAGAAATAAATTAATTACTACTTTCTTTATAATTAACAATGGCTGCCCAAAAGCAGCCATTTCGTTTTTATAACATATGAAATATTTTTTGAGCTCTTGATTTAAAAATCAGACTTCCAAATCAATATTACTCTCAAATATTACACGTAAATTATTATCGTAAATCAACAACTTCTACACCTGGGTATTTCTTTTTATCGAATGTAAAGATTTTATCGTCAGCAGGGGCGTTTGGCATAAATTTATCAACACGAAAAACTGTGCGTTTGCCATTTTTGTCCCATACTTTCCAAGATTTTACTGACTTATCTTTTTTATCAACCTTGATTTGTACCTTCGCTACTTTGCTTCCTTTGTCTTCTGGCGAAAGCTCAATTACTTCATACAGTTGGCTACCCTCTTTAACCTCTTCTACAAATACATATTTATAACCTTTTTTGTAAATGCTATAAATTTTTGTCGGCGAAAGTGCGTCCATTTCAGCAGGATTAAACTCCGAAACTTGGCATTCGTTGGTTTCTTTTGTATAACTGTAAAGTTCTTTACCGTTCGTAAAAACTTCTTGACCTAACATTTTTAAGCGAAACTTTGCACCTTTTACGGTTACATCACCTTTGTATGATTCGGTCAATTTTGCGTTTGTTCCTTCAACTCCGTAAGTGAAAGCCGCACTAAACGACTTCATTGTTTGGTATTTTTTGCTCATTTCATCCAAAATAGCAGTTGCTTTTTTGTCTTTCTGAGCCATTACCAAATTACTAACAATCAATAAACTCGCAGTTAAAACAAGTATTTTTTTCATCTTTATAATGGTTAATTTTCTTCTAATGATAGTATTAGATGTATTTTTTAGGAAATGGATTAAAGTATTACGTACTTCTTAAAACAATTTAGACGCAAAATTAATTCAATTGGTTGTTTTTAACGCAATTTTCTTAAAATTTCCTCCAAATGCTCCATATCTTTTACCAAAACTTCACGAGCCTTGCTGCCTTCAAATGGCCCAACGATTCCTGCCCCTTCGAGTTGGTCAATAATACGACCAGCACGGTTATAGCCGAGTTTCATTTTTCGTTGAATAAGCGATGTACTTCCTTGTTGGTGTGCAACCAATAATCGAGCGGCATCATCAAACATTGGGTCAAGTTCAGAAGCATCAAATTCTGTGGCTTCTCCTTCGTCATCGCCATAAAATTCTGGTAATAAATAAGCAGACTCGTAAGCTCTCTGAGAACCAATAAATTCACAAATATCTTCGACCTCTGGAGTATCGACAAACGGACATTGTAAACGTATCATATCAGACCCCATTGAAAGTAACATATCTCCGTTTCCTACCAATTGCTCAGAGCCGCCAGTGTCCAAAATTGTACGAGAGTCGATTTTTGAAGTAACTTTAAACGACAAACGAGCAGGGAAATTGGCCTTTATCAAACCCGTAATTACATTGACCGAAGGGCGTTGAGTAGCCACAATCAAGTGAATACCAATCGCACGAGCCAACTGAGCTAAACGAGCAATTGGCTGTTCAACTTCTTTGCCAGCGGTCATCATCAAATCGGCCAACTCGTCAATTACCAGCACTATATATGGTAAATAACGGTGTCCTTTTTCTGGATTTAATCTTCGTTGAATAAACTTGGCGTTGTATTCTTTCAAATTTCGTACACCTGCATCTTTCAGCAAATTATAGCGATTATCCATTTCAATACAAAGCGAGTTGAGGGTGTAAACAACCTTTTTCGTGTCGGTAATGATGGCCTCTTCTGCATTTGGAAGCATCGCCAAGAAGTGTCGCTCGATTTTGTTATAAAGTGTAAGCTCTACTTTTTTAGGGTCAACCAACACAAATTTGATTTGAGCAGGATGTTTTTTATAAAGTAACGAAGCCAAAATAACATTCAAACCAACTGACTTACCTTGACCAGTCGCACCCGCCATGAGTAAGTGAGGCATTTTGGCTAAGTCTGTCACGAAAATTTCGTTTGAAATCGTTTTTCCGAGAATAATCGGCAAATCGAAGTTCGATTTTTGGAACTTATCGCTCGCAATGACCGATTTCATCGTCACCATTTCACGGTTCTTGTTCGGAACTTCAATACCAATCGTTCCTTTTCCTGGCATCGGAGCAATGATACGAATGCCCAAAGCCGCCAAATTTAAGGCAATATCATCTTCCAAATTCTTGATTTTCGAAATACGAATACCTGCTTCGGGGACGATTTCGTAGAGCGTAACAGTTGGTCCAATCGTAGCCTTGATGCTCGCAATTCCGATTTGGAAGTTTCGCATCGTTTCTACAATATTGTTTTTATTAGCTTCGAGTTCTTCTTCGGTTACTTTCGTGCCAGTATTACCATATTCGCTCAGAAGCGTAATTGGCGGATATTGATAATTACCCAAATCAAGCGTTGGGTCGAAAAGTCCAAAGTCTTTCAACACTTTTTCGTTTACATCATCTGTGTCTAAATCGTCTTCAAAAACATCTTCTTCTTCCTGATTTGTTTCAATGATGAGCGTTGGACTGCCCTTAAATGGCTCATTCGGTAAAGTATTTTTGGGTTTTTCTTCAACTTCGAGCGAAAGATTCTTTTCTTCAAAAGGTTTTGGTACGTCAATATCTTCTCGGCTGATTTTCAAGAAATCAATTTTTGCTTCTTCTTTCTGTACAACTGGCTGAGGAACAGGCGTATGTCTGAAAGAGTTATCTTTAGGGTTTTCTTCTTCAAAAACTTCATCATCTTCAACCTGTACAGCCTTGCGGATGCGTTCGGTGGCTACATCTTCACGAGGGTCACGTTTGAAATATTTGGCAAAAAACCAATCGTCAATTTCGGTATAGCCGTGAAAGAAAATCAACCAACCCGCCAAAAGTAAAATAATGATAAAAATACCACCCCAGCCCATTGCTTGCTGGAAGAATTGATTGACAGCATAGCCCAAACCACCGCAGATTGTACCACCTGAGGCATCAAAAACTGTAATAAAATACCCTAAAAATATACTTGTCCAGACTATATAAAAAATACTCGAAAACGTAAAACGATTGAAACTGTATGGTAATAAATCTTTTTTTGTTACTAACCAATAACCCGCCCAAGTTGTGACAGGAATCCAGCCAAATGCCGAAAGCCCGAACCACTCAAAGATGAAAAAATGAGAGAGTTTTGCTCCCAGTAAACCAATAAGATTAGCGGCTTTTTTGTCGCCTTGCTTGATGGAAGTCCAGAAAGTACGTTGAACCACATCTTGGTCGGCATCGCCAGTAAAGAGATAAGAGACAAACGAAAGCAGTAAAATCAAAGAAAAAAGCAGCAAAAAAATGCCCAAAGCAAGTTGATAACTTTCTTTACTAACATTAAAATTAAGCGAAGCTTGTGTACCACCGCTTTTACTACTCGAAGGATTTCGGGGAGCATTGGGGTTTTTGGGTGGCTGTTTTTTGCGAAAAGTATTGTTATTGTCGGGCATCGTTATATGTAGAAAAGCAATGTATTTTAGAGACAAATATAAGAAATTTGCACAAAATATAGCTTAAAAAAGCGGAATTTTGTATTTTTTGAGGATAATCTAATAACTAAGAACATCTTTACCGAAGAATAATTCAACAAAAAGTTTTTGAAACACAAAAAACAACAATTTGACATTTATCAAATACTTATCTCAAGAAAATAATGCTATTTTGAAACTCAAAACTCTTCAACCTCTTTAACAATATGAAAAAAACGCTTTCTCTTTGTAGTTTTATCTTAGTTTCTACGGCAGTTTTTGCCCAAAAAGATATTCAGAAAAAGGTACAAACGCAGCTCATCATGGCCGAAAATGGCTCTACTATTATGCTTGATGAAGGCTCGTTTACGTTTACGGCAAGCCTTTCGCTCGAAGGCAAAAAGAATATCATCATTAAAGGAAAAGGCAAAGACAAAACGATTTTATCTTTCAAAGGCCAAACCGATGGTGCAGAAGGAATCAGAGTTTCAAATGCCGAAAATATTACGATTGAAGACCTAACGGTGCAGGATAGCAAAGGCGATGCCGTGAAAACGATGAACGTAACGGGCATCACTTTCCGTAATGTAAAAACCGAATGGCTCGGCGAACCTAAAGCCACTAACGGTGCGTATGGACTTTACCCAGTGCAGTGCGAAAAAGTACTGATTGAAGGTTGTGAAGCCATTGGTGCATCTGATGCAGGTATTTATGTAGGGCAATCGAAAGATATAATCGTCAGAAAATCAAGGGCTTATCATAATGTGGCGGGAATTGAAATCGAAAACTCGCTGAATGCCGAAGTATATGAAAACGAGGCTACCGAAAACACAGGCGGAATTTTGGTATTCGATTTGCCCGATTTAATTCTGAAAAAAGGAGGCAATACGAAGGTTTATAAAAACAATATTCACCATAATAACTTCCCAAATTTTGCTCCAAAAGGCAATATTGTTGCGAAAGTTCCCGACGGAACAGGCATGTTGATTTTGGCGGCAAACCATGTGGATATATTTGATAATCAGATAATTAATAACAAATCGATGGGTGTGGGAGTGATAAGTTATTTCACAACCGAAAACCCAATCAAAGACAAAGAATATTATCCGTATTCGGAAGCAGTTTCGATTCGTGATAATAATTTTGAGCGTGAAAAAGTAAAAGCAACTGGCAGAGGAAGGTTTGGTCAAATTTACCGATTCAAGTTGCGTTTCGGCAAAAACGTACCGCATATTCTGTGGGATGGAATCGTAGATGATAAAAACCCAAACCCTGTAATTTGCATCAAAAATAATAAAAACGAATCATTTGCCAACATGGATGTTGAGCATAATTTCAAGAATATTTCACGTGATACGAGTAAAGTTATTTGTAAGTAGAACAATTTTCTAAATTGTTCCTCGTGAAATATTGCTTTTGCAACAATTTATAAATTAAGCTCGCCAATTGTGCTATAAAAAAATATCTTAAAAAAATTGAAACGATTACTATTATTAATAAGCTCAATCAGCATTTTTGTGTTATCAGCTTTTTATCAAAAGTCTGATAGTGAGGCGAGTATGCCCAAAGAAAAACTATCTGATTATCAGTTCTTTGAGGGTAATGGTTCGGAACAAAAACCTGCAAAGGGCGTATTGCCTTATTCCTTAAATACGCCTTTGTTTACTGATTATGCCGAAAAACTTCGCTTTGTAAAACTACCTGAAAATCAAACGGTTACATATAATGCAACTGAAGTTTTGGAGTTTCCTGTTGGCTCAACCATCATCAAAACTTTTTATTATCCGAATGATTTTCGCAAGCCAGAATTGGGCAGAAAACTCATCGAAACCCGTTTGCTAATTCACGAAGAAGATGGCTGGAAAGCTTTGGACTACGTTTGGAATGATGAACAAACAGAAGCATTTTTGGAAGTGGCAGGCGATACAAAAGAGGTGAGTTATATTGATGCCAACGGCAAAAAGAAAAAGCATGAGTATGCAATTCCGAACATCAATCAATGTAAAGGTTGCCATAATAGAAACGAAAAAATGTCGCCAATTGGGCCTTCGGCTCGACAACTAAATGGAGAATATTCTGCTTGGAATATGCCGAAATCAAATGTGGGCGGCGTTCCGCAGAATCAATTACTTAACTGGCAAAAAATGGGAGTTTTAACAAACTTACCAGCCATCGAAACTGTGCCAAAAGCCGCAGTTTGGAATAAACCAGAAACTGGAAGCCTTGATGAGCGAGCCAGAATTTGGTTGGATATTAACTGTGCTCACTGCCACCGAAAAGGAGGTCCAGCTCAAACTTCGGGTTTGAATTTGAGTATCCACGAAACCGACCCGATTGCTTACGGAATCCTGAAAACCCCCGTAGCGGCAGGGCGTGGCTCGGGCAATAAAAAATATGATATTGTACCAGGAAAACCCGACGAATCAATCATTGTTTATCGTATGGAATCAACCGACCCAGGAATCATGATGCCCGAAGTTGGACGAAAAACTACTCATAAAGAAGGTGTAGAACTCATCAAAGAATGGATTAAGGCAATGAAGTAGGTTTGTTTAAAAATAGCCTTTTCATCGTTTCGCCTCACTTATTTCGCTTCTTATCAAAATCAACTATTGTAGCTTTTTCATAATCATTAGGTTTGTACATCAAATTTAATTATTATGAAAAAGCTATTTATTTTATTGACTATCAGCTTATTACTGAATCTACCTGTAACTGCACACCCTGGTACTGGCATCGTGAAAAACTCAAAAGGAGAAATATTTTACTCTGATTTAGCACGAGTTTGGAAAGTATCCCCCAATGGAAAAACCAAAACGATTGTTGTGCCAGATGTGCATACGCACGAGTTGCACGTAGATAAGTATGATAATCTCTATGGCGAGCATTTATGGTACGAAGGCGAAGCAAGCGATAAATGGAAGCATTTTGTGTGGAAATATGATGCCAATGGAAAATATACAAAAGAGATACCCAATTCAGATGGTTTCCTGAACAATTATAGCTTTAATCGTGATTCGGCTGGGAATATGTATTGGATAGAACGAGGGAAAACTGAAAGTTTATTCATGAAAAAAGCTAAAAATAATGTGGTTGAAGTCATGCAAACTATCAAAACTACTGATGTTCGGTGGCAATTTTGCCGAAAAGATGGCATATTTTATTACATTGATGATAATGATTTGTTTCAGATAAAAAACAAAAAAGTAGAGTTATTAATAGAAAATATTGACCATAAAAAGATATCGGCAATACGACCTAATCATAGTGTTTATGGTATTTGGGACGATAAAATAGGAAATTTGTATGTTGCTCTGCTTGAAAAACGAGAAATTCGTAAAGTTACACCCAATAGAAAAGTGACTACGATTTATAAAAGTCCAGTCTCTTGGAGTCCAACTGGTGGGCTTATTGATGAGAATGGTAATCTATGGGTTTTAGAAAATAATGCAGCAAATCAAGTTCGAGTCGTATTAATCAACAGTAAAACTTTACTAAATAAATAAGATTTTATACATTTAATACTCAAAAATTATGAAAAATCAGCGATTCACGATTCTTTTAGGTTTGTTTAATTTGGTCTTGATATTATTTATTGCAGCCAGCCCACACCAACAAGATTTTGATAAAATCAGAGTGAAAGAATTTGAAGTAATTGACTCGAAAGGAGTAGTTAGGGCAGCAATCAAAACAGAATCCGATGGAGAAGTAATGCTCCGTTTGAGAGATAAAACAGGTACGATTAGAGTAAAATTAGGTGCAACTGGGCAAGGTTCGAGCCTTGTATTGCTCAATGATGCTACGGAGGTAGGCGTACACGCAGTGGTAAAAAATAAAGAAACTAAGTTTATGGTAGTGAGTAAGGACGGCAAAAAACGAGAATTATGAAACTCGAAAAACTAAAATATTGGCTGATTCCAGCTTTTTGGATAGTCGTTACTTGCTTAATGATTGGACAAGATTTGCTGGTTTATAGCTTAGATGCAAAACCCATTAATTGGTCGCACATTTTGATAATGAAAACCAAATGGCTTTTGTATATTCCACTTACTTTTATTGTGTTTTGGTTGAGTAAAAAAATACCATTAGAGCAACCAAATCTTTTCAAAAAACTATTTTATCATTTATGTATATCTCTGATAGTAAGCATATTAGCTGTTTTTATAAACTCCATCATTGTTGCATTTCTGACAAACTTTTTGCTTAGACAAAATGTTGGATTTTTGTTTTTTATGAAAAGAGTTTTTGCATTATCCTTTTTCAATGAATACATCAATTACTGGTTAATTTTGGCTACAAACAAGGCTATCAGTTTTTACCAAGATTATCAAAAATCAATCATCGAAAAAGCAAGACTCGAAAAACAACTTTCGGAAACCAAATTGAGTGCCTTGAAGATTCAGTTACAGCCACATTTTTTGTTTAATACGCACCATAATATCATTGGTTTGATGCAAAAAGGCGATACCGAAAAAGCCACAAAAATGCTCATCAAACTAAGCGATTTACTACGGCTAAGCCTAAAAGAAAACAACGAAGATTTGGTGAAACTAAAAAATGAAATTCATCTTTTGGACCTATATTTAGATATTTTGAAAATACGTTTTGAAGATAGATTATCTTGTAAAATATTGATAGGTAACAACTTACAAGAAGTATTTGTACCACCAATGCTTTTACAGCCAATCGTAGAAAACGCCATCAAATACGGCGTAGAGCCATTTGCCAAACAAGGAGAGATTGAGATTTCGGCAAAAAATACCGAAACCCGACTCATGCTTTCGGTGAAAGATAACGGCATCGAAACTTTCTCAGATTTTAAGTTTGGAATTGGGTTAATGAATACCCAAGAACGTTTGAAAAATCTTTTTGGAGAAGAAACAAGTATCAATATTTTGAGCAACGCCCCCGAGAGAGGTGTGTGCGTAACGATAACCTTACCGCTACTGAAATGACCTATAAAGTTTTGATAGCCGACGATGAATTGATTGCGAGAGAAATCTTGCAAAACCAACTTAAACGCTACTCAGAAATTGAGCTGCTGGAAACTTGTAGTGATGGAAAAACAGCCTTGAAAGCTATCGAAAAATACGAGCCTGATATAGTTTTTTTGGATATTCAGATGCCCGAAATGAATGGTATTGACTTGGCTAAATCACTGAAAGTGAGCAGGTTACCGTTGATTGTATTCGTAACGGCATTCGATAATTATGCGATTCAAGCATTCGAGACAAACGCCATTGATTATCTGCTAAAACCTTTCGATGATGAGCGTTTCGACCGAATGTTTCAGAAGGTGCTAAAGCAATTGGAATTGACCAATAAACAAGAAATTTCGGCAGTTTTTGAGAAATACGGACAGTTTTTTCAGCAAATAGCACAACCAACTTATGCCGAAATAGTGACCGTAAAAGATGGCGGTAGAATCCAATTAATAAAAATTGCCGACTTGATTTATGTAGAAGCCGAAGGCAATTATATCTCACTTCACACCGAAAAAACAAAGCATTTACTCTACGAAACGCTCACGCATTTTGAGACAAAACTAAATCCCAAAAATTTTGTCAGAATTCACCGTTCGACCATCGTAAACCTGCATTTTATCAAAGAAATTCAATCGCATTTCAATGGTGATTATTCGGTGATTCTGAAAAATGAAAAAGTGCTTCGGATGAGCCGTAATTATAAAGAAAATCTAATAAGTTAATTATCAGACGATTATGAAAAAGCTACTTCTAATTCTTTTTATTCCAGTTTATGTTTTTTCTCAAAAAAATGTAGGTGATGCTTGCGAAGACTGTGAACTAATTTATGCAGGAATGCCTAAAAAATTGTCGTGGCAGGCTTCGATTTGCAGTGAAAATGAAGCGGGCGAAAAACTCGAAATAAATGGCAAGATTTACAAAAAAAATGGTAAAACACCCGCTTCTGGCGTGATTTTGTACGTTTATCATACAGATATCAAGGGTTATTATTCACCTGCTCCTAATCAGAAATTAGCACGTAAGCACGGGCATCTTCGTGCTTGGATAAAAACCGATGTCAATGGGCAATATAAATTCTACACGATTCGTCCAGCAGCCTATCCAAATCAAAAATTTCCCGCTCATATTCACCCCATTATCAAAGAACCCAATAAAAATGAATATTGGATTGATGATTTTCATTTTGAAGGAGACCCACTACTGACTGCCAGTGAAAGAGCCAATTTTCAAAATCGTGGAGGGTCTGGAATTATGAAAATCAGCAAAAACGAAAAAGGTATTTGGGTGGGTAAAAGAGATATAATTTTAGGGGAAAATATCCCAAATTATGACTAAAACCTCATTTCCTATCGCTATGCCCCAACGATTTCTCAGGAGCAATCAAATCTCTTACCAACTGCTTCAATTCTTTTATTTCGGGAAAATGCCCTTCACGTTTGCGGTCGAAAATTATTTCTTCGTTGAGCAAAACCTTGAAACTTCCCGCAATTTCGCTTGGGCGTAGGCTAACTTCACCCAATTCGGCTTCGAAAGTTGTCAATAATTCTTGTGCCAACCATGCCGAACGTAATAACCAATGACATTTCGGACAGTATTCGAGTGTAATTTTTGGTTTCATATTCAATTTGATTTTGTAACCACGGAGGCACGGATTTCACAGAGGGTCACGGCACTTCTCAGTGTAAATCTATGTAATCTGTGCCTCCGTGGTTAATCTAAATTTCAAAAGCATTATATTTTTGACAAAATAAGAAAATATATTTCTTATTTTTAGCAAAAAAATCAACCCTATCAATATGAAACGTTTTCTCTCTCTTGTCTTTTGTCTCATATCTCTTGTCTCATTTTCACAAGTTCAAAAAGACTATCCTTATCGTGGAGTGCCGTTTACTCAGGTAAAATTGAGTGATAATTTTTGGTTGCCAAAACTCGAAATCAACCGAACCGTCACGATTCCGTGGTCATTCCAGAAATCTAAAGAAACGGGACGTATCAAAAACTTCGAGCAGGCGGTTGCTCACACAGGTAAACTTTGCACGACTTATCCTTTTGATGATTCGGATATTTACAAAATCATCGAAGGTGCAGCCTACTCGCTTCATGTAAAATATGACGCTAAACTTGATACTTACATTGACTCGCTCATCACGCTTATCGGCAAAGCCCAAGAACCTGATGGCTATCTTTATACAACCCGTACAATGGGCGACACAACTCATCCGTGGATTGGAAAAGTTCGCTACGAAAAAGAACATGAATTGAGCCACGAACTCTATAATATGGGGCATTTCTACGAAGCAGCAACTGCACACTATTTGGCTACTAAAAAACGAAATATGTTGGATATTGCCATCAAAAATGCTGACCATCTTCTAACAGTTTTTGGGCCAGGCAAAAAAGCTGTTGCTCCTGGGCATCAAGTAATTGAGATTGGTTTGGGAAAACTTTACCGAGTGACAGGTAATCAGAAATACCTTGATTTATCGAAGTTTTTTATTGATTGTCGAGGCCAGCGAAAATACGAAAAGAAAACGGGCGAAAAAGATGCAACTGTCTGGCAGACAGGAGCTTACTGGCAAGATAATATTCCTGTAACGCAGCAAACTGAGGCACTCGGACACTCAGTGCGTGCGGGATATTTGTACGCAGGAATGGCCGATGTGGCTTCAATGACCAATAATTTGGAATATCTGACGGCTCTCAATAAAATTTGGGACAATGCTTTCTCGAAAAAAACTTATATCACAGGTGGCCTCGGACAAGCAGGAAATTGGGAAGGTTTCGGTCCTGATTATGAACTATCGAATCATTCGGCGTATTGCGAAACTTGTGCCGCAATTTCGAGCGTTTATTGGAATCATAGAATGTTTATGATGTACGGCGACTCGAAATATATTGACATCTTAGAGCGTACACTTTATAACGGACTCATCAGCGGTATCGGACTTGATGGAAAAACCTTTAATTACGAAAATCCGATGGAATATAATATGCAAAAAGGCAAATTAAGTGGCGAAAACAAACGTTCTCCGTGGTTTGGATGTTCGTGTTGCCCGACCAATATTTGTCGTTTTATGCCTTCCATTCCAAGCTATGTATATGCTCAAAAAGATAATCAGGTATATGTAAATTTATTCATGTCGAACACAACTACATTAGAGGTTTTACCAAAAGAAAACGTCACGATTTCACAAACTACTGAATATCCGTGGCATGGAATGGTCGTAATTTCGGTTGACCCTGCCAATAAAAACGGTTTAAAATTTCCACTTCATGTCAGAATCCCTGGTTGGGCGAGAGATGAGGCTTTTCCGACTGATTTATACCGTTACAAAGATAAAACATCTGACAAACCTTCAATCAATGTAAACGGTCAGATTTTAGAATATACTATCGAAAATGGCTATGCAATCATTGACCGATCTTGGAAAAAAGGGGATAAAATAATGATGACCTTACCAATGAAAGTAAAACAGGTAGTGGCTAATGAAAAAGTAAAAGATAATATAGGTAAAATTGCGATTGAGCGTGGTCCGATTGTTTATTGTGCCGAATTTGTTGATAATAACGGACTTACATCTAACTTGGTAGTGCCTGAAAATCAGAACTTTGCAACAGAATTTCAGACAAATTTATTGAATGGAGTAATGACTCTCAGAGGTACAGCAAATGCCTTGAGTATTGAAAATACTTCATCAGTTTCTACTAAAACTCAGCCCTTAGTTTTGATTCCATATTACGCTCGTTCGAATCGTGGGCAAGGTGAAATGAGAATTTGGTTTCCAACCAGAATTAAGAATTTAGAGATTATGACTGAGTAGGAAAGAATAAACTAAAACTCGAATGACGCTAAACAAGCACTCATTCGAGTTTTATCAATCACATATAACCCACACTATGAGAGCTTTTACATTTCTAATCTCTAAAAATAAACCATAAAATTATGTTTTTACTGGCTTTTGCTTGGCTACTTTACGGGGCAATTCACAGCTTCATGGCAAGTAATTATTTCAAGAATCTGGCAGCAAAGATGTTGGGTAAATACTTCCGCTTTTATCGCCTCATTTACAATATTTTGGCGGTTGTTTTGCTTGTTCCAGTTTTTGGAATACAGTTTTCTACCGAAAAAGAAGTACTTTGGCAAGTATCTATCTATCAGCCTATTATCGGAAAATTTATTAGTGTTTGGGGTGCAATTCTTATCGCTACAGCTTTACAAGGCTATGATTTGCGAGAGTTTAGCGGACTTGATTTCAATAAAAACCAAGAAAAAAACGAATTCAAAAACGATGGACTTCTAAAATATATGCGTCATCCGATTTATTTTGGGGTTTTACTCTTGGTTTGGGGAATGTTCATTGCCGATGCCTCTACAAGAAGTTTGACTGGTGCGGTTGCCGTAACGATTTATTTATTTGTAGGGATTTATTTTGAGGAGAAAAAACTGATTGAAGTATTTGGTGAAAAATATAAAAGGTATCAACAGGACGTGCCAATGTTGATACCTTTTCTACGGTTTTAGTAGAAGCGTTGTATGCAACGTCTCTATCTCTCAAAACAACCTTTTTTAATTATTTTTCTCAAACTTAGGTGCTTTGCTATCAAACTTAAAATAATTGCCAACTACCGAAGCGGTATTCCCGAAGCCGCAATCGTAGGCATCGTTTAAATAAATAATGTTTGCTCCACCTTCAAAAAACGTTATTTTTAGTAAACATTTACCAAATTCATTATTTTCATAAATAGCTTCGTTTCTAACGAGTTTTAGAGTTGTTTTTTCTATAATCGCTTGATTATAACTCGGTGGGCCTTTCACAGCTTGGATTTCCAAGATAATTTTATCATTCGCAACCTGCTGCACATACATATTTCCATTACCACCATCTTTGCCAAAACTATATGCATACGAGCCAGTAGCAGATTTTAATTCCGGTTTTTCAATTTCACTTGAAGCAGTTTTTTTGATACCGAATTTCATTTCTTTCCCATTCGGACTTGACCACGAACCGCTGATTTCATCACCTTTTTTAGTGCCATAATACATTCCTGTAATTTCGGTTTTTTCACCAAACTCATGTAATGAAAAACTATCGTTTTCCAGTGAACCAATTACTTTTATTGGTTGTCCCACTCGCTTGTACATCAATGTTCCATAAACTAAATTAGCATCGAATGTTAAAGAAAGACTAATTGGAAACTTATTGACTAAACCTTCATAAGTATGTCGAGATAGCTTTGTTTGAGCGAAACTAAAACCTTCTACCAATAAAAAAACGATCAATAAAAAGATTCTCTTCATGCTATTTCTTATAAATTTGGGTAAAATTTTTCTTGAATATAACGTCTATTCATTTCATAAATTGAGTAAACAACAATATTCGGTTAAATCATAGCCAAAGATAAAGATTTTCGCTTTTCTTTGTAGAAAAATATTCTTCCATAACCAAACTATCAACACTAACACGACATGAAACTTAAATTAAGTCTCTCGTTATTCATTGTATTATCTCTCTCGGTAGCGGCTTTCGCTCAGAAAAAACAAACACTCTTTAATGGCAAAGACCTAACAGGTTGGAAAATTTACGGCACTGAAAAATGGTACGTAGAAGACGGTCTCTTGGTTTGCGAAAGCGGCCCCGACAAAGAATACGGCTACTTAGGAACAGAACAAAAATTTAAAGACTTTGAACTTACGCTCGAATTTAAACAAGAAGCCAACGGCAATAGTGGCGTATTTTTTCATTCATCAATCGAAGGTACAAAAATATCGGGCTGGCAAGCAGAAGTTGCTCCTCCAGGGAGTTCAACAGGCGGAATTTATGAGTCTTACGGACGTGGCTGGTTGATTAAACCAGAACCAGAAAAAGACAAAGCCTTAAAAATGGGCGAATGGAACAAAATGACCGTGAAAGTTGTAGGCAATGTTGTGACTACATTCTTGAATGGCACGCAAATGATTACTCTTGATGATGCAAAAATCGGTGGAAAAGATGGTTGTATTGCTCTCCAAATCCATAGCGGTGGTGGAATCAAAGTAAAATGGCGTAAAATCAAAATTAAGCAGTTATAATTATTCAAATCCATGCTCGATAGCGGGCAGAATTTTGCAGCAAAATAGATGTAAATTATTGATTATCAGCTATATACTAATAAAAACCTAAACCTTATGAATCAAGAAAAAACTACTATTCAGCATCTTTTTAGCTTGCCCGTAATTGTAGCAGCACTGGGCTATTTTGTTGATATCTATGACCTTCAACTCTTCGGTATAGTGCGGGTTCAAAGCCTTGAAAGTCTTGGACTAACGACCAAAGAAGAGGTTTCATCAATCGGAACAACCATCATTAATTTTCAGATGATTGGCTTACTTCTCGGTGGAATTTTTTGGGGAGTTTTAGGAGATAAAAAAGGCCGTCTTTCGGTACTTTTTGGGTCGATTATTACTTATTCACTGGCAAATATTTGCTGTGGTATGATTCCACACATTGAGTTTATGGATAAAATAGAAGCCTATAAGTGGTTGCGTTTTATTGCTGGAATAGGTCTGGCTGGAGAATTGGGAGCTGGTATTACGCTTGTTTCTGAGGTGCTTCCTAAGCAACTTCGAGCCATCGGTACATCATTGGTGGCAGGAATCGGGCTACTGGGTGCGGTAGTTGCTACTTTCACTGTAAAACTTTCAGGCGATTGGACAATTGCTTATTTCATAGGCGGAGGCTTAGGTATAGCATTGTTATTGCTTCGAGTTGGTGTAATCGAGTCGGGTATTTTTAAAGATGTTGTAGGCAAAAAACATGTTGAAAGAGGAAATTTCTTTGCGTTCTTCACCAACTGGGAGCGTTTTTCAACATATATGAAATGTATCGGAATCGGAATCCCACTTTGGTTTTGTATCGGAATTTTGGTTTATCTAAGCAATGAATTTGGCGAAGCCCTCGGAATCACGGAAAAAATCGACCCAGGTCTATCCATTATGTGGGCATACGTTGGTATTTCAGTAGGCGATTTTCTGAGCGGTTTCTTTAGTCATGCTCTGCGTTCTCGTAGAAAAGCCATTGGTCTTATGATGGGCTTGGCTTTAATCTGTATGCTTATTCTATTGTTTTCGGGCATGATTAAAAGTGCATCATTGTTTTATGCACTATGCTGTTTCTTAGGTTTTGGCAATGGTTTTTGGGCAATGTTTGTAACGGTTGCTGCCGAACAATTTGGAACAAACCTACGAGCAACAGCCGCCACGACTATTCCAAATATGGTTAGAGGCTCGGTAGTTTTAATGACCATCTCTTACAAATTTTTAAAGCCTACTCAGGGTATAATTATGGCAGGAGCAATCGTTGGTTTTATTTGTTTTGCCATCGGGTTTTATTCTGTACTCAAGATTTCTGAAACGCACGGCAAAGATTTAGATTTTTTGGAAGAATAAAATTTCTACAAGTATAGGAAAGCAAAAGAGCGATGAATGTTCATCGCTCTTTTGCTTTATAAATCTTCAAATCTCTCCAACATCAAAATGGCTGCTTGCGGGAGAATTACATATTTTTCGCCTTCATATTGCACTTCGATGGCGTGGCGTTGGAGATAAATTGCCAAATCACCTTCTTGGGCTTGTAGAGGCATATACTTTACTTTTTCCTCCGTTTCCTTCCACGGTTCATCTTCGGTTGGGTTTGGTAAAGGATACCCTGGCCCTACTTTTATAATGTATCCACTTTGAATTTCTTCTTTTTCTGTGACGGTTGGAGGTAAATACAGCCCCGAATTTGTTTTATCTGATGGATTTTTAGGCTTCACCAAAATCTTATCGCCTACTACAATTAATCTTTTCAATTTGTTATCTGATGTTACGCCAAGCATAAATTCAATTTTGAATGATAGAATGAATGAATGTTGAATGAATAAAAAACTACTTGTACTGAATAAATCTATCTATGCAGCAAAAATAACATTTTATGGGCTATAAAATTCTCAAATCTCTTGTCTATTGTCTCAAATCTCTCGTCTAAATCTAACTCAACTCAAAATCTGATAAACCACGAATGCAGATACATACGCTAAAACTGACATATAAACCAACTGAATGATTGGCCATTTCCAACCTTTGGTTTCACGATAAACTACTGCCAACGTACTCATACACATCATGGCAAAAACATAGAATATCAATAACGAAAACGAGGTTGCCACCGAAAAAGTTGGCTGTCCAGTTTCTGCATTTACTTCATTTCTGAGGCGTTCTTTAATGGTTGTTTCGTTTTCGGCATCAGCTCCGATACTATAAATCGTTGAGACAGTTCCGACAAAAACCTCACGTGCCGCAAACGATGTAATGAGTGCAATACCGATTTTCCAGTCATAGCCCAATGGCTTGATAGCTGGCTCAATGAATTTTCCAAAATGCCCTGCATACGAATTTTCGAGACGCACCGAAGCTATTTTTGAATCAAGTTGTGCCTGTTCGAGGTTTGGATTTTGGGCAATAACCTCCTTTTCTGCTCTTTCAATTTTATCACTTGGCCCGTAAGATGCCAATACCCACAAAACTATCGAAATGGCTACAATTACTTTTCCTGCTTCAAAAACAAAGGTTTTTACTTTTTCTAAAATCGTAAAACCTACTTGTTTCCAGCGTGGTTTTTTATAAGTTGGAAGCTCCATGATAAAGTAACTTCTTTCATTCGATTTTAGCATGAACTTCATCAGCCAACCAGCCAAAAGTGCCGAGAAAAAACCCAACAAATAAAGACCCATCAAGGCCACACCTTGCATGTTGAAGAAGCCCAATGCCTTAGTATTTGGCACAACGAGAGCAATCAGAATCGTGTAAATAGGCAAACGTGCCGAGCAGCTCATCAATGGCGTAACCATTATCGTAATCAAACGGTCTTTCCAAGAGCCAATCGTGCGAGCCGACATAATGGCTGGCACCGCACAAGCCATACTTGAAATAAGCGGTACGACTGATTTTCCACTCATACCAAATCTACGAATGAGTTTGTCCATCAAAACTACCACACGAGCCATATAGCCCGATTCTTCAAGAATTGAAATGAAGGCAAACAAAAACGCAATCTGTGGAATAAAAATCAGCACACCACCTATGCCCGCCACCAAACCATCGGTAAGTAAGCTAACCAATTGATTATCAGGTAGATTTGATTTCAGAAAATCGTTTACCATTGCTACTCCTTGGTCAATCAAGTCCATCGGAGCTTCGGCAATTGTGAAAACCGACTGAAAAATCAAGAATAAAATGCCCAAGAAAATCACATATCCCCAGATTTTATGCAGCAAAATGTGGTCGATTTTTTCAGAAATTGTTTCTTTTTTTGTGCCTTCTTCAATAACTACTTCTGCAAGCGTACCGCTAATATCACGGTAGCGTTCAATGGTTTCGCTTGATTGAAATTTATCGGCATTGAAATTGTGTTTCTTTACAATTTCCTCTAAATCCTTTTGTTGATTTTCGCCCAAAAACATTAATTTTTGAGCTTGTGCAGCGTATTGAAGAGCTAAATATTTATTTTCAACTCCAAATTTTGATTTGACCTCAGCAAAAACTGCCTCTGTTTTTTTATCAAAACTCGGTGGATTAATATGTGTCTTTTTGTGTTGAAGCTGATTAAAAATAGTGTGTTTCAAACCCTCAATTCCGATACCTTCACGAGCGTTGAGTTCGACAACTGGAATACCAAGAATCTTTGAAAGTTTGCCTGAGTTGATAGAAATCCCCGATTCTTCGGCCACATCGAGCATATTCAGTGCTAAAATTGCAGGTACACCCAAATCACTGATTTGCTCAAAAAGTAACATGTTTCGCTTCAAATTTGAGGCATCGGCCACTACAACAGCTAAATCAGGATAATCAGGATTTTTCGGATTGGCCAGCACTTCAAGCACTACCTGTTCATCAAGTGAATTTGGGTAAATGCTATATGTTCCAGGAAGGTCAAGAATCTCAACGTCCATACTTCCGCTCAGACGGCAAAATCCTACTTTTTTATCTACCGTTACCCCTGGGAAATTACCAATTTTTTGACGCAACCCAGTGAGTTGATTAAAAAGCGATGATTTTCCCGAATTCGGATTGCCAAGAAGTGCAACAACTTGTTTATTTTTCACAAAATTACTGGTCAAAAGAAAGTCCAAAGATGATGGACTATGATTTTTAATTAAATATATTGTCTAAAAACATAGCATAATTTGCTATTTTCAGTTGGCTATTTCAAAACAATCGTTGCCGCTTCTCTTTTTCGCAGCGAAAGATGATAGCCAGCCACCGTAATCCCCACAGGACAACCCAACGGAGCAATAAAGTCGAGACTTACTTCAGTATCGGGCAAACAACCCATTTCGAGTAACTTCAACGACATTGCATCATCTTTGAAATGATTGATGATTCCCTTCTCTCCTATTTTTAAATCGGCAACAGTTTTTTCGGCTTGCACTTTATAGTTTATTTAGACTGATTTCAAATAAACGTAAAATTACCTTTTTTGGTTCTAAAATAAAAATGATTTTCGTCAGTTGTTATATCAATCCAAAAACAGAAAAATTATAGAAAAAGAATAAAAATCATAAAAAAGCTATTTGTTTGAGTAGTATCTTTGCAGTCACCGAACAATTTCGGAAATCGGACTGCCGATGCAGTTGTTCTACAAAACTATGCAGGAACTCAAAGCACTTATCGAAAAAGAAATCAGACTCGAATGGCGACAACGCTATGCCCTCAACGGTATGATTCTCTATATCGTAAGCACGGTTTTTGTCTGCTACATTAGTTTTGCTCTGAAAATCAAGGGGATGGAACCCATCACTTGGAACACACTTCTTTGGATAATTTTACTTTTTACAGCCGTCAATTCAATCACAAAAAGTTTTACACAAGAGCGAGCTGGCCGACAACTTTATTATTACACACTGGCGAGTCCGCAAGGAATTATTCTCTCAAAAATCATTTATAATATTGTATTGCTTCTAACATTGTCATTGATAGGCTTGTTTATTTATATCGTTTTTTTGGGAAATCCTGTGCAGAATCTGGTGATGTATCTGACGGCCATCATACTCGGAGCAATTGGTTTTTCTTCAACATTAACGATGGTAGCTGGCATTGCCTCAAAAGCAGAAAATACTTCTACTTTGATGGCAGTTTTGAGTTTTCCAATCATTTTACCAATGCTTTCGATGCTCATCAGGCTCTCAAAAAATGCAATGGATGGCTTAGAGTGGAACACCAGTTACGACGAAATTTTGATTTTATTGGCAATTGATGCCATTGTGATAGCAATTAGTTATTTACTCTTTCCTTTTTTGTGGAGGAGTTAATAATAATGTGAGAATGAATGAATTAGTGAATGATTGAATATTCCTAACTTAAAAAAATTCCCATTGGGGAGCAGTAGTTTATATGAAAAAAACTTGGTGGAAAATTTTGTGTGTAGTGATACTTTTCTACACAATTATTCAGGGACTTGGTGGCATTGTGCCACGTCAGCCGATATTAAATGAAACTATTCGTAATGTTTATTTCCATGTGCCATTGTGGTTCGGAATGATGACATTAATGACTGCTTCTATGTGGTTTGCGATTAAATATTTACGCAACGGAAATATCCAAGACGATGAATATTCAGTCGAATTTGCCAATGTGGCTATCTTTTTTGGCATTTTGGGCTTTATGACTGGCTCACTTTGGGGACAATATACTTGGGGAGATTGGCTTCCGAAAGACCCAAAAATCATTGCCGTTGAGGTTGGACTTTTGATATACTCTTCTTACTTCATTCTAAGAAGTTCGTTTGAAGACGAACAACGAAAAGCCAGATTATCAGCTATTTACAATATTTTCGCATTCGCAACATTCATTCCATTGGTTTGGATTTTACCAAGACTGACCGATTCACTTCACCCAGGAAATGGCGGAAATCCAGCCTTCGGTAAATACGATATGGATAATTCGATGCGAATGGTTTTTTATCCTGCCATAATAGGTTGGACACTCTTGGGCGTTTGGATTACGAGTTTACGCATTCGCCTACGTGCTATCGAACGATTGGGTTCAAACTAAATCTTTGTTTTACCGTTAAATTTCAACAATAATGAAAAAATTCATATCATTTTTAGTAGTGCTTCTTACATCATTCAGTGTGTTTGCACAAGAAGAAGTACAAATGGCAGACCAAATGCGTGCTGATGGCAAAATTTGGGTAGTTGTGGGCGTAATTGCCATCGTATTTGTCGGAATTATTGCTTACTTAGTTTTGTTAGATAGAAAGATAAGTAAGATTGAGAAAGGTCTGTAAGTCGACAGTCAGCAGTCGATAGAAAGACAAGAAATTGCAACATTATTTTCAACAAAAACTATTGTCTGTGGTCGGTTGACCGTGGACTTTCAACAATATGAAAAAATCACATATCATAGCACTCGGAATCATTGCGGTGGCAATCGCAATCATCATTTCAACTGTTGGTGATGCCAGTACTTACGTAGGTTTCAGCGAGGCCGAACAAGTAGCTAAAGAAGGTAGCACCAAATCAATGCACGTGGTTGGATCTTTGAAAAAAGATGCTTCGGGAAATTTTGCAGGAATGGTTTACGAACCATCAGTTGACCCCAATCATTTTGAATTTGTGATGGTTGACTCATTAAACTATGAATCAAAAGTAGTTTATAACCAACCAAAACCAACAGATTTAGATAAATCAGAGAAATTGGTAGTTGTTGGTAAAATGGACTTAGAAAATAAGTGTTTCAAGGCAGACCAAATTTTATTGAAATGCCCATCGAAATACAATAACCAAAAGGGTTTAGAAGCCGAAGAACCAGCAAAAGCGGTTTCGATGAAGTAAAAATATGTAGGGGCTTATCGCATAAGCCTTTTTCGAGAATTTGCTTTTAATATTCAAAAATGACTATTCTATTCGATGGTGTTTGTAATTTTTGTAATGCTTCTATCAATTTCATTATTGACAGAGATAGTAAAGGCATCTTCAAATTTGCGGCCTTACAATCAGAAATTGGTCAAGAATTACTCAAGGAATTTGGCTTAAAAACCAGCGATTCGGAAAGTCGCACTTTTGATAGCATTGTGGCCATTGAAGGTGATAAAGTTTATCAGAAATCAGATGCGGCTCTCGAAATAGCTCGTAGAATGGATGGAATTTGGAAGATTTTTTATGTTTTCAAAATCATTCCAACTTTTCTCCGAAATCCTATTTATGATTTAGTAGCTCGCAATCGTTATCGCATTTTTGGTAGAACTGATGCTTGCCGCATTCCGACACCTGAATTGAAAGCAAGGTTTTTATAAGATATTTCAACAAAAAAATCCAGCGAGGCTCGCTGGATTTTTTTGTTATTCATAAACTTCTTTGCGGTGAGCAATTTTAGCAACGGTTATGGTAATAATATTGTCTTGAATCGCATAAACTATTCTGTAATCCCCAACTCTGATTCTGTAAAGTGGTTTAAGTTTTAAGTTGGGTACTTTAAAATTAGTAAGCCTTTTATAGCCATGTGGCCTTGGATTATCTTCAAGATTTCCTATTTTATCAAATATTTCATCTTGTACATCGGTTGGCAACTTTCTAATTTCTCTTTCAGCACTTGCCGTGAATACTATTTGGTATTTCATTTACTTACACGTTGTGCTAAAATTTCCTTCTTTAGTTCTGCAAAAGGTTTAGTTGGCTCATCTTGCCTCTCAAATACAGTTACGGTATCTATCAAATCTTCAAACAAATCTTGCATTTGTTTGTCTCTCAAATCAAACTGAACAGCTACCTTTTTACCTTTTGAGTCAGTCAAAAAGCTTATATTTTTCTTTAGTGTTGCGACTGTCATGATAATCTAATAAATTTTACTACAATTTATAAATCTTGATTTTTATACACAATAAAAACTTCAACTTTCCACAAATTACTTAAGATATTTACCCTAACTAACCACAAAATCAATATCTTAGCAATATTATTTTCATCAACGCTATGTCAGTCATCCAGATACAAGATTCGACCATTGATATTACGCCTCTTTCTGCCGAGACAGCATTGAGGTTGCCTTTTGTTGATATCGGAATCAGTGCGGGGTTTCCTTCGCCTGCTCTTGATTTTACTGAATTATCTATCGACCTCAACAAATATCTTATCAAAAACAAGCCTTCTACTTTCTGCGGGTTTGTAAAAGGTCATTCGATGAAAAACGTTGGAATTTTCGATGGTGATATTCTGATAATTGATAAAAGTTTAGAACCCATCAATAATAAAATTGCAGTCTGTTTTATTGATGGAGAATTTACGCTCAAGCGAATCAGAATTGAAAAAAAACAATGCTGGCTACTTGCCGAAAACGAAGATTATAAACCTATAAAAGTTACCGAAGAAAACGATTTTATTATCTGGGGAATCATTACTTTTTCTATCAAATCTTTCTGATGTTTGCCTTAGTCGATTGCAATAATTTTTACGCATCATGCCAACGAGTTTTTCAGCCAAACCTCGTCGGCAAGCCTATTGTTGTGTATTCTAACAACGATGGTTGCGTAATTTCTCGGAGCAATGAAGCAAAAGCATTAGGTGTTCCGATGGGAGCAGCGGCCTATCAGTGGGAAAAGTTTTTCGAGCAAAATGGCATTGTGGTTTTCTCGGCAAATTTTACTCTTTATGGCGATATGAGCCAACGAGTAATGACCATTTTGAATGATTTTAGTCCAGAAATGGAAGTTTATAGCATCGACGAGGCTTTTATCAAATTTGAAGGCTTTGAACGATTCAATCTCCAACACATAGGTGAATCAATGCACCACCGAGTAACAAAAGGCACAGGCATACCTATAAGTGTGGGCATTGCTCCAACCAAATCACTGGCAAAAATAGCCAACCGAATAGCTAAAAAATTTCCTGAACACACCAATAACGTTTATCTGATTGATGATGAAGAAAAACGGATAAAAGCCCTAAGATGGCTAAAAATAGAAGATGTATGGGGAATTGGCCGTAAACACACCAAGCGTTTGCAAGCCATTGGCGTAAAAACAGCTCTCGATTTTACGATGCTTGATGATAGATGGGTACAGGAAAACATGGCGATTGTAGGCCTACGCCTAAAACGTGATTTAGAAGGAAAACCTACGCTCGATTTAGAAGAAGCTCAACAAAAAAAGAATATCGCCATTACTCGTTCATTTGAGGGCAATCATGCCGAACGAGATTTTTTGGAAGAACGTATTTCAACTTTTGCAGTTACTTGTGCCGAAAAGCTACGTTTACAAAAATCTTGCTGCAATTCGGTCATAGTATTTATTCAAACCAATCGCCATCGCATTGATTTACCGCAATACAACCGAAATATTGTGTTTAATTTACCATTTCCGACCAATTCGAGTATCGAAATTTCAAATTTTGCTTTGCAGGCTCTGTCAATTATTTTTCGGGAAGGTTACGAATATAAAAGAGCGGGTGTAATTGTGCAAGACTTTACCGATGAAGACACAACGCAAATCAATCTCTTTGAAAACAGCGATGAACGTCACAAAAAATTGATGCAATCTATTGATAAAGTTAATGCAATGTTTGGCCAGCAAAAAATAAGACTCGGGTCGCAAGACCCTAAAAAAGTTTGGAAAATGAAGCAAGAAAAACTTTCACCCAACTATACCACAAAGCTATCTGATATCATTGTGATTCGGGTATAAACGCCTACTCTTCCACAATTCTCAACTTCGCAAAGCTCAACAATAAGGTTTTTTCTCCTTGTGTATCAAATTTAATGGTTGCCTTACGGTCGTTGCCGTTTATGTCCATTTTAGTAACCAAACCATAGCCAAACTTCGGATGTTCTACCTTGTCTCCTGCTTTTAGGTTTGACGTATCGCTCGCCACAAAATCACCAGTTGGTGTGTGGTTTACTGGAGCAGCTTTCTGTACAGGTCTTAAATTAGAAATTAGGGTTTCTTTTTTCGTAAATCCTGACGGAACTGGCGAACTCGTAGCTGGGCGGTCATTTCTCACATCGCTGTTTCCGTAAGAAATCACTCTACTTCTTGAAATTTGCAAGTATTTTGGGTCGATTTCTTCTAAAAAACGACTTGGTTCGCAGTAGTTCAAACGACCATAGTTATAACGACTCTCGGCATAGCTCAAAGTCAATTTCTTTTCGGCACGGGTGATGGCCACGTAAAACAAACGACGTTCTTCTTCCAAATCGCTGCGTTTCGAGAGCATCATTTGCGATGGAAAAAGGTTTTCTTCCAAACCAACAATATAGACATACTTAAACTCCAAACCTTTTGCTCCGTGAATCGTCATGAGGGTCACACGGTCGTGGTCGCCATCTTCATCTTCTTGGTCGGCGGTGGTCATGAGCGTAACTGTCTGCAAAAACGCACTCAAGGTTACTTCCTCGTTTTCTGGATTATCAACAAATTGCTTAATTGAGTTGAGTAATTCTTGAATATTTTCGTAGCGAGCCAAACCTTCAACGGTTTTATCATCGTACAATTCCTTCAAAAGTCCCGAAGTTTTGGCAATGTATGAAGCCACCGTGTGGGCATCTTTGCCTTCTTCAATCAATAGACCATAACTTTTAATGAGTGTCGCAAAATCATCAATCGTCTGAGCGGCACGCCCAGCAATGTATTGATTGATATTGCTCACCACTTCCCAAACCGACTTGCCATTTTCGGCGGCCGTCACCACGATTTTGGCAACTGTTGTATCGCCAATGCCACGTTTTGGTAAATTAATGATGCGTTTGAAAGCTTCTTCATCATTCTGATTTATCGTGAAACGAAGATACGCCAACAAATCTTTGATTTCTTTTCGTTGGTAGAAAGATAAACCTCCGATGATTCGGTACTTGATATTGAGTTTTCTTAGTGCTTCCTCAAAAGCCCTCGACTGGGCATTTGTGCGGTAAAGAATCGCAAAATCGGTATTTTTTAAACTATGATTGTTTTTCTCTTCAAAAATATTGGTGGCAATCAAACGCCCTTCTTCGTTATCAGAAGCGGCTTTTATGACTTCGATTTTACTTCCTTCTTCGTTTTCTGAGAAAACATTTTTCTCCAATTGTTCTTTATTTCGAGCAATGACCGAATTGGCCGCATTGACAATCGTTTGGGTCGAACGGTAGTTTTGTTCGAGTTTCACGACTTTCAAATCGGGGTAATCGGCCTTAAAATTCAAGATATTTTGAATATTTGCCCCACGGAAGGCATAGATACTTTGGGCATCATCGCCCACGATACAGATATTCTGATGCACCGACGAAAGTTTACGAGTAATCAGATACTGCGAAACGTTGGTATCTTGAAACTCATCGACCATGACGTGCTTAAACTTATGTTGATATTTATTCAGCACATCGAGGTGGTCACGGAAAAGTACGTTCGTATTATAAAGCAAATCATCAAAATCCATGGCGTTTGCTTGGAAACAACGCAACACGTACATCTTATAAAGTCGGCCGATTTCGGGCATTCGGGCGGCTTTATCGTCTTCCATATACACGGGATTATTGGCGTAAGCCTCCCACGAAACCAAGGCATTTTTGGCACTCGAAATTCGATTGAGTACGTAGTTTGGCTTGTAAGTTTTATCGTCCAGACCCAATTCTTTAATGATTGTTCGCATCAAAGATTTTGAATCGTCGGTATCGTAAATCGTAAAATCAGAGGTATAACCCAGTCTTTTCCCTTCAAAACGCAAGATTTTGGCAAAAACTGAGTGAAAAGTTCCCATCCAAAGATTTTTGGCATCGTTTCCGATAACGGCCTCGATACGCTGACGCATTTCGCCCGCCGCTTTGTTGGTAAACGTCAACGACAAAATATTGAAAGGGTCAACTCCTTGCTCAATCAGCCACGCAATGCGGTATGTAAGCACACGGGTTTTGCCCGAGCCTGCACCCGCAATAATCATCAATGGGCCTTCGGGGTGTGTTACTGCTTCTCTTTGTGGTGGGTTGAGTTTCTCTAAATAATTATCTTTTGCCATTCGTTTCTCTTTTTGGACTGCAAAGATAACTATAAAGCATCGCTAAAAAAAACCTACACCATCACAAAACCTGCAAGGTCTTTTCAGACCTTACAGGTTTGAATTTCACTTATGAAACAGCTTTTATTGCTAAAATATTTTATTATTATGTTAATTAATAAAAAAATAAATTTTTGTTTGCAATTATACCACGAAAAGCCGAATTTCGTTTTCCTAAAAATTCAATAAACCCCTCCAAAGCACCATGAAGAATTTTTTTGGCGTAATTGGCCTCATTGCTTTATCGTTTTATAGTATTGCACAGAACAAATACGCAATCATTCCGAAACCTACACAACTCGTACAAACGGCTGGCTCATTCGTAGTCAATGCCCAAACCAAGATTCTGATTCCGAGAAATAACCCAGATTTACGTCCGTTGGCCGAGATGCTCGCCGAACGTTTTCTGATTACTTCTGGTATGACACTCAACATCGAAGAATTTGACCTTACGGGCTTTGCTCCTGCCAATACAAAAGCCATTATCTTTATGCCACTTAGTCCAAAATCGGGCGACAAAACGTTGGGCGAAGAAGATTACACACTAAAAGTAGAAACTAATAGTGTGGTGATGTCGGCCTCAACGGCAAAGGGCGAATTTTATGCTTTACAAAGTCTTTTGCAATTACTTCCTACCGAAATTTATAGCAGTTCGGCGGCCAATGGTGTAAAATGGAGTATTCCGAATTGTTCGATTTATGACCGCCCACAGTTTGGGTATCGTGGTTTGATGCTTGATGTGAGCCGTCATTTCTTCCCTGTTTCGTTTATCAAAAAATATATTGATTTGCTGGCTTTGCACAAAATGAATACGTTTCATTGGCACCTAACCGACGACCAAGGTTGGAGAATTGAAATAAAAAAATATCCAAAATTAACCGAAATTGGCTCAAAACGCAAAGAATCAATGAAAGGACATTTCACCGACCAGCGTTTTGACGGCAAACCTTACGGTGGATTTTATACCCAAGAACAAATATCGGAAGTAGTAAAATACGCCCAAAAGAAATTCGTAAACGTGATTCCCGAAATCGAAATGCCCGGTCATGCAATGGCGGCTTTGGCAAGTTATCCAGAATTAGGTTGCTCAAAAGGCCCTTATGAAGTAGGTGTAAAATGGGGCGTTTATGATGATGTTTTCTGCCCGACCGAACAAACTTTTTCTTTCTTAGAAGATGTTCTGAACGAAGTAATTGGCTTATTCCCAAGTAATTATGTACATATCGGCGGCGATGAATGCCCGAAAGTTTCGTGGAAAAACAGTCCATTTTGTCAGGAATTAATGAAAAAAGAAGGCTTGAAAGACGAACACGAATTGCAAAGTTATTTTATCAAAAGAATAGACAAATTTTTGACCTCGAAAGGCAAAAAAATGATTGGTTGGGACGAAATTTTAGAAGGGGGAATTTCGCCAAACGCCACAATCATGTCGTGGAGAGGTATTGAAGGCGGAATTGAAGCCGTGAAACAAAACCACGATGCCATCATGACCCCTGGAAGCCACTGCTATTTAGATGCGTATCAGTCGGACCCATCATCGGAACCAGTGGCAATCGGTGGATTTTTACCACTCGAAAAAGTATATTCGTACAACCCAATTCCTGCGGGAATTACGGCCGAGCAAGCCAAACATATTTTGGGCGTACAAGGCAACGTTTGGACTGAATACATTGTCACCACAAGCCATGCCGAATATATGGTGTTTCCGAGAGCATCGGCTTTGGCCGAAGTGGGTTGGACAGCCAATACTGCCAAAGATTACAAAGATTTTACGACTCGCCTAAAAACACACTTTGAGCGTCTTAGATTTTTGGCAGTTAATTATTCAAATGCGTACTATGATGTTTCAGCAAGTTCATCAGTAAACGCTAAAAGTCAAGTGGCTGTACAGCTCAAAACCGCTGATAATGGGGCAGTTCTCAGATACACCATTGATGGCACAGAGCCAACGGCGAGTTCATTGATTTATCAGCCAACGGGTGTAATCGTGACTAAAGATGCAACGGTTAGAGCAGCAGCTTTTACAGCTAACGGACAGAAATTGGGCAAGGATATGAGCAAATATTATTACATCAATAAATCAACTGGACGGAAATATACGTTGGCGAGCCAGCCAACCAAATATCTTGGCGGTGAAACTTACGGTCTAACCAATGGCGTAAAAGGAGAAGCTGGAAATTTGGACACTTGGGTAGGTTTTGAAGGCAAAAACCTTGATGTAACGATTGATTTAGGCCAAGTAATGAACCTACAAACGGTTTCGTTTGCTTTCTTGCGAGCAAAATCTTCATGGATTATGCTGCCTCGTGAAGTGGAAGTTCTGGTTTCGGAAGATGGTAAGAAATTTACAAGTGCCAAGAAAATGCCATTGGGTAATTTAGAAGGTGAAGAAAAAGTGGTGCAACAATTAAGCGTAGGAATTTATGGTAAAAAAGGGCGTTATGTAAAAGTTGTTGCTCAAAATTACGGCAAACTTCCAGACAATCACCCTGGTAAAGGCAGTCCCGCTTGGTTATTTGTTGATGAAATTGGAGTTGATTGATGTATTAAAACAAATTCTTTTTATTTTTGTTGAAATATTAAAGGAGTGAAACTGATTTCACCCCTTTAATGTGAATGGCTCTGTAGTTCAACGGATAGAATAGAAGTTTCCTAAACTTTAGATAGGGGTTCGATTCCCCTCGGAGCTACTAACGGACATAATTCCTTGTATTTCAAGCAATTATGTCCGTTTTTATTTAAAACTATATCACTCTCCTGCTTAATCAAAATGTCATATTGCACAGCTATCAAATCAATGTCGGGCGAAAGACAAGCCTTACATAAAGCCTACCACGACCACCAATACGGTTTTCCGATTCATGATGATAACGAGCTATTCTGCCGACTCATCTTTGAAATCAATCAAGCTGGATTGAGTTGGGAAACTATTCTCAGAAAAGAAGCCTCTTTCAGAGCAGCGTACGATAATTTCGATATTCAGAAAGTAGCAGCCTACACCGAAGCTGACCGTGAACGGCTTTTGGCAGATTCGGGCATTATCCGCAATCGACTAAAAGTCAATGCCGCCGTCGAAAATGCCAAAACAATTTTGAATTTACAAAAAGAACACGGTTCGTTTGGAAACTGGCTGGCATCACATCACCCAAAAACAAAAACCGAATGGATAAAGGTTTTCAAGAAAACATTTAAGTTTACAGGTGGCGAAATTGTGAATGAGTTTTTGATGAGTATTGGATATTTACCTAATGCCCACGATGAAAGTTGTGAAATTTATACCAAAGTCTTAAAAAGTAATCCGATGTGGTTGAAGAGCTAAGATTATCTTTTCGTTAAGGACCTCCCTCATTCATCAAGCATTTTGTACTTTTATCGAAAAAACTTCACGACATGAAAAAAAGTATTCTTTTACTATCCTCTATCATTGCCTTAAACGCTTGTACGGTTTCTAAACCCACAGCTCCAAAAATCAAATTTGCTGATAATCCAGTTGTGGCTCACCGTGGAGCTTGGAAAGTCCAAAAACTTCCCGAAAATTCAATAGCATCGCTCAAAGAAGCCATCAGATTGGGCTGTACGGGTTCAGAATTTGATGTTAGAATGACAATCGACGATTCGCTGATTATCAACCACGACCCGCATTTTAATAAACTCGAAATCGAGAAAACTACTTATGCAGAATTGGCAAAAATGCCACTTTCAAACGGTGAAAAATTACCGACTTTAAGAGAATATATTCTGGCTGGTAAAGAAAACAATACCACTACAAGATTAGTTTGCGAAATCAAACCTTCTGCAAGTAAAGAAAGAGGAAAATTGATTGCTGACAAGGTTTTGAAACTCGTGAAAGACCTAAAAGCCGAAGCCATAACGGTTTACATCAGCTTTGATTACGATATTTTGAAGCGAATCGAAGAGATAAAACCCAATGCAAGCACCCAGCATTTGAACGGAGATAAATCGCCTGACCAGATTTTAGCCGATAAAATTGATGGCATTGATTACCATTTTTCGGTGTTCAAAAAGAACCCTGATTGGGCAGCCGCAGCACTCAAAAATAAACTTATCTTAAATGCTTGGACGGTAAACGATGAAACCGAAATGAAGAATTTGCTGAATCAAAAATTTGAATTTATTACTACCAACGAGCCAGAATTATTGTTCAAAATTCTCAAAGAATCGAAATGATTTATTCTTTAACTTCTTGAAAATCAGTGAATTCGGCGAGCGTTTTTTGTTCAAAAATGGGTAACTGCTTAAACTCAACTTCCCAGTTCATCGAAGCGGCCAACTGATTCATCATTAGCCCTACTTGTCGGTTTGCAACTTTAGGCAAATCGCTGGTTAGGGCTTTTTCTTGCATCACTTTTTTGGCTTCATTCAAGATATTGGTATAATCTTCGTGGTTGAATTTATTGAGCCAACCTTGGTCAATATCATAAAATTTATAATCAGTATCAATCGACAAAATTTCTGCTTCGGGAAACTGCTCAACTATTAACTTTCGGGTGGTTTCATCTCGCTTTACTTTCATTTTTCCAAAATCAAAACCTACCGAAACTTTCGCTCTCGAAACCACCAATGCTTTTTTATTCACTTTAAAAAAGCCCATAAACTCTTTTTTGCTGCTGTGGTCGTAGATTTCAGTGAAATAACCTTCGGCCATTACGACTTTGAAAACTTTTTCGATACGTTCGAGCAGAAGCGTTGATTCCTGGCGAAGTTCTTCTTTATTATCACGCAGTTTTTTTCCGTACATCCAATTGAAAATCTGCCATGCGGCAATTCCTCCGATAGCAATGGCGACAAGAAAAAGCAAAAATTCCATATTTTTCAATGATGAATTAGTGAATGAGCGAAGCGGAACGCCGCCCGTTCGGAATAAATTTAAAACAATTTGCTAAGAATATCTTAATTTTGAGAATTTATTGATTAACAAAAAAATATTTTTAGAAATTTTGACTTCAAGCAATTCAAAAAGTAACCTAATAATAATCGTCGGGCCTACGGCCGTCGGCAAAACCGATTTGTGTGTAAAACTCGCCAAGGCATTCGATACCGAAATTCTCTCGTGCGATTCTCGACAATTTTATCAAGAATTGAGTATCGGAACAGCCAAACCTACGCCCGAAGAAATGGATGGTGTAGTACATCATTTCATTAATTCGCATAGTATCAATGAATATTATAGTGCTGGGGATTTCGAGCGAGATGCTATCAAATTACTCGAAAATGATATTTTTAAGCGAAAAAAAATGGCTATTATGACGGGGGGGTCGGGGCTTTTTGTGAAAGCCATCACCGACGGACTCGACGAAATGCCCGAAGCTCCGTTGGCTTTGCGAGAAGAATTGATGCAAAGATTGGAAAAAGGCGAATTGGAAACAATGGCCGAAGAACTCCGACAACTCGACCCCGAATATTGTGAAACCGCCGATTTGCAAAACTCTCAAAGAGTGGTGAGAGCTTTAGAAGTTTGTCTGAGTACTGGCCGACCGTTTTCTTCATTCCATAAAAAAAGCAGTATCGAACGAAGTTTTAATACCATCAAAATTGGTATCGAACGCCCACGTGAGCAACTATACGAACGCATCAATCTCCGCATGGATTTGATGCTGAAAAATGGTTTGATGGAAGAAGTAAAGGCTCTAATACCTTATAAACACCACAATGCCCTACAAACTGTTGGATATAAGGAAGTTTTTGAATATCTTGATGGAAATTATAACTACCAGACAATGGTGGACCTTTTAAAAAGAAATTCGAGAAGATATGCCAAACGCCAAATGACCTGGTTTAAGAATCAGGATTCGTTTGAGTGGTTTTATGGCACTGATTTTGAAGAAGTTAAGGCATACATTGTCTCGAAGTTGTTATGAGATTAGTTATTTTTATATCTATTTGCTGGTTTTCTTTACAAAATACAGTCGGTCAAAGCTTTGAAGAAATGAAGCATTTGTCTGATGATAATACCGTGTATAAACAATACCGCCAATTTTATTACAAATATTATTTTCTGAAAGAGAAAGATACTTTACTCGTAAAACTCTACACCAAACCCGAACACATTGCTCCTTTTGACCTGAGTTGGAAACTCGAACGTAAATCAAAGCTAACTTTCGAGCAAGATTATACAGCCATTCATTACTTGGCTATGACTGTAAAAGCGGGCGATTATTTCGGGAAAGCCTCGCTCCTACAGTATGACTATCTGAGTAAAGAACGTCGAGGGATGAAACACGAACAAACTGGATTAGTAGAAGTATGTAGCGATATTTCGATAACACCACCAACAGAAGGACATTTTTTGATAACAGAGTTAAATCCACACCCCGAAATTCGTGAGCCACTCGTCAAAGATAACACTTGGTACAGCACCTACACTACCAGCGATGTGGGTGGTAGTGATAAATGGAAAACTTGGCAAGGTGCAGTTGAAGTCAGCAGTAGCTACCGCATACGAGATATTCAGACTATCAAAACTAATATTGGTTTCTTGAAATGCTTCATTATTGATGCCAACGCCCAAAGTTCGGTAGGTGAAACTCGTCTCGTGGCCTACTACAACGAAGAGTATGGCTTCGTAAAACTCAACTTTACGAATATAGATGGGAGTTACTTAGTGATGGATATCAATTCGGTGAAAAAATTTTAGGTATTTGATAACGTCGGCAAGCAGTTCCACTGTGGGTCTAAAACCTTGCCGACGTTGGTTTTTACACCCAATAATCATACTGAATATAAGTAGCCGTATCAACCGCAGCAGCTTCACCATGAAGTTTTGAAACTACATACAACGACATATCAATTCCTGCCGAAACTCCTGCCGACAAAATAATTCGACCATTGTCAACCCAACGTTTTTCAGGGAAAAGTTGGGTATTTGGAGCAGCTTCTCGCATTTGTTCTACGGCCTTAAAGTGGGTTGTGGCCGAAAGCCCTTCGAGCAAACCAGCTTTTGCCAAAATCAATGAACCTGTGCAAACGGATAGCAATAATTCTACTTTATCATTCATTTCTCGCACCCAATCAAGCAGTTTTTGGTTATTCATTTCTCGACGAGTACCGAAAGGCGTTCCGTCGGGTCTGAATCCACCACCACCTGGAATCAATAAAATATCAGGTGTTGGACAGTTTTCAAAAGTATAAGTAGCCTCTACGATTAGGTTATTTCGGGCGGCAATTTTCGGTTTTTCGGCCACCGTGAAGACTTCAAAAAGTCCAGCTCCGCCATTTTGTTTTCCTGTTACACCAAAAATCTCAAAAGGGCCTGTGAAGTCAAGCACTTCTACATCATCGAAAATAAAAATGGCTACTGTACGCATGATTTTGAATGAATAATTGATAATGAATAATGTTTCTATTAATGATTGAGAGTTTCGAGCAACTGGCTGATCATTTCTTCCACAGACTGCATTCCATCTAACCAATTGATTTTGATGCCTTTGCGTTCCATACTTCTGAAAAATGTCATTTGACGTTTGGCAAATTGGTGAATCGCTATTTCGAGGCGTTTTGCCATTTCATCGTAAGATAAATCGCCAACTAAATACTCGGTAATAAACTTATATTCAAGGCCGTAGAAAATTAATTTTTCGGCCGAAATTCCGCTTTCGAGCAAAGCTTTTACTTCTTTAATCATGCCATTTTGTAGGCGGTCATGCAAGCGTTTCGTGATTCTTTCTCGGCGAATTTCTACTGGAATTTCTATGCCAAAAATTAATGGTGAATGATGAATGATGAATGGTGAATGGGCTGCGTTTTGCTGAGACATAAGTAATATTTCACTTTTTGTTCCAAAACCTCGCATCTTAAACTCTCCAACCTCTATAGCACGAATCAATCTTTTCCGTGTCGAAATATCAGCATTTTGATTTACTTGGGCATAATTTTCTTGAAAAATATTTTCTAATTCTTCGTCAGTTCTCAACGACAACTCATCCCTAAACTTCTGACTGACAGGCACTTGTGTATCTTCATAGTTTCGCAAGACTGCTTCAATATACATACCTGTTCCGCCACACAGAATAGGAGTTTTATTTCGAGCAATAATATCTTGATAAGCCTTCTGAAAATCTCGTTGAAAAAACGCCACATTATAACTATCGCCTGCCTCAATATTATCAATCAGATGTACACCTTCAATGCCTGCTGGCCAATCTTTATTTTGCTTGAAAACGGGTAAATATTCTTCATAATCTTTACCAGTCCCGATATTCATTCCTCGATAAACTTGTCGGCTATCAGCACTGATGATTTCGCCATTAAGTTTTGATGCAACGTTGACCGCCAATTTCGTTTTTCCCGAAGCCGTTGGCCCTAAAATCACGATTAAGGGCTGATTATTCTGTTTCTGCATCATCTTTCAATTTCATCAAAAACTTCCAATTTCCTGAGTTATAAATCTTTGTTTTTGTATTTTCATTAGCCAATTTCCTTATAAAAGTCTCATAATCAAGCTCAAAACTCAGTGGAGGCGTTAATTCTATTCTCTCAAAACCTATTTTTTCATAATTTGTTCCGTCCGACCAATCGGCATCGGCATAAGTCATAATATCGTCTGGAGCGTGTTCGTCAATAAACACTTTCAAGAGTTTGTTCAGTCCGCCAACCACCGTAAAACCTTTATAATTAGCAAATCGAATCAGTTCGTAAGAGCGATATTCTTGTCCTTCTCTGATAAACTTTTTGGCATTGCTAAATGAGGCTACTGCTACCAAAAATGCCTCTTTATGAGCGTTTTCAAACAAAACTTTTTCGTTCTGAATAACTCTAAAATAACGACTGGGCAAAAACAATCCGTATTTCAATTTGGCACTGACTTTGCTCTGTAAATGGTTGTTTATCAGAAATTTATCCAAAGTTGGCTTATCTATTCGCTGGACTTGGGTGAGTCGAGCGGGAATGGTTTCGCTCTTCCCAAATATCGACATCAATCTCGATTCAACGATGCTTCGTTTGGTTTGCCAAACGTCTTCCCAAAGATGAATAACTCTAATTTCTTTTTGGGCAAGTAGTTGGCCAATTTTCTGAAAAAAAATTGCATCATCGACCACATTTTTTAACGACACACAATGCAAGACTAAACTTCTTTCAGGAAAAAATAAATAGCTAAAAGGTGTATATGGAAAGCCAACAGGGTTTTCTTCAATCACTAAATCGGTGTTTTGAGCGATAAAACTCTTTATATCAACTATGAATTTTTGCAAAGGCAAATTGTTTTTAATGGTAATTATTCAATAATTTTGCGATAAAATACGTTATATAAAGCGTATTGAAACAATTGGCAACCAAAAAACTATAATTTATTGAGATTCAAACCTTTATATTCGTTTTCTTGTTTAAATTAATGGCTTAAATCTATTATAATTTATGAAACTGCTTCGTTTTATTACACTCAATTCTTGGATTATTTTACTGCCATTGGCAAGTAATGCTCAAGTATCTCGTGCGTATATGCTCGATGAAGCTGATAGTTATTTTAAATCAGGACGTTATTGGGATGCCTTCTTTAAATACCGTGAATGTGCAAATTTACCAGAATTTGAAGCGGCAAGCCAAATTACGGAACAAATAAAAAATAGTTCGCACGCATTGTATCTTACCAAAAAATTTAAAGATTATTTTGCTCTGCAAAGATACGCACCTGCCAAAGAAAATTTATTGGAATTAGTAAATTTGAATCCTAACGACCCAAATCGTGGGCAAATCGCTCACATTACGTTGGCACAAGGGACAGAATTGCAGCGTTTGGCGATGCGTCAGCGTACACCAGCCGCTACGGCCGATATGCTCAAAAAAGCAATGGCATATTATTATCAAGCTGCCAAAGAGGGTTTAATGGAAGAGTCTGTGTTGGCTATTAAACAATGTGAAGCTTCGATTAAAGAAACAAAAGTGCCGATGGAAGAAACAACATCGCCAATACCAACGATGGTTGATAGCAAACAGCCAAATGTTGTTTCGCCGTCAGTTGCTTCGCCAAGAAAACCAGTTGAGGTAACAATAAATCCTGCTCCAAAAGGAAATCAATAATTAGTTATTTGCTAAAAAAGCAGAACGAGGCTGTCAATCCAAAATTGGCAGCCTCGTTCTGTTTACAGACAAGTAAATAATAATCAACCAATTACAAAGAAAGCTGGCAAAACCAGAAGCTACCCCAAAATAGTAAATGTTTTTCAACAGTTTTAATTTAGTGCAGAAAAAACTCCAATGTATTTGTTACTTCTTCAATAAAGTTTGGTCTTAACCATATCTCAAAACAATTTTTGCTCATCTTATGGAAAAATACACTGACCAATTTATCTCAATGGCCCTGCAATATGCCCCTAAAATTTTGCTGGCCGTTGTCACGCTCATCGTGGGCTTAAAAGTTATTACATGGATTACAGGCCTGTTACAAAAAGTACTTAGAAATCGCCACGTTGATGAAAGTATCATCCCTTTTTTAGGTTCTATTCTTAATGTTTTACTGAAAGTTGTTTTATTGATTACCGTTGCAGGAATGTTCGGTATTGAAACTACATCTTTTGTAGCCTTGATTGGTGGAGCAGGCTTAGCAGTTGGTTTGGCTCTTCAAGGTAGTCTTGGTCATTTTGCGAGTGGAGTTTTGGTCTTAATTTTTAAGCCATATAAAGTCGGCGATTTAGTGACTGTGGCTGGATTTACGGGTGAAGTAGAAGAAATTCAAGTTTTCACGACTATTTTAAAAACCCTTGATAATAAAAGAATTATTATTCCGAACGGCTCAATTACCTCTGGGCCGATAACAAATATTTCGGGACAAGGCGAAATCAGAGTTGATATGCAATTCAATGTTTCTGGTTCGGAAAGCATTGATAAAGTGCGAAAAGTAGTAAACGAAGTGGCCAATAGTTGCCCATTGATCTTAAAAGATAAACCAACCGATGTTTTGGTCAATTGCTTAGAAACAGGTATCATCAAATTCGATGTGCGTCCGTGGTGCAAAAGTGCCAGCTACTGGGATGTATATTATTTCATGCAAGAAAATATCAAACGACAATTTGACGCTCAGGGTGTACAAGCTCCAATACCAGCGATGAACATAAATTTGGCTAAATAGAAAAAACGATACAAAATTACTGAATACACATACCTTATTAGTAGATAACACCAGTATCACAATAAAAAATGCTGCTCCTTTTGGGGTGGCTTTTTTTATTACTATTTTTGGCGATTATTTAAGAAAACAAGACTCAATATGCTTTTAGAAATAGGCGATACTTACCGTCAAAGCTTTAGCTTTTCACAAGAAGATGTGATAAAATTTGCCGAAGTAACAGGCGATAAAAATCCTTTGCACCTCGATGCCGAATTTGCAGCTACAACTCGTTTCAAGCGTCCGATTATTCACGGACATTTAAGTAGTAGTGTATTTACTCGTATTTTGGGAATGGAATTTCCAGGTGAAGGTTCGGTATATATGAAACAAGAAACCGAGTATCTTTTTCCGATGTTTGTTGATACCGAATACGAAGTGATTTTTACGGTAATGAGCGTTGACCGTGAAAAACATGTAGCCGAAATTACGGGTGAAGTATATATCAAAGGTACTTCTCGCCGAACAATCAGAGGTTTGGCTACGCTTATGCACTTGACTAAAATATAATACACTGACAGAATCGGGTCGGGTTGTATACTTCCACACCCGATTCTATTGAATGTTTGAATCCAACAACAATAAAACCAGCTCTTCAGCCGTTATAAATCCAAAATACCTTAAAAAATTTACTCATAAAACTCCTTTTCGATACGATGATTGTACCTTGACTTGTCCTTTCCCCATAATTATTTTAAAAGACAATGAACAAGTACTTTAAAACCATGAATCGTATGCTTCTGGTGGGTTTATTTTTCCCACTCGTTAGCTTCTCTCAAACACACCGTGCTTACGCCGACGAACTTTTCCAAAAAGGTGATTACTACAAAGCATTTTTTTTATACCGTAATCTTTATGGCACAAATCTGAGCGAAAATCAGTTTGCTCAAAGATGTAATCAAGCCATTGCTCTCACCAAACAATTTCTCGATTTACGTGCTTCCAAACAATATTATGATGCAAAAACCAAACTTCGAGAGTTACTCGAAATAAACCCTGATGATTTTCATGCACCGATGTTGCCTCAAATGTCAATCGAAGAAGCAACTTATTGGCACAAATTGGCGTTGAAACAAAACTCAGCAAAAGAAGTAAATTTAATGCTTGAAAAAGCCGTGGCTCTATACGAACAAGGCAAAGCCGATGGTTGGAATCATAAAGAAATTGATGATGCCATCAAACAATGCGAAGCATCAAAAATGGACAGTGGCATTAGTGAAAGAGTTGCAAAGGTGAGTACAATTAATCCAAAAGTCGAAGTAGCCACAATGGCAACCGAACCAGCAATTACACCTGAGCAATCAACCCCAATCGCTGCTGGAGTGAAACCCGAAACTCCACCCGCACCAACGCCAATTGTACGAGCAGATACTATCGAAAAAAAGCCTGTACCGCAAATAAAAGTAGTAAAAAATCGCAGTAAGAAAATGCTTCCGAAAAGAGAAGTTGCTACAATAAAATAGAAGTTTATAGATTTTAAACAGTCCACAGGAATATAAACAACTGATTATCAATAGAATCGGCACTTTCAGACTGTCGATTAAATATTTACAACCGATTATATACAAGAAGAGAGGTATTATTCTGACGAATAGTACCTCTCTTCTTGTTTCTCAACATCCTGCATTTCAATAAACAATCATTTTATGTATCTTGCAAACCAATATTCAAACAAAACTACAATGAAAAAACTTTACGCACTTTTGCTGTCTGCATTGGTTTTGCAGACGAATGCCCAAAACGTAGAAATATGGCTCACAAAAACCGATAAATCTGTCTTATTTCAGAAACAAACGAATACCCTTAGTTTTGATAAAGTCAGTAATACTTTGCCCAGTATTTATGTAGATGATGCCAAGAAGTTCCAACAAATGGATGGCTTTGGCTATACACTCACAGGCGGAAGTACACAACTTTTAAGCCAGATGAATGCTACCGAAAGAGCGAAAATTCTGCAAGAGTTGTTTGCCACCGATGGCAATAATATAGGAATAAGTTATTTACGTATAAGCGTAGGAGCATCTGACCTTGATGGCCATGTTTTTTCTTACGTTGACCTTTCGACGGGCGAAACCGACCCAAAACTCAA
Source organism: Emticicia sp. W12TSBA100-4 (assembly GCF_040253585.1). Lineage (NCBI taxonomy): Bacteria > Pseudomonadati > Bacteroidota > Cytophagia > Cytophagales > Leadbetterellaceae > Emticicia > Emticicia sp. W12TSBA100-4. The sequence goes on from NZ_JBELAU010000002.1 coordinate 104,327, forward strand.
TAATTTCAGTTTGACAGAAGACAAAAAACATTTGATTCCAGTCTTGAAAGAGGTTTTAGCAATTAACCCTAAAATAAAGATTTTGGGATCGCCGTGGTCTCCACCAGCTTGGATGAAAACCAACAATAATTCTAAAGGCGGAAGTCTAAAACCCGAATTTTATGATGTTTACGCTCGTTATTTAGTAAAATATATTCAGGAAATGAAAAAAGAAGGTATCACGATTGATGCCCTCACGATTCAGAACGAGCCATTGCACCCTGGAAATAATCCAAGTTTATTGATGCCACAAGATGCACAAGCTACGTTTGTAAAGAACAATCTCGGCCCAGCATTCAAGCAAGCGAAAATCAATACAAAAATTATCATTTACGACCATAACGCCGACCGCCCCGATTATCCAATCAGTGTCTTGAATGATGCAGAAGCACGAAAATATATTGATGGCTCAGCTTTTCATTTATACGGCGGAAACGTAGAAAATATCAGAAGCGTTCACGAAGCTCATCCAGACAAAAACCTCTATTTTACTGAACAATGGATTGGAGCTCCAGGAAATTTTGCGGGTGATTTTTCGTGGCATATCAAAAATTTAGTCATTGGTGCTTCTCGAAATTGGTGCAAAACGGTTTTAGAGTGGAATCTGGCAGCCGACACAAAGCAAAATCCACATACGGATGGAGGTTGTACAGAATGTTTGGGAGCTATCACGATTGGGCAAGACATTACCCGAAATCCTGCTTATTATATTATTGCTCATGCTTCAAAGTTTGTTCGCCCCAACTCAGTGCGAATTGCTTCAAATATTACCATGTCGCTGCCTAATGTAGCCTTTAAAACTCCATCTGGCAAAACTATTCTGATAGTACAAAACGAAGGTAACAAACCCCAAGAATTCAATATTCGTTATCATAATAAACAAGTAACTACCACACTCGATGCTGGCTCGGTGGCTACTTATGTTTGGTAAAAGAATTATTTGATTTTAAATTGTTTTGGTTAAATTTGATTAGAAAAATGACAGAATTAGAACGGATTATTTTAGAATTAGATTTAAAAGGATACAAAGAATTGCTCGATTTCTATAATTGGCGGTGCGAAATTGAAGGTGAAAGTGAAGAAATCAGAGAAGCTATTGATATGCTTTTAGATTTGATTTTGGAGATTAAGTATAAATTAGAAAATGAATAATTATATGAGCATTAAAGCAAAACAAACAGAACTTTATCAAGAATTTAGAAAGTTTAAAGATTTGACCGAAGCTGAAAAGGTAGCATTCAAAGCAAAAATTGCCCAAGATGCAGCTCAACGTACTGATGCAGAAAAAGAAGAGTATCGACACGCCATAAAAGCAAACGTGTTAGATATTAAAGAGAAAATTATTGAAATCAAGGAAAAACTGAACAAAAAATCAGTAGCTTCGACCTAACATTATTCGCTATCCAATAACAATTATGCTAATATTTTTATACCTCTTTTTTGCTTCAATGAGTACAACCCCAACTATCAATTTACCTAAAAATGTCTGGACTAAACTTCCAGAAAATCACTTTAAAAATGCCACTGATGGCAAAACTTCGAGCCAAATAACCGAAGTGAAATTAAAAGCTGACGACCAATATTTAAGTATAGAATTCAACTGCTTACAAAATCCTTTTGTGGAACAAAATTCTTATACAAAACACAATAGCGAAATGTATAATCAAGAGGTTTTTGAGCTTTTCATTGCCGAAGGCTCAAGTACCCCTACTCGTTATTTAGAGTTAGAAATTAACCCAAACAATGCTCTTTTTGCTGGCTGGATTGAAAACCCAACCAAAGAAGCTCCTAAAAGCTGCGATTTTGTGAGCCACGAAGAAACAAAAATTGTTCATTCGGTAAGCAAAACGGCCGATAGTTGGTCAGGAAAAATGCAAATTCCGTGGGCATTATTAGGTGGAAAAACGAAAGATACTTATCGAGTAAATTTTTATAGAATTATCTCTCTCAAATCGCACACCAAACCAGATTGGTCTGGCACACCCGCTACGTGTGCGTACTTGTGCTGGAATCCGACCATGAGTGGAGCGATTCCACGTTTTCACCGACCAGAAGCTTTCGGGATTTTGAAGGTGGAAAAATAATATTCTCTGTAATAAAACCTATTCAAATAGGTTTCTAAAATAATCAAAGGTTGTGGATTTGCATTTTATACGACTTAAGTCGTATTGAAAAAAATAAAGTAACCTTTGATTATTTTAGCACCTTGTTTCAACAAGGTAAAACTCAAGAAATTTACCATTGCTTAAAAGGCAAAGTCGATAAGTTAGAATTATAGTATTTTTTTTCGCCAGTTACTTCTTCCATCGCCCAATCGGGTAAATCAAATATTTCATCTTCGCTTGAAAGCTCGATTTCTGCCACAATCAAACCTTCATTTTCACCCAAAAACACATCAATTTCCCACAATTTTTCGGCAAAAACTGTTTTATATCTATACTTTGTCAAATCAGAAACGGCAAACATATTGAGTAGCTGAATGGCTTCTTCTTTAGGAATTTCATATTCAAATTCGGCACGAGTTGCCCCCTCCGACTTGCCCTTAATCGTCATAAAACCCTTAGTATCAGTAGCTCTTACTCTAATCGTTTTATTGGGGTCTGTCAATAGATATCCCTGTCTATAAAACTCTGCTTTCGGCTTTTCGGTAGCAGCCCATTTTACATGATTTACCAAAAACTTTCTCTCAATTTCTAACCCCATTTTTTAATATATTTTCCTCAATTATTATACTACTAAACGTAAATTTGATTCGTAAATCGCCATTCGTAAATCGTCATTCTATTTCCCCACAAAGATATATATTCCGTTTTATATTCGTTGCAACTCTTGTTTTATTACTCCAAAACACTTAATTTTCATTCAAAACTACCCCCTTCAATAAGATTTAACATTGGCTTAATATACCTAACGTTTTTTTAACCTTACCTTTGTAGCAGTAAATTACACCGACAAATAAAATTACAGCTTATGAGTCTTGCTCACCGTGTTTTAGTAGTTGACGATGAAGCCGACATCGTAGAGTTACTGACCTACAACCTCGAAAAGGAAGGTTATAAAGTTGCCTCTGCACCCGATGGTAAAAAAGCCATCGAAATTGCCAAAGAATTTCTCCCAGATTTAGTAATTCTTGATATTATGATGCCACACTTTGATGGCATCGAAGTTGGGCGTATAATTCGCTCAATGCCCGAACTTAAAAGTACTTATATTCTCTATCTTACAGCTCGCTCAGAAGAATATTCGGAAGTAGCAGCCTTTGAAGTCGGAGCTGACGACTACCTCAACAAACCCATCAAGCCACGTGCTTTGATGAGCCGAATCAATGCGTTTTTCAGACGTGAAGCCCAAAAAACTGATTCGAGTGATTCTATCGAAATAGCAGGTTTGAACATCAATCGCTTGAATTATACAGTTACAAAATCTGACGGAAGCGTCATTGTTTTGCCTAAAAAAGAGTTTGAATTACTCTCTTTTCTTGCTCAACACCCCAATAAAGTATTTAGTAGAGACGAAATCTTGCAAAAAATTTGGGGAATTGATGTGTATGTTGTCGAACGTACGATTGATGTCCATATCAGAAAAGTAAGAGAAAAAGTAGGCGAAAACTACATAAAAACCCTCAAAGGCGTTGGATATATGTTTACTGATGAGGCATAATTTTTGATGATAAATCATTAATAATCAATTACATTTGCCCATAATTCAGTAAATTATCGACCAAAAATGTCATTTAGTCCCCGAGTTATTGCTCTTTTTCTGGCAGTACTTATTACCCTTGTTTCGGTAGCATTTCTAAGTTTCGTGCCTGATGTAACGGCCGCCATGCTCTTTGTTGTAGGTGTGGCGTGTTTCTTTGCTACTTTCTTTTTGGTATTCTACACAATTGATATTTTGGTTTTCAGAGAAGTAGAACAAATTTCAAAGACTATTCAGCAACTCAAGATTCGAGATTTTGATATTTCGAGAAAAAGTTTGCTGAAAAGTGTCAATCCAATCAAAAAACTCAATACCGAGATTTCGACTTATGTAGCAAAAAAGCAAACCGAAATCGAAGAATTGAAAAAAATGGAGCAGTTCAGACGAGAATTTTTAGCCGATGTTTCGCACGAACTCAAAACACCCATTTTTGCTGCCCAAGGTTTCATTCATACGCTCATTGATGGAGCAAAAGACGACCCCAAAACTCTCGACCGTTTCTTGAATCGTGCCGCCAAAAGTATCGACGGACTCGACGCTCTGGTCCGAGATTTAGTGACACTCTCGCAGGTAGAAAAAGGCGATTTGAAAATGCAATTTGAGCAAATCGATTTAAAGATTATCACGCAAGAAATATTTGAGCAGCTCGAACACAAGGCCGAAAGCCGAGGTGTAGCTCTAAAAATAAAGCCTAAAACGCTCGAAAAAGCACTCGTAAAAGCTGATAAACAGCGAATTACGCAGGTTTTAACTAACCTCATCGATAATGCGATTAAATACGGTAAAGAAAACGGTAAAATCATAGTAGAAATAGAAGAAGACAAAAAACACTTTCATGTATCCGTCGAAGATGATGGCCCAGGCATTCAGCCCGAACATATTTCTCGTATTTTTGAGCGTTTCTATCGAGTTGATAAAAGTCGCTCACGTGATACGGGCGGAACTGGCCTCGGTTTGGCTATCGTCAAGCACATTCTGAATGCCCACAATTCAAAAATTACAGTTACGAGTAAAATTGATAAAGGAACTACTTTTAAATTCAAACTCGCCAAAATCATCGAAAATACAACTGAAAATTCTATCGAAAAAGAATAATATTCCATAAAAACCTGCACCGCTGACAATACCTTATGGGTTTTAAGCGTAACTTTGCATAAAAAAGCAGTAAATAAATGGAATACGATTTCGATTTGAGTGTTTTCGACGAAAAGGAAACTCCCAAAATAAAAAATACAATTAAGAAAATCGACTTCAAAGACATCATCATCTTTGAAAACGAAGACTATATTTTGATAAATAAACCACCCTATTTATCAAGTCTTGACGAAAGAACACAAGATAAGCACCAAAGTATTTTGCGTTTGGCAAAAGAATATTCAGATGATGCCCAACTTTGCCATCGTCTTGATAAAGAGACATCGGGCGTATTGGCCATTGCCAAAAATCCAGCAGCTTACCGTAATCTTGCCATGCAATTTGAAGCTCGTGAAGTAGCCAAGCGTTATCACGCAATCTCGAATGGTGTGCATGATTTTGAGGGCGTTTCGGTTTATTTACCCATAGCCCAACTACGTGACGGCACAGGCGTAAGAATCGACCGAGAAAAAGGTAAAATTGCCGAAACTATCTTCAATACCTTAAAGGCTTATCGAAATTATACTTTGGTAGAATGTATGCCCATCACGGGGCGTATGCACCAAATTAGGGTTCACTTACAATGTCTAAAAGCCTCGATTGTATCTGACCCGATGTATGGCGGTGATGATATTTATCTTTCACAAATCAAGAGTAAGAAATTTAATTTAAAAAACGGAACGGAAGAAATTCCACTTATCAGAAGAGTTGCTCTGCACGCACATTCGCTTACATTTAGATTGATGAATGGCGAAGTCCTTACGACCGAAGCACCCTATCCGAAAGATTTTGGTGTAGTGGTGAAACAATTGGATAAGTTTGGATGATATAGTTTACAAAAAATCAAGCACCATCAATACAAAATTTTATATGTTTTTGATGTATCTTTCTTTATAAAGTTTTCGATATTAAAAATGCTCTACTATCTGAGTAGAGCATTTTTAATATCATTTGGTAAGTTACCCGAAAATCACCTCATATTCCTCAGCCTTAAAACCCATCGCCAAAATCTTGTCAGATTCTATAATTGGCCGTTTAATGGCCGATGTCTTTTCAAGCATTAAAGCTATAGCCGAAGCGTTATCTGTAATTTTTGCCTTTTCTTCGTCAGTCAATTTTTTGAAGGTAGTACCTGCACGATTCACCAATTTATCATAAGGTACTTGTGTAAGCCATTCTTCGAGCTTTTCAGACGTAATGCCTTTCTTTTTATAATCGTGAAACTCATAAGATACATTGTGGTCTTTGAGCCACATGAGAGCTTTTTTTACTGTATCGCAGTTGGGTATTCCGTAAACTGTAAGCATTGATATATCGCAATAATGAATAATAGCCGCTAAGTTATTCAATAACGGCTATTTTCCCTAAAACTCTGTGGCTTTTCGTCAGTTGCCAAAAGCGGATATTGGTCGAAAATATTTCTAACAATGCTCTTAAAATAGTTTTGTTTTGATGATGCCTTATTGAAAATTCCAGTGGCATATCCACGCCAAACAATCTCACTGGTTTCGGCTTCAATGATTGAAATCATCAATGTTCCGCTACCCAAAGCATACTTTACTGGTTGATATTTATAATTATCGTCTTCGGTAGAAACCCAATTGACCAGCGATGGCTGGTCATAACCTTTGTATTTCAAAGGGTCATAATAAATCGTGAAATTTACAAAAACATTGGGTTTTTGGGCATTAAACTCGTATCCCCTTGCCCGCATCTGATACTGAATTGCTTGCTGTACGTCTTCACAGATAACGTTGGTGTCTCGCTCACAATCAACAAAAGCATAGGTTTGATATTGCTTAAAGTGTGTTGAATACCGGTAATCGTTATCAACGAAAACTCGCATACAACTGCTGAAAAGCCCTATTATTGAGAGGAAAAATAAAGTTTTTTTCATTTTTGTGTTTTTAAGTCTTCAGTGGACAGTTACATTGAGTCAAAACTGTTTGCGTAAAACTGGACTGAGAATTGAAAACTGCTGAACGGAACGTCGCCCGCTATTGACTGATGATTATATACTCTCTTATAACTCCTCAATCTTTCGTGGTTTTTCTCCCGCTGCAAAAAGTGGATATTGATCGAAAATATTTCTGACCACACTACGGTAGTAGTTGATTGGCTTATTGACTTGTTTATTGAAAACACCAGAAGCGTATCCACGCCAAATCAGGCGGCTACTTTCAGCATCGAGTAACGATACTAAAATCATTCCACCACCAAAATGAAAATTCTGAGTTTTGTAAGTATCATCGCCATCGAAGTGATTGACCCAACGGTCGAGCGATGGTTGGAAATATCCTTTGTAGTCAACACGGTCACGAATAATGCTATAACTTACCAATAAACCTGGGTCTTCAGCTGCTACTTTATAACCACGGGCTTTCATCTGGCGACGAATGGCATCTTGAATTTCGGAACAAACAAACGAAGTATCAATCTCACAATTCAAGAAATTGTAGGTACGGTACTTTGTAAAATCGGTTTCATAGCTATAGTCGTTATCGACCATGAGCTTGATAGAATTACAGCTTGATAAAACTAAACTTGATACAGCTAAAACAATGAGTGCAGATAACAGATAAATTTTTCTCATAAGGCTTACAAATTGAATTGGTTTAAAAATACAAATGATTCGCAAAGCGTGATTTAAAATCACCAAAAAGTTTACTATCAACTATTTATAAATATTCTCAATGGAAGCAGCCAACCATTGTAGTATATTCAAAGCTAATCAATCAATTCTAAAAAATCAAGTTTTTTGTTGCTTTATCTCCGCCTCTCACTCAATCACAATTCATCTCTATTTATCCGCACCCACCTTATTTTCAGCCTTTGTAATATTCTAAGGCTTTTTTCATCTCATTTTTACTCACCACTATATCATATAAGCAGCTTCCTGCGGCATTTATCAACGAGAAGCGAACCTCTTTGCCTTTATTTTTCTTGTCTTGAAGCGTAAGTCCGATGATTGTATCAAAATCGGCAACATCAATATCTACTTTTCCATATATCGAAAATATAAATTCTTCGACTTGTTCGAGCGTTCTTTCGTCAATCAAACCTCGTGTATATGCTATATACGACTCACAGACCATTCCGGTTGCAATTGCTTCACCATGAAACAATCTTTTTTTTCCTTGAGGCAGAAAAAACGTCTCAATTGCGTGTCCGAGCGTATGTCCGAAATTCAGAATTTTGCGTAAACCTTTCTCGGTTGGGTCTTGTTCAACCACTTTTTTCTTAATTTCGACCGAATGAGCAATCAAATCGGGTAAATCTTGGTCAGCTAAATCTTTTCTTCTGATTTCTTGCCATTTTTCTCCGTCTTGAATCAAACAATGTTTCAAAATTTCGGCAAAACCAGAGCGTTTTTCTCTTTCCGAGAGTGTTTCCAAGAAAACAGGGTCAATCAAAACCGCATTGGGTAAAGTAAATACGCCCAAATGATTCTTAAACCCTTGAAAATCAATGCCCAACTTCCCTCCTACGCTGGCGTCAACCTGCGAAAGTAGCGTAGTCGGAATCTGAATAAAATCGATGCCCCGCTTATAAGTTGCGGCACAAAAACCACCCATATCGCCGATTACTCCTCCGCCCAAGTTAATCATCAAAGCATGACGGTCGAGTTGTGCTTCGGTCATGGCCGACCAAATCTGCTCGCAAGTTTGAAGGTTTTTGTTTTCTTCGCCATGTTTTACGGTAATGAGCGTATGCTTCGGCAAAGAATCTTTGATAACTGGATAACAAAAACGCTTGGTATTTGTATCGGTCAAGACAATGATTTTAGAATAACTTTTTGTTTCGAGAAAAGTTTTTAAACTTTCGGAAATTGGAGAAATAATAACTGACATGTTAACTTTCGTTGATTAAAATTCAAAGTTAATGAAAAAAAGGAAGTCTTCGCTTATAGCGAAGACTTCCTTAGAAAACTATATCGAAATTACTTCAATAAATCCCACTTAAAAATACCAAGATTATTCAAGAAATAGCGGAACGATACTCTAAGAACACCCAAACCGTATTTTGAACTACGCACAAAATTGATAGAAGATGCCTCATCAAAATACTTAGTTGGGCAGGTTACTTCGGCAATTTCGTAGCCTTTTGCGAAGATTTGAGCAATCATTTCATTATCAAAAATAAAATCATCGTCGCATTTTTTGAATGGCACAGCTTGCAAAACCTCGCGTGAGAATGCACGGTAGCCTGTATGATATTCTGAGAGTTTTTGGCTCATCAAAATATTTTGTGAGAGTGTCAAGAAACGATTGGCGATGTACTTATAAAGAGGCATTCCGCCCTTTAAAGCACCTTTACCTAAGATTCTCGAACCAAAAACTACTGGATATAAATCTTCGCCGATGATACTCACCATTGCTCTAATTAGCTTTGGAGTATATTGATAATCAGGGTGAACCATCACCACAATATCTGCCCCAATTTCGAGAGCTTTTGTATAGCAAGTTTTTTGGTTTCCACCATAGCCTTTATTTACATCGTGGCGGATAACGTGCTGAATACCAATACTTTTAGCTACTTCGGTCGTATTATCGGGGCTGTAATCATCAACCAAGATTACTTCGTCAACAATATCAAAAGGGATTTCTTTGTAAGTACGTTCAAGCGTTAGCGATGCACGATACGCTGGCATAACGATGACTACTTTTTTACCATTATACATGAATTATTCGAGTTTTCGGTGCAATTTTGCAAATCAATTCTGTTGAAACTTTGTTACAAAATACAGCATGTTTCTCTTGAATTGCAAATTGACATTTATGTTTAGTGTCTATTATTAAAGATTTAAGGCAAACAAAATGCCAAAATTAAACTGTATATTTATTAAAAACTTGATTTTATGACTTTTTCAAACGAAACAATATTTTTTATCTGTTTCTCAATTTTTGTCGGTTTAGTGATGGCCTTCGATTTAGGAGCTTTTAGTAAATCAACCAGCCACAAAGTAAGTTTCAAAGAAGCGGGACTTTGGAGTGCCGTTTGGGTGGCTTTGGCCATCGGATTTTTCTTTTTTTTACGTCAATACGGCTATCTGATTCATGATATTAGCGATGCTTCGCACCTCGAATCTGTAAGACTAAAATATTACGACAAACTAAAACTGCCAACCGATTTCAATGCTGCTCTACAAGCCTTTGAAAATAGCATGGCTATTGATTATTTAACAGGTTATTTAACTGAATACTCACTTTCGGTCGATAATATTTTTGTGTTCATCTTGATTTTCAGTTCGTTTGGTGTTCACGAAAAATTCTACAAAAAAGTATTGGTTTGGGGTATTCTTGGCTCAATTGTGTTGCGTTTTATCTTTATTTTTATCGGTGCGGCCTTGATTCAAGAATTCGAGTGGATTCTTTATGTTTTCGGCGGATTTTTGGTTTATACAGGTCTGAAAATTTTCTTTAGTAAAGAAGAAGAGGAAGAAAAAATCGAACCAGCTAAACACCCAGTGGTGAAAGTTGCTTCAAAGATTTTTAACGTTTATAAAAGAAACGTAACCGATAATTTCTTGATTTATCACAAAAGATATAAGAAATGGTATATCACACCACTTTTTTTGGTGATGCTCGTAATTGCGGGTACGGATGTGGTTTTTGCGGTTGATTCTATTCCTGCAATTTTCTCAATTACGAAAGACCCCTACATTGTATTTTTCTCGAATGTTTTTGCTATTATGGGACTTCGTTCGATGTTCTTCTTCTTATCAAGCATCATGGGGCTATTCCGCTATTTGCCTTTGGGTTTGGGCGTTTTATTGACATTTATTGGTGCAAAAATGCTTCTCCACCACCAAATGGAAGGACTTGGCTTTACGAATACGCATTCTCTGATTGTGATTGTGGGAATCTTGGCAACCAGTATTCTGGCTTCGATTTTGATTCCTGAAAAGAAAGAAGTGAAGGCCTAACAATAAGGAAGGCTTCGCTTTGAGGGGGACGCCCAGTCCGAAGCCTTCCTTTTATTTCTTTCTAAAAATTCCGACTCCAAAAACGCTCAAATTTCCAGCCTTTTGCTCGAAGATTCATGGGTAAATAAGCGTGAGATTCTTTCGGAGAAATGCCATCAAAATACAAATCATCATCAGTCAAAATCAAAGAATCACATTTTCCATTAGTAGCTTTTACGGTCAAATCTGCAAAAGGTAATTCGCTGATATACTGGCTGTTACGAGTTTTCAATTGTTCTTTCAAAAACCAATCAGTTCGGAAACTTTCTGGTAGATTTGGCTCGTGCAGAAACTCACCATTTGATACTGCAAGAGCATATTCCAAATATTTTTTTAGCAATTTCGGCCCTTCATTTTGGGCGTTTTCAACATTGAGTTGGACTGGCAAAATACTACACACTACATAGATTTTTTCTCTCGCACGAGTAACCGCCACATTGAGTCGATTTTCTCCCCCATTTTGATTCAAACTACCAAAATTCATCAATAATCGACCATTGGCATCGGAAGCATATCCCACCGAAAAAATCACAATATCAAATTCATCTCCTTGTATATTTTCAATGTTTTTTACAGAAATCTGAGCATTTGCATTCTTAATTCTTAATTCAAACGTTTCGGCGTACCGATTCTCAATCAATTCTGCTTGTTTATGATTGAAAGTCACAACGCCAATGCTTTTTTCGGGGGAAGTTCGTTGTAGTTCAGTCACCAACTCTACCACTTTTTGAGCTTCACGCTCGTTAGTATTTTTCTCCCAAATGCCTTCCACTTTTATATAATTTATGGCAGGTTGATTAAGGCTAATTTGCTCATAATGAGGCAATAAACGCAAAGAGTTTTTATAGAAAAACTGATTAGAAAAACCAATCAAATCAAGCGATTGACTGCGATAATGACCCATCAATGAAGCCTGTGGCAAATATTGAGCAGCGAAATCGAGCAGCGAATCTATCTCCAGAATCGGTTCTTCGTCAGTCAAATCTTCTTCGTAGCGAATCTGGTATAAATCATTGGGTTGAAGCTGCTTCGAATCGCCCGCTACCACAATCTGTTTTCCTCTATAAATGGCAGGAATACCGTACTCGGCAAAGCACTGAGAAGCCTCATCGAAAATCACCAAATCGAATAAGCCTTCTTTCATTTCAAACATCGCTGAAACCGATTCGGGCGAAGCCATCCAGCATGGAATGAGTTTAAAAAGCTCATCAGAATACGCCTCCAAAACTTTTCTAACCGACCATAATTTTCGTTTTTTAGTAGTTTGATGATGCAGCTCTCGGTAAGTAACTACGTTTTGTAAGCGATTGATTAGTAAGCCTTTATAAGTTTGTTCACGCAATTTAAGCAGCACAATTTCTTGACTCAAAGCCTGTTTTTGTAAAACACTTTCTTGCAATTCGTCCTCCATTTGCTGCATTTTGAGCGAACTCACACTTCGCAAAATCGGGTAAATTGTCTCAATGTGCTGAATCCAAGCCAAACGCAAAGAATTCTGAAAAACTTCGGTCGCATTATCGGGGTTTCCTATCAGTTTTTCGATAATCACCAGTTCGGTATGGCTGAAAGAGTTTTTAAGACTATCAGCTTCTTGCAGGTAGTCGAAGAGTTCGCTTAAACCATTCTCCGAGTAGTTTATGATGGTGTTTATCTGCCAATCACTCAGAAACACCTTCCATTGAGGCAGTTTTTGCTTTACTTCTTTGATGATTTGTTTTAAATCTGCGTAATATCTTAGAGAAAAGTCGTCGTTTTGAAGAAAATTATTGGCCGTATAAAGAGCAAAAGCATCATTGGCGAGAATATAACTTTTCAAAGTTTGTAAGATTGATTCGGCATCTTCTTTTGCATCAATATAAATCTCTTTTTTTGCCAGTTTATCTTTCAAGTTCTCGAAGGTAATTCTATTATTTATTTTATCGATAAGCAACTCTAAATCAGCACTTTGCAATGATAGCCGATTCTGAAAAAGCAGTTGTTCAACCTCTTTCTTATCTTTAGAAAATAACTTCCAAGTAAACCAACTTAAACCCGATTTACTGGCCGTCCATGCTTGCTCAACTTGGCTTTTTCTGTGTAAAAGAAGCTCCGTTGGCAAGGTAGTTTCTATCCAATTTTGGTTGGTCAGATGGTTTATTTCGGCACTGATTTTCTTTAGGTCAAATTGTCGGTTTACTAAATACTTTTTCTCATTTTTTATTGCTTTAAAAATCTCTGTAACTTCTTCGCTGACAAACAATTCGGAGAATTGTTGTACGATACTTTCATCAAGCTTATTTAGTTCGGTAATTGAAAAACGAGTAAAGTTTTTTGTCTGAAAATCGGCTACTTCGGCAATGACATTTTTGATTTTTGGGACATCGGCAAAAGTAAAATTAGCAAACAAAACTCGGTTTTTCCAAAACTCGTATCCATCGCTCGATTGTAGCTTTTGCTCATACTGAAAATAACGTTTCAATCGACTCTCAAAATCGGCTAAATCATTGAAAGTAAAAACTTTATACTTATCTCCAAGTTCAATGTATGGCTTTTCAATACTACTTGTCAGATACAATTCTTTGACTGAAATTCCACAAATTGATTCATCAAAAAGGGCATTTTTGAAGGCTTGCAACTCTTCCGAAAGTTTATCAATTCGGCGGCTGGTTTGTGTAAAATTTCTCTCCAGAAAAATCGCATCAAGGCTTTTATTTTTCTTTTGATATTCCTCCACTCGCTCAATCTGATTCGTAATTTTCTCAAAAAATGCCTTTCTATCATTCTTGAAATCATGAATCAACGCCACAAAATCGGTCATTTGGGCGTTTTCCAATCGCTGATAAACAGTATCGAGTGCTACACGTTTTTGACAAACGACCAAAACTTTCTTGCCTCTTGAAGTAAAATCTGCCACCAAATTGGCAATCAACTGAGATTTTCCAGTCCCTGGCGGGCCTTGTACAACCAACGAACCTCCTGACTTAACTTGCTGAATAGCAAGCTCTTGCGAAGCATCGATGAAAAAAGGGAGGAAGGAGTTTTCTTCACGCAAATTCCCTTTTAGTTTCCCCTCCTTTTGAAGGAGGGGAGGCAAAATTCTGACAACGTCGAATTTTGACGGGGTGGTTGGTTCCAACTGTTCATGCCTTAAAACATTTATAGACCCAGAACCACCCCGTCCGACTTCGTCAGGACACCCCTCCTTGAAAAAAGGAGGGGAAATGTTAGAACCTCTCGCTCCTCCCCCATCGGGGGCGGGGGGGGCTATAAGTTGCTCATAATCAGGCACCAAATAAGAACCCGCCTGCGGGAAAATACCCAAAACTGCTTGCGGAAAAAGTTTGAGTTCGCCGTTGCGTTCGAGTTGTTCTAAATCTGATTTTGTAAACTTCTGAAAATCAATGAGTTGTTCCGTAAAATTATCTTGATTAAAATTAATTTCAACGGGGCTATTTTTCAATAATTCATACAATTGAGTTCTGAAAACAAGGCTTTCTTTACTAAAATCATCAAATGAGGTTTCGAGCAAATCATCGTTGATTTTTATCTGATTAAAGTGTGAATAAGCCAGCAAAAAACTACGATTTAAGCTAATACTTTCTTCACGTCTTTCGAGTAACCATTTTTTACCATCGCCACTATTTTTGAGTGTTACAGGAAAAAACAACAGCGGACAACGCACCACCGTGCCATCTGAAAGCTTTCCTTTCACAAACGGATAACCCACATACAAATCTTCCGACCCACGTTCTTGCTCGATAAATGCTTCGGTTCGAGCTATTTTTCTAAGAATTTTACTCGCTTCGTTTACTTTTTCTAAACGACTATCCATCACATCACAAAGCGGAATTTGCGATTTTTGAGCAATAAGTTGGTTGATAACCTCAAACGAAGGCTTATTATCCAGAAAATCGAGTTGGTGTAAATCAAGAAATTGTTCTTGGGGTAAATTAAGCAACAATAACGAACGATTCCGTGAAGTAAGATTAGTAAGCCGACGAAGATATGTTTTGAAGAGTTTTTGCATGTAACAAAGTTATAAAAAAACTGTTTGGTCTGGGCGTGAACTATCCCTTTCTCTTTTCATCCATAGCGTCGGGTTTGCAAACCCGACGCTATGGATGAGGGACAATGTATTTCTATTTTGGATATACCCCTTTTATCCACCATAAACGCTTTTTAACATTTTTTATTTGTAATTGACCATTCTAACTATTTTCTTCGTTATATAATGCAGGTTAGTAGTTTTTTTACTCCTCGCCTATTATTTACACAATTAATCCAACAAAAAATTATGTTAAACTATTACCGAAACCTGAACCTCAAGCAGTTCATCATGATGATGCTTGTGGGTATTTTCTTGATTGGTGGCGATGCGTTCGCTCAAAAGAAAGAGAAAAAAAAGAGAAAAAAGAAACAAAAAACAGCACTTGTTGAAGAAAAAGCTCCAATTCCTGCACCTGTAAAAGTTACTTCGGTTGAGGGCATCACCGAATATTTGCTTGGCAATGGTCTTCGAGTTTTACTTTTTCCCGACCCATCGAAGCAAACGGCTACCGTAAACATCACGTATTTGGTTGGTTCTCGCCACGAAGGTTATGGCGAAACGGGTATGGCTCACTTGCTCGAACACATGGTGTTTAAAGGTACACCCAAACACCCGAATATTCCGCAAGAATTGACCGACCACGGTGCAAGACCAAACGGTACTACATGGCTCGACCGTACCAATTATTTCGAGACTTTTGCCTCAACTGAAGAAAATCTTCGTTGGGCCTTAGACCTCGAATCTGACCGCATGATAAATTCATTTATCAAGAAAGAAGACCTCGAAAAGGAGTTTTCGGTAGTAAGAAATGAATTTGAATCGGGTGAAAACGACCCCGAAAGTGTGTTAAGTGAAAGAGTAATTTCAACTGCATATCTGTGGCATAACTACGGAAACTCAACGATTGGTTCACGTGAAGACATCGAACGAGTGCCGATTGATAATTTGCAGGCTTTCTACAAAAAATATTATCAGCCAGACAACGCTATTTTGTTGGTTGCAGGAAAGTTTGATGAAGCCAAAGTGCTTAAAATGATCAATGAGGAATATTTTGGTGGAATTCCTCGCCCAACTCGCAAGCTACAACCAACTTACACAGTTGAGCCAGTGCAAGATGGCGAGCGTTCGGTTACGCTTCGTCGTGTGGGCGATGTGCAAGCCATTGGTGTTGCTTATCATATTTGTTCAAATAGCCACCCAGATTACCCAGCTTTAGATGTTTTGCAGGGGATTTTAACAAGCCAACCTGGTGGAAAACTCTACAAAGCATTAGTTGAAACCAAACTCGCTTCGAGCCTTTATGCCTATTCATTCACGAATAAAGACCCAACTTTCTTCTATTTCGGACTAAGTGTTTTGAAAGAAAAGAATTTAGATGAAACAAAAAAAGCATTGCTGACGATGCTCGATGGCGTAGGCTCAATGGAATTTACGAAAGAAGACGTTGAGCGTGCGAAAAACGAAGCCCTCAAAGGCTTAGAACTCACGCTTCGCAACAGTGAGCGTGTAGGATTACAAATGAGCGAGTATATGGGTGCGGGCGACTGGCGTTTGATTTTTATCTACCGTGATGCCCTCGAAAAAATTACGGTTGATGATGTAAAACGTGTGGCAAAATATTATTTCAAGCCATCGAACCGCACTATTGGGGTATTTATTCCAGAAGAAAACCCAGACCGTGTGAAAGTACCAGAGTCGCCAGATGTTGATGCTTTAGTGAAAAACTACAAAGGTCGTGCAGTTGTGGCACAAGGCGAAGCCTTTGACCCATCGCCAGCCAATATCGAAAGTCGCACGAAGCGTGGACAAGAGCCAAATGGTTTGGAATATGCTTTGTTACCAAAATCGACTCGTGGAAACTCAGTACGAGCAAATATCACGCTACGCATGGGCGATGAGCAAAGCCTCCAAAACAAAGCTACGATTTCACAATACACAGCCTCGATGTTGAACAAAGGCACCAAAACATTGAGCCGCCAACAATTGAAAGACACGCTCGATAAACTAAAATCACAAGTAAACATCGGTGGTGGTGGCAACAATGTTGGTATAAGCATTGAGTCAACAAAAGATAATTTGCCAAAAGTTTTGGCGATTGTTAATGACATTTTGAAAAATCCTGTTTTTGATGAGAAAGAATTTGAAACCATGAAACAAGAAATTTTGGCTCAAGTTGAATCTCAGAAAAGCGACCCACAGGCTTTGGCATTCACGGCGTTCCAACGCATGATGAATCCTTATCCGAAATCTGACGTACGTTATGTACCAACGATTGAAGAAAGCATCGAAAGCAACAAAAACGTAAAACTCGAAGACGTTAAGAAATTCTACACTGATTTCTACGGTGCTTCGGCCGCTACGATGTCGGTTGTTGGAGATTTTGATGAAGCAGCTGTGCGTAAAAGCATCAGCACCAACTTCGGAACTTGGAAATCACCAGCACCATTCAAACGCATTCAAGCGGTTTTCCAAGAGATTTCGCCATCGAATAGTGCCATCAAAACTCCTGATAAGGCCAATGCACTTTTCTTAGCTGGTCAGAATCTTCCATTACAAGAAACCGATGCCGATTATCCTGCCTTATTGTTGGGTAACTATATGCTCGGTGGTGGATTTTTGAGTTCACGTTTGGCCGTTAGAATACGTCAGAAAGAAGGTATTAGCTACGGTGTTGGTTCAAATCTTTCGGGAAGCCCGTTCGATAAATCAGGTAGCTTCATGACTTATGCTATCTATGCTCCAGAAAATGCCGAAAAACTCGAAAAAGCTTTCTACGAAGAAATCGAAAAAGTAGTAAATGAAGGTTTCACGGCCGATGAGTTAAAAGCCGCCAAGTCGGGTTGGTTGCAAAGCCGTAGCGTTTCTCGCTCGCAAGATAACGAACTTTCAAGTCGCTTAAACAACTACTTGTACTACGACCGTACGCTCGCATTCGATGCTGACTTTGAGAAAAAAGTCGAGGCTCTTACACCTGAGCAAGTAAACGGAGCTATCAAGAAATTTATTGACCCTAAGAAGATTTCAATCGTAAAAGCAGGCGATTTTGATAAAAAACCTGCTACGGGTACTCCTGCTGCTGGCGGGGTGAGTGGAAGCGGAAAGAATTAAAAGTTCTCTCCCATCACAATATTGTTGAATTAAAAGTTTGATTGAAGCGGACGTCGCACGGATTAAAGGTTGAGAATTGCTGATTTTTGATGGTTCGATGTAAAAGAACAATTCTACAATCATCAATTACTTAATTTTTAATCTTCAATTTTTCTCATATCAGCGATATTGTGATGGGATAAATTTATAGTTTCGTACCTTTGTGGTCTAAATTTTCAGTAAATGGACACTAAATTTTTACGTCATATTGCCATTTCGTTGGCCGTAACGGCTTTGGTAGTTTATATTATTTATCACAGCATTGGTTCAGGAGCATACTTGATGATGTCGGCATTGGCAATTTCAAGTTTTCTAATTGGCTATTTAGAGCCGCACCGTGGCTGGATATTGGCACTCACGCAAGTAGCAATCCTATTAAGTGTCTATTTCTTAAAACTTTTCACGCCTGTAAGTGCAGATATGGCCATGTTTGGCACATTTGCTGGCTGCGGAATCTCGTTGGTTTTTAGCTTTGTAGCTGGGCGTTTGGCGAGGTTATTTGAGAAGTAATTTTGTAGGACAACCGCATCGGCGAACCGATTTTCCAACTTGTTTCTTGTACAGCACATTCTTACCCAACTGACAACTTACAAAGCTGTCCTACAAAACAATTTAGAAAATCGTTCTACTTCTTGGCATTGAGTTTTCTCAGTTCGTCACGAATATCAATCAATAAATCATCGACTTGTGGTTTAGCTTCGGTACTTTGACCAAGGGCTTTCAGAAAAAAGTATAGAATCGTACCAACCACCACAAAATCAAAAGTTGATTGTAGGGCTTCTCCCCAACCAATCTTTACAGTCAAAATCTCGGTATATCTATCTTTCAAGTTTACTCCTCCAATCAGTACACCTACCAACGGCATAAAGATTTTATCAATCATTGCCGAAATGATTTTCTGAAAAGCCGTACCGATAACCACCCCCGTAGCAAGGTCGATGATATTGCTACGCATCAAAAATAATTTGATTTTTTTCACCATAATATCGTTTAATTTTTATTTTCTTTTGTCCATTCCTTAATCATATTTCCACCCGTCGGAATCCAATCGGAAACTTTTGAGATAACGGTCGGAGCTACTTTTTTCATGACTGGATAAGTCAAAGATTCTTTTGTGAGTTTTTCGGGAAGATTTATATCAATGCTCGACATCAACCACAAAAATGTACTGATTCCGAAAAGCCAAGTAAAAACTCCCACCAAAGCCCCTGCAAAGCCATCAATCGTACCCAAAATCGTAAAACGCAAAGCACGACGAAGCATCCAACCCATTTTGTTTATCAAAAAAATTGTCGGAAAAAAAATAACCGTAAAACTCAAATAAGGTAAAAAACGATTGGCCAAACTTTCACCAATAACGGGGGCAATGAGATTCATTCCATAACCCAAAAATTTAAAGCCAATCACAATCGCAACGATGAAGGCGGCAACCCCGATAATTTCAATAAAAAGCCCTTTTTGGTAGCCACGGTAAGCCCCATAAAGTAGTGGAAGGATAAAAATAAGGTCAAGCACGTTCATTTCTATAAATTTTGAACAAAGATAAAAGATTTAAAGGTGTCTTACAAAAGATTAAATATTCTTACACAATAAATTAATTTCATTATTTGTGAAAATAATTTGTTTTTAATAAAATTATTTTTATATTTGTGTACCCATTAATCAAATCATGAAAAAAATGAAAAACTTAGAAAAAAAACCAAAAATAAACCCCGCAAATATTTATAAGAAATGGGAAATTCCGAAAAGTATTATCTGACTATCATCAAACAATTATTGGGAACAGAATTAGACGTTAGAAGTCAGTTACTGAGTAACAAATTGTCGAAAGAAGATAGAAAAAAGTTGTTGGAAGTTTTAAAAAACATTGAAAAAGCCAAAGAGTCCATCGCTAAAGAAGAGGGAAAAAGTTATAAAGAACTAATGAAAAAATCGGGTGAAGTTGCCAGTTGGCTTTACAAGATTGTTAGAATGATGGAGTTCTTGGCATAAACCAAAAGTGTATCATGCACATCGGAAAAATAATCAAAGAAGCAAGACTTGAAAAAGGTTATAGCCAGTCAGAACTTGCTCAAAAAACAGGTATTTCTAATTCATATTTATCTCAAATTGAGTCCGAAAAACAAGACCCGAGTCTTGAAACGATGGAGCAATTGAGTGCGGCTTTAGATGTGCCTACTTATATTTTATTCTTCAAAGCAATGCAAGAAGAAAACATACAAAATCCTGACAATAAGCGTTTTGTACGTGAGATTAAAAGAGCTATGCAAGGAATTGTAGATGAACTCTACTCAGAAAAGGCATAAAAAAAGGCGATTTTGATGAATCGCCTCAAAACTCAATCGGAATACCTTCAAGAGCGGTTTCTTCGTCGGGTAAAATTTCGTTATTGTCCCAAATGCCAGTCAGTAACGTTTCAGAATATGAAAACGGCAAACCGTTTTCGAGCATGAGCTGATTTGCTTCAAAAGATTCGTATTCGTAATTGTGAAATTTATACGAAAACTGTCCATCGGCATCGTCTAAAATCAAATACCAAACTCTTGCTGTGCCATCGTTGGCGGGCATTCCGATAACGCCAGCATTGAGCCAATATTTTCCGTCTTGCACATCAGCGAAAGGCAGTCCGCAATGTCCTGCTAAAATAACGTCGGCATCTGTTTGGTCAAAATTATGTTTTTTTATTGCCCAATCACTTGATTTAAAGATAAATTCAGAGATATTATCGTAAGAACCATGAATAACATCAATTTTTTTATCGGCATATTCAAAACTAATTTTTTCAGGTAATTGCCCTAAAAAAGCCATATTTCGTTCGGTCATTCGCACCATTGCATACGGAAACCATTGTTTCGAGAAAATATCACAACGACTTCCTTCTTCAAAATTACAGCCGCAATCGTCTGTTCCATTAATAAGATTCTGCTCGACATTCCCTTGAATCCCGTGGATTTTCCAATCTTCTATAAAATCCAAACACTCGCTTGGGGCTGCACAATAACCCACTATATCGCCCGTAGAAATAATATTGCCGGGTTTTATTCCTTCGGCTTGGGCAATTCGATATAGTTCTTCCAAAGATTGGTAATTGGAATAAACTCCGCCAAAAACCAGAACTTTTCCGCTTAATCGACCAATATTTTTAGTTAGTTGACTCAATTTTTTTCTTGAATAAAATCGGTAGTAAAAAAACAACAAAACAAGCAATCGTACCAAAGAGATTGATGCTCAATAAATCAGCATATTTGCCTTCTGATAAAAGCATAAAGGTTGGTACTGGATAAAAAACTAACCAAAATCCAAACACCACGCCCAAAATTACTGAAGCGAAATAAGATATTTTTGGAGCATCCAAATTCCAAAATACAAATATAGGAGCTAAACCCATCACCATAGTGCCGCTGATGGTGGTAGCTGATAAAATTTCGGGATTAAAGAAAATCGGTATTGTACCAAAAACAGCAATCGCAATCATAGTGAGGCGGGCTTTTGAAACGCTGATACCTTTTTCGTTGAGTAAATCTATATGTACCAATTTGGCGGTTGAAGTAAACGTAGAATCAATAGTAGCTGCCGCCGATGTGAGCATGATAGTATTCATAACCAAGAGCAAAATCGTGCCGAAAAACTTGGCTACGCCAATGGTTGCAGGTGCATCTAAA
The DNA here is from genome assembly GCF_040253585.1 of Emticicia sp. W12TSBA100-4. Classification (NCBI taxonomy): domain Bacteria; kingdom Pseudomonadati; phylum Bacteroidota; class Cytophagia; order Cytophagales; family Leadbetterellaceae; genus Emticicia; species Emticicia sp. W12TSBA100-4. Next base: position 126,000 of record NZ_JBELAU010000002.1, read on the forward strand.
CCTCTCATTTTGGCAAAAATTCCTACAAAACTAAATAAGATAATACAACTCGCCCCGATAACCGTTGCCCAAAGATAGGATTTGAGCGTAGTTTTCGGACTCGAAATAAAACCTCGGTCGGTAAGAATGGGGTCGTGGAAAGGATAACTTAAAACTTGAATCAATGCCACCAAAAGTAGGTTAACTCCTTGAGCCATCGACCAGTCGCCACTTTGAACGAATGTCTTTACGCCTCCATCGGTTTCTGGAATAATAATACCCAAAATCATGACCATCAACAACACAAAAAATGCCATTTGTATAAGGTCAGTAATGATAGAAGTTCGCATTCCGCCTTTGAGCGTGTAGGCGAGTGTGAGTAAAGTAAAAACTGTGAGCGAAGCAAAATAAGGCACACTACCTTTTTCGCCAAAATAGCTTCCGACAATCATGGTATTCGACCAAATTTCGTTGAGTAATCGAAACCCAATCAATATCGTGAAAAGAATAATTGCCCCTTTTCCGTATTTGGTCTGTAAGAAATGATGAATGCTTTTGTATTGCCCTTTGGTTCGCATTCGGTAAATGATAACACCCGCCACCAAAAACGACAAATAATAACCAGCGTAGGCCACCCCGCCCACAATGCCAAACTGATAGCCTAAATCGGCGGCATTGGTAATGGATTTGGCAAATAACCAACAGATAACCAAGCTACTCGTGAGCAAAAAGGCACTCGGTGGCGTGTCGTTGTGGCTTCCTCTAAAAAAATCATTGACTTTATTCGACCACGGAGATACCCAAAACAGCACGACGTTGACCGCTATCAAGATTATCCATTGCCACGTAAGTGTACTCATAAAGTTTATATTTAACGGTGTGTTTTGAAATAGTGTACTTCGAAAAATACTTTCGCAAACTCATAGCACGCTGATGACACGGATGTTCCAACGCTGATTTACACTGATTTGTTCTAATTTTTCAATTATCCCACCAAACTGGAGAATTGATGCTGTTTTTGTTGGTTTTCTCGGCTGCTGCCTTGAAGTTTGCGTTGTTTAGGGCATCTTCGGTGGTTGGGTATGGCATACGAACAGGAATCAAGTTTTGATTCAAACTTGCTGAAATAGTTTTAAGTTTCGGGAAACCAGTGCGGCGGTATTCATTCCAGCCCTCGTATCCGTTAATAACATTGGCAATCCATTTTTGCGTAATTATCTGCTCAATTGGGTTGGCATTGGCTACTTTGTATGCCGCAGGGCCAGTTTTTAAGTAATTTTCTGGCAAAACCGAATACCAATAATCGAAGGCTTGTTTTACGCCTGTTTCGTAGAAAGTTTTGGCATCGGCACTGATGAAGCCTTTTTCGGCAGCTTCGGCCAGCAAGAAATTCATTTCAAAACTTGTCAAGAAATTGGCCTTCAAACGCCCTGCATCTTCTCTGAAAATTCTTCCTGAAAAAGAATAGTTTCCAACCGAGATAGAAAGTTTTGAAGCATCTGGCCCATTTAATAAGCCTTTATAAACATTGGCGTTATTAGCCGTTGGGCGGAATAAAACTTGCTTACGTGGGTCGTCGAGTTTGGTCAGAATTTCGTCCATTGTTTCTGACATGATGAACAAATTGAAGTCACCAATACGAGCTGTTGCCATTCTAAAATTATTGGGTTGCGAAGCCGTAAAGGCATAAACCGCATTTTGAGTAGCATCTTTGATATAGTCTCCGCCAGCAAAAATTTGTTTCAACTGCTCTGCCACATTTTCTTTGCCTGATGCACGCATCAAATATTTGAATTTCAACGAATTAGCAAATCTTCTCCATTTAGTCAAGTCACCGTTGAAGATGATATCTCCTTGCAAACGTGTTGCTCCTTTATAATTCGTAATAGCCGTAATTGCTGAATTTAGGTTATCAATGATTCCATCTTTTCCTAAATAAATGTCTCTTTGAGCATCGTATTTTGGCGTTACGTTTCCACTTTTTCCTTTCAAGGCTTCTGAGTAAGGCACATCGCCATAAAGGTCGGTCAACACTCCTGTCAAATACGCCTTATAAATTAAGGCTGGGCCTTCATAGACACCAAAAGCTGCATTTGCTCTTGATTTTGCCAACAAAATTTCATTATCACGCAGGTTTTCGTATAAAAACGGCCATGGATTTCCGCCGTATTGTGGTTCGGTCAAGCTGTGGCGGTCGAATAAATTAAAGTCGATAGCCGTAAATTGTTGCCCCAATAAATTTCCCGCCACAAAGCCTTCGTACGACATTTGGTCGGCGAAGTCGAACAGCACTTTGCGAAGCAAAAGCTCTGGCTGTACATCAACAGGAGCAGTTGGATTAATGTTGAGTTTCTCGAAATCTTGCGTACAGCTCAAACTGCTCACAAACAAGATAGCAATGATATATTTATTAAATTTCTTCATGTCTTTAATGATTTGAAAACCTTAGAATGTTATGCCCAATTTCACACCAAAACTACGAGTAGTTGGGTAGCTCATGTCTTCTACACCCGACATCAATTTTTGTCCTTGGAAACCAAACTGCTCAGGGTCGAAGTGCGGTATTTTGCTGAAAGCGTAAAGATTACGGCCAATCAACGAAACATTGATGGTCTCAATTCGGTTTTTGAACCAACCTTTTGGCAATTCGTAGCCAATCAGCACCTCACGGAGTTTCAAATATGAAGCATCGTAAGTGTTATTTTCTTCGTGGTTGCGGTCGTAGTACATTCTGTAATACGTTTCGGCACTTACAGCAGTAGTATTTGGTTGGTAATTAGGGTTTTCGGCCGTTCCCATGTTTACTACACCTTTGGCAATAATACCTGCTTCGGGGCGGTCTTCGGTTTCGATAAGTTGTCCACCAACTGCGGCCAATGCTAAAGTACGAGAAACAACCTTTCCGCCTTGACGCCAATCGAACAAGAAACTCATTTGGAAGTTTTTGTAGCTTAGAGTATTATTAAATCCTACCATAAAATCAGGCGTATAATTGCCCAACTTTCTGAGGTTATTATCAACAATGTATCGACCATCTTTTCCAATGATAAACTCACCTTTATCGTTTTTCAAATAGCCCGTTCCGTACATATCGCCCATGCGGCCACCTTCCTTTACTTGATACCAAACCGTTTGATTAACGTTATCATAAATTCTGTTGTAGGCCAAAGTGATAGTTTGCCCAGGAATCGGCAATTTCTCTACGATATTCTGATAAGTCGAGAAATTGAAAGTACTTCTCCAAGAAAAAACATTCGTGCGGATTGGCGTTAAATCAAGAACCACTTCAACACCCTTGCTTCTAACTGCTCCACCATTGATACTTTGCTGTCCATAACCCGAAGAAACGGCAATAGGCAATGAAATAATCTGATTTTTATTCAAAGCATTGAAATACGTTACGTCGAGTTTGATTTTATCATTCAAGAATCTCACATCGGCACCAAATTCGGTCGAACTAATGCTTTCGGGCTTCAAGTTGGCATTTGAAATTTGGTTTTGGTCGGTGAAAGTCGGTAAACCACCTACGGGCGTACGTGCCACGAATGTTCCGATGGTTTGGAATGGATTGGTGTCATTTCCGACTTGTGCATAACTCGCACGAAGTTTCAAGAAAGAAATAGCCGTTGGTAATTTAACCAAATTTGAAACCACTAAACCTGCCGAAACTGACGGATAAAAGAACGATGTATTGGCCGAAGAAGTGGCAGTAGCTAAAGCACTCGACCAGTCGTTACGGCCAGTAATATCTACAAACAAGAAATCTTTAAAGCCGAATTTAGCAATACCATATAAACTATTGATGCGTTTGGTACCAGCCGCTTGGAAATACTCCAAAGGTGAAGCTGCATTCGACAAAGCATAAACGCCAGGTTGTGCCAATGAAAGTGTTTGAACTTGTTCGTTAGCCACTCTTTGGTCCATTCTATTACCACCAGCCGAGACATCTACGCTCAAATTGCCCAAGTTTTTGGTGTAATTCAGCAAAAAGTCGGAATTGATTTCACGATAAAAAACGTTTTGCTCGGCATAAGCACCAGTTTTGAAACGGTTTGAACTGTATGCACGACGGAAAGTACGGTCTTCGTTTTGGTAGTCCATACCCGTACGAACCGAAAGCGATAATTCGGGCGTAAATTCATAACGAGCCGAGAGATTGCCAAAAACACGGTCACGATTGAAGGCGTTGCGGTTTTCGTAAAGCGTAAAATAAGGATTATCAAAAAATGTGTAGTTATATGAAAACTGTTGCACATTTTCTAAACCTGGCTGCCAGTAATCTTTCAGTGGCTCAATATTATTTGAGCGTCCAAACCAACCTACTAAAGCATAGTTGATATTTTCAGAACCATATTTTGTAGCAGGACGATTACTACTTCCCGAATTAATATAACTAATATTTGAGGTAATTTTTAGCTTAGAAATTGGCATAAAATTGAGAGCCGTAGAAACCGTGCGACGCTTCAAATCTACTCCTGGAATGTACGATTGGCTATTCAAATCGGTCATTGAAAGGCGGAAATTGCCTTTTTCGTTGCCTGCCGAAATGGCTAAATTATTGATTGAAGTGCGGCCAGTTCCGTAGAAATCTTTGAGGTTATTCGGGTAAGCCACAAAAGGCGTTGGCGTGATTGGCAAGCCTCCGTGAATGGCCACATCGCCCGCTCTTACAGTTTGTCCGTTTGGCAAAGTTACGGGGCTATCATATTGCGGAATCGAAAGTCCAGCGTTTAATTTTGGTCCAAAACTATAAGTGATATTATCGTTGATACCTCCACCGAGGCCGTCTTTGTAGGCATATTGCCCGCTATTTCCTAAACCATAAGAATTCTGAAAAACAGGTAATTGAAAAGGAGTTTCGAGATAATTTGAAGTATTAAATGATACTCCCAAACCTTTAGATTTTGCTCCTGATTTTGTCTTAATAATCAAAACTCCATTCGAGGCACGAGTTCCGTAAAGTGCTGCCGCCGATGGGCCTTTTAGTACCGTAACCGATTCAATATCATCGGGGTTTACTTCCATTGCACCATTCCCGAAATCAACTTCCATGAAACCGTTGGCATCATCGTTTACATTATTTACTACTGTATTATTATTAATAGGAATACCATCAACCACAAAAAGTGGATTGGCATTCGTGAAAGATGATTCGCCTCTTATGCTTATACGTGTGGTTGAGCCTACGCCCGTTGACCCGCCCGTAATGGTTACGCCCGCCACTCGACCAGCCAAATTATCCAAGAAATTAGTTGATTTTACTCGACTCACTTCCTTGGCATCAATCTGCTGCACGGCATAACCCAAGTTTTTTGACTGACGCTCCAAACCTAAGGCTGTGACTACGACTTCGTTTAAAACTTCACCGCTTTGCAAGGAAATCATCAGTTGTGTTTGGCCATTCAATGCTATCGTTTGGCTTTTATAACCAACCGATGAAATAGTAATTTGTTGCGTTTTTTCGGGAAGTGCTAATGAGAAATTACCTTTTTCGTCCGAAATAGTTCCGATAGTTTTTTTGCCATCGTTGGCACTGATGCTCGCTCCGATTACACCTTGATTGGTTTCGGCATCAAGGATTTGCCCCGTTATTTTTAGGGTTTGCTGTGCGAAAGTCGAAACCGAAAACATCAGTCCGATGAGCCATAGAAAGCCACACCCTTTCGTAAATATTTTTTTCATAAAATCTTATAAAAGTAGATTGATAAAATTTGAGCAAAACAATTCTTAGCCTTCTTAAATGAATGCCATTTGAAGGGTTTTATTAAGAATTATTCGATTTTGGATTACGTTTTAGGCAACTTCGCCTCCGCACGAACTACCCGCTCCTGCCGTGCAGCCATAACAATGCTGATTGACAATAATTGAACGGTTGCTTAGTTCGTCGTAATCAAACTCGCTGATGTGCTTTGCTTTTGCCGCTACTTTTAGTTCGAGCATTTGATTAAAATCACAGTCATAGAGATAGCCATCCCAGCCAATTGAAAGTGTATTTCGGCACATAACATTGCTGGCAGCCACTGGATTATAAGCCGCTACGAGTTTTTCCATATAAGCAGCGTAGTTACCACTTACCAACAAATAATCAAGATAACGACTAATTGGAATATTGGTAATAGCAAAAAGAGAATTGAATTCAATGTTGAATTTTGATTTTAAAACTCGTTTAAATTCTTTTTCCAAACCAGCCTGACCAGCAGGCAAAAATGCACCAGCAGGATTATAAACTAAATTGAGGTTTAGTCCTGTTCCTTCCATTCCGTAACCAACAGCATTGAGCATTTGAAGTGCCTTGATTGAATCTTCAAAAACACCATCGCCACGTTGCGAATCGGTACGAGAAGCACTCGTAGCAGGCAATGAAGAAACCACTTCAATATTATTTTTCTTGAAAAAATCTGGTAAATCGTGATATTTTGGATTGGCCAGAATAATGGTCAGATTACAACGTACAATTATCTTGATGTCGGTATCAACTTTACGGATTTCTTCAATAAACCATCTGAAATTGTTGTTCATTTCGGGAGCTCCGCCAGTCAAATCAAGGGTTGTGAACTTATATTTTGCAATGATGTCAACGCATTGTTGCATGGTTTCACGGGTCATTATTTCCTTGCGGTCAGGGCCTGCGTCAACGTGGCAATGCTTACACACTTGATTACACATTTTCCCTACGTTTATCTGAAAAATTTCGAGTTTGGTAGGTTTCAGTGGAAACAAGTTTATATCCTCTAATTTATCTCGAAACAAAGGTACGTTGCCGCCTAAAAGTTCTTTATCGTTAAGTACTTTTAGTTGGAAAGCTGATTCTCCTAATTGGCTTTTCTGAGCCTTTAAACTCTTGACTGGATTTGACATTTATTTATTCTAATGTTGAATGAGTGAATGAGAGAATGAATGAGTCTGATTTTTTATTCTATCATTCACTCATCCAATCACTCAAAATTATATTTTACATCATTAATTCTTTGGCTTTGTTTATCATCTGTACGCTGTGTACGAGTTTTACGCCCGCTGCCATTGCTGCTGATACGTGTACTGCTTCCATCATCTCATCTTCGGTACAGCCTTTTGCCAATGTATCGGCTGTGTAAGCATCAATACAATACGGGCATTGCATGGTGTGAGCCACTGCCAAGGCAATTAATGATTTTTCACGCTCGGTCAATGCTCCATCTTTGAAAGTTTCGCCGTAATAATCAAAGAATTTCTTGGCTAAATCTTGTCCACCAAATTCTCCGATTTTACCAAACTTTGAGAGGTCATCGGGGTTATAATATGTTTTCATATAGTATGTGTTTTGAAAAGAAAATACAGCGTTATATAGCGGACTTAAAAAGTTCGTTTATAACTAAATTTAAATAATAAATGAGTGTTTTCAGACGAATGGTGGGGCTCGTAGAGATAATGAGCGAATTGAGCGATTTTCTACAAAAAAGCAGTAAAAACTCTGAATCCTTGCAGTAATTTGCTCAATGAGGCGAATTAAAAAGGCAATAAAATACCTCGATATTGTGTAGGTTTGTAGTTCTTGGAAAGTATGAATATCTGATAAAGTTTCGAGCAGTAATACAACTTTGTTAGCGTATTGCCCTATAAAACTTTCCAGCATTTTTTCACTCTGCCAAGCAAGGTTTTCGAAAACTTCCGCTTTAAAACCTTTGCTGGAAATACCAATTAAATAAGCTCCTCCACGATTATCAGGACCAACAACTGTATCAACCGTTTGAAGTTTTTCTACCGCTGCTAAAATTCGATTTTCATTGAGTGCGGGGCAGTCATTACCAATACAAATTACCTTTTCAAATCCCCGCTCAAAAACTACTTGAATAGCTGCCGAAAGTTGTTTCCCAAAACTATTGTTGTTTGGCTTGGTTAATTGATTTGAATAAAAAACTCGTAGATTTTCGGCTTTAGAAGCAGCTGCCGTAGCCTTACGCTCGACGAAATGATTCAACTTGTCAAATACCAATCGGTTGACTCCTTGATTCTTCGAGGGAGTCAGCATTTTACGAGTAGCTTCTTTCGATGCTTCTTGCGTAAAAATCAATATGGCAGTAGATGTTGACAAGGTTTTTCTAATCTTTTCTTATAGTCATTTAAACTACATACGTGAATAATTGTTCGTTGGATTTCAGATATGTTCCAAAAAGTTACCGCAAGGATACAAAACATTCATTTATGTATCTTGCGGTATCAGAGTTTTGAAGTTTCAACAAGTTTTATTTACTATATTTAGCTATATGTTCTTTGATTTTGGCAATACGATTTTCAGGGCTTGGATGCGAACTCATGAATTCGTCACGTTGCTGACCTCCACTGGCTTCGGCCAGAATCTCCATGACTTCAATCATGGCGTTGGGGTTATAACCTGCTTTAATCAAATATTTTACGCCAAATTCATCCGATTGAAGTTCATCATTACGGCCAAATTTCATTTGTTGAATTTGGGCTACGTACTGAGCGATTTGTCCACCACCCATACCTGTTCCATCAGAAGTTGCGGTAGCGACTGCTCCAACCAAACCATTATAAAAATCAGATTTAGCCATTTGTTGTGCCGAATGGCGGTGAATCACGTGGCCAATTTCGTGACCCAATACACCTGCCAACTGATCTTCTGACTTTAATCTTTTCAGAAGTCCAACCGTAATAAACATTTGTCCGCCAGGTAGTGCAAAAGCATTAACGGTTTGGTCATCGGCCAGTACATGAAAATCGAATTGATAAGGTACTGTTGCTCCTTTACTTTTTACTTCATCTACAACTTGTTTGACGAGTTTATAACCAACCGACTTGATTTGTTGTTGTACTTCATTATCATTATATAGTCCGCCATATTCTTGAGCCATTTGTGAGGCCGACTGCAAACCCATTGCCACTTCTTGCTCGGGTGTAAGGTCAATATGTTGTTTTTCGCCAGTTATAGGGTTTACTTGATTTTTACTATAATAGCTTATCAAGGCCACAATTGCCATGACTATGCCTATGATAAATCTGAATTTTAAACCAGATGATTGCATGATTGATTGAATTTATGTGTTGCTTGATATTTTTCGGTTTAGACTACGCTTTGATTGTAAAGAAACAGTTTTCTGAGTAATAATTTTACAATATTTCCGTAGAAAGACAAAAGTTTACAATTATAGTATTTTTAATCGAAAAGTACTTAGAAGAGAGAGATTTCTCTTGAAGTCAATTTCATATGTTTGTAAATTAAATTCTTCAAATCATGACAAAAATATGAACTTTTTTTTCAAAAAAAATACTTAATTGACTATCAAGTCTTTAGAAAAAAAGTTGAAATTATCGAAAACATTCATTGCTAACAAACAATTATGTAAGTATATTTGGGTTATGATTCTGCTCTTATGCAGTCCCAAATTTGAAAATGTAAATACTTGGCGGAGTACCGCCTACCAATAAACTCCAAAAACTACAAACCAATGACCGACGCTGAACTATTACAAGTTGAACCCCTTCTTATTGAAGACAAAACTCGTTTTGTTCTTTTCCCCATCAAACATAACGATATTTGGGAATTTTATAAAAAACACGAAGCCTCTTTCTGGACTGCCGAAGAGATAGACCTCTCGCCAGATTTGCAAGATTGGGCAAAACTAAATGATGGCGAACGTCATTTTATTTCGCACGTATTGGCGTTCTTTGCTGCCTCTGATGGTATCGTGAATGAAAATTTGGCGGTAAACTTCATTTCTCGTATTCAGTTTGCCGAGGCAAAATGTTTCTACGGTTTCCAGATTATGATGGAAAACATTCACTCAGAAACTTACTCGTTGTTGATTGATACGTATATCAAAGATGCCGTTGAACGTGATAAAATGCTCAATGCCATTGACCACATTCCGTGCGTGAAGAAAAAAGCCGATTGGGCTTTGAAATGGATTGACAACGGTAATTTTATTGACCGCTTACTGGCATTTGCGGTGGTTGAAGGTATTTTCTTCTCAGGCTCGTTCTGCTCAATATTTTGGATGAAAAAACGTGGTTTGATGCCAGGTTTGACTTTCTCGAACGAGCTAATTTCTCGTGATGAAGGCTTGCACCGTGATTTTGCTTGTTTGCTTTACACGAAATACATTATAAATAAATATCCAGCCGAAAAAGTATATAATTTGGTGCGTGATGCCGTTGAAATTGAGAAAGAATTCGTAACCGATGCCTTGCCAGTTTCGTTGATTGGTATGAATGCCGAATTGATGTGCCAATACATCGAGTTCGTAGCCGACCACTTGCTCGAATCTCTTGGTTTGGCAAAAACTTACAACGCAACCAATCCATTCGACTTTATGGATATGATTTCGCTACAAGGAAAAACCAATTTCTTCGAGAAACGTGTGGGTGAATACCAAAAAGCAGGTGTGATGTCGCAAAAGACAGACATGGCGTTTTCGATGGATGAAGATTTCTGATTTCTCCTACATACCGAACGAACTTCCCAGTTCGTTCGACAAATACAAAAAGGGCTGCAAATCAAACTTGCAGCCCTTTTTTGTGGAGCGAATCTTCTGATTCGCATATATATTTTTTACTACTAACGAACTGGGAAGTTCGTTTCACGATTATTTCTCAAATTTCACTTTCTTATAAATTTCCTTCACCGCAATATCTTTGCCGTCAATTTGCATTACATCGGTTTCATTATAAAAGTCTTGATTGAGCCAAATATTTGGGTTTTCTGAACGTAAATAACTCATAACTCCAACTTTTTTCTGATTAATGAAAATGATTTGTTGCAGACTTCCCAAATGTTTGTATTCGTGTAGTTTGTCCGATAAGTCAAAAGTTTCGGTTGCTTTCGATAAAACTTCAATAACGATATATGGGTTTGTAATAATTGCCGTAGAGTTTGCTTTAAAAATAGGCTCTCCTTTCACTACCAGTACATCGGGCATATAGTAACCACCTTCAAACTTCGGAATCTGAACGCCTGAGTTACTACCCAAAACATAATGTTCGTCACTGTCTGAAAATAGATTTTTTAACATCCAAATCATATTTCCAATAATAGTTTCGTGCCAAAAAGATGCTAATCCCATAGTAATTATTTCGCTGTTGTGGTACTCTACTTTGAACGGTAATTTACTTGCTAAATCTAAGTAATCTGCCTCCGATGCAGGAATACAAACAATCTCTTTGGTTTTCAATTCCTCCAGAATAGTTTCTTTGATGCTCTTTGCGGCTACCATAATCGTTGTTTTTTTATCAAATATATAAAAAATTCATACCACAGACAACCCCTCGGCGTTTTTCTGCATATATACTTTTGAAAGCAATCCAACCAAGATTTCATGCTCGAAGCTCAACTAATCACAGAACTGAAAAAGCAAAATCCTTTCGTACAGAAGCGTGTCTATGATACGTTTGTGAAGCGGATGTTTCGGTTGTGCGTGCGTTATGTACGAGTAGAGGAAGATGCCCAAGAATTGCTGATGAATGGCTTTTTGAAATTCTTTCGGTCGATAGAAAAGATTGAGTATCGAGGCGAAAATTCGGTAGAACCGTATCTCAAGAAAATAATGGTTAATGAGTGCTTGATGGCAATTCGGCAAAAGCAATTCAGCACAATTTCGATAGATGAAATTGTTGATAATGAGCCGATTAAAGATTTTTCTACCTACGAAAATATTGACGAAGAAGAAATTTATGCCTTGATTTTGAAGCTACCTGATGGTTACCGAACGGTTTTCAATCTTTTTGCGATAGAAGGATTTAGTCACCCCGAAATTGCCGAAAAACTCAAAATCAGCGAAAACACTTCAAAAACGCAATTGCACAAAGCTCGACAGATTTTACAGGCTGAATTACAAAAACGAGGATACGATTATGGAGCAAAATATAGATGATTTTTTCAAGCGAAAAATCGAAAATATACAAGATACCTTGCCCGAAACTTCCACTTTCGATGAAGCGGCACTTTGGGGAAATATTCAGCAAGATTTACATCAACCAAAACGCTCAATTTGGTATTGGCTTGTACCTGTGGCGGCCTGTTTGGTCGCGGCTGTGAGTTGGTGGGTTTTACCCCTTGATAGAAAGGGTTTAGTTTCCTCTCCCGTTGCGATTATACATGAAAAAAAGGTAGAAAAACCAATGGTCATAAAAGAAACGATCAAATTAAAAAAGGATAAAAAAATACCCATTTTAAAGAAAAAGAAAGCAGCAATTTCAGAAAGGTTAGATTTTCAAATAGCGAGTATTTCGGTAAAAAATAGCGATTTTTCTAATAAAAACATCAATAATTTACCTGATTCGCTCAATTTTCAATCAAAGATTGTTTTTGAGAAAAAGCCTAAAGTAAATCTCAAAACTGTTCATATCAACGAAATTTCAAAACAGGGAGATATGCCTTTTCAGCAGCCAAGATTTAAAGTGCAATTTGCAGGAAAATTGTTTGAGAAGAACGAAAATAACTCAAAAGAAACCATACAAACACCTTCTATCAGAATACAATGATTAGTCGATAGTCCATTGACGACAGACGACAGTTGTTAAATCTTAAAACAAATACTTATGAAAAAACTATGTGTAATTTCGATGCTCGTTTTGAGCATTGTGGGTAATGCTTTTTGCCAAAAAACGAAAGCAAAATATGATACCATGACGGTTTTGGAGGGCATCCGACCTCCAATTATGGTCAATGATTTTGCTCGAAAATCGGATATTTATTTCAATGAGGAAGTAAAGAAAAATCTCAATAATTTGGTCATTGATTTTGGCGATAAGAATCGCTTATTGATTGATTATCAAGGAATTAGTAAGTTTAACCTAAAGCACAATGTAGATTCTTTATTACGTAATTTCTGGCAAGATTATTCGCTGATTCGTGATACTTTGAAACAAAATACGGTAAAGAAAATAACGTATTATGCTAAAAATAAAAATGTCAATCGAAAATCGGTGATTGATATTCAGTATTTTCCACAAAAAGAAGCTTTTCAGTTCGGAAAAGAAGTTGAACTCGTGCGTCTGCAACAAGATACTTTAGTGTTGATTAATTTTGATGATAAAGCCACGGCTGAACTGGTAAAAACTGCCAATCGGATTTTCAAAACTTACCAAAGCCAAAGTTTTTTGTTCAATCTCAATACCATTGATGACGTAGAAGACATTCTCGATAATAACATCAATCAAGCAATAATCGAAGCATCAGAAAGAGTTGAAAATGAGCGAAAAACCGTAAAACCGTGGAAAATACTTGGCGTAGTAAACGATTTAGCAAGCCAACGAATCAGAAGTAAAGTGAAAGGAAATGCGTTGTTTGATTTTATTAATTTTCATGCCGATTTGGGAATTGGAATGATTAAAGGGCAAGCTCAAGGCTCAACCACTCTCGCTTTTGACATCGCATCAAGTAGTTATCACAAAAAAGGAATTGCTTTGGGTATTCAAACTTCTTTTATGTTTATAGAAAAGACCGAAAGAACAAATAATTCTCTACTTTCATTAATTGTTCCTACATATTTTACAGGGATTACCTTTTACCAAAGAAAAAACAGCCAAACTCAATTTAAAGGAGGCGTATTTTTAGGATATAGTAGGTTCAGAGACCCCAAGAGTAATGCACCAACTGCCAATGTCAAAATTTTCGGGTGGTATCAATTAACTCCATTAATTAGAATTCAGCCTGAAATCGGATTATTTACCTATGATGTTATTGATAGAAAAATAAAGCCCGCCAGCAGCACTATTGGACTTCGGTTATCTTTTGGTTTTTAGAATCGGAACTCATATCTCCACCACAAACTGCTTACCGCTTTGTTGCGGAATAAAAGCCTCAACGCCTGCTTTTATTTCATCGGCAAGTACTTCGAGTAGCTTTGTTTTTACAAAATGGCGGTACGTAACCAAACTTATTTCACGCACAGGTACGGGAGCTTTAAATTCTCGTATCTGCTTTTTTTGTTTTTCGCTGAAATTAATCACCGCCAATTCTGGCACTACCGTGATTCCATTATTCATTTCTACGATTTTTAGTAGTGATTCTATACTTCCAGCTTCGTATTCGAGATTTCCGAAATCGGTATTTTTCTTACGTAATTCACACAAATTCATCATTTGCGAGCGAAGACAATGCCCTTCTTCCAACAACCAAAGGCGATTCACATCAATTTCTTCGGGCAAAATAAACTTTTTCTTGAGCGTAGTTTCTTTATCTGATACAAAAACCACGAGTTTTTCGTAGAAAAGAGGATATTCTTTCAAGCCCTCAACATTGATAGGCGTTGCCAAAATCCCGACATCAAGATGGTCTTTTTCGAGTTGTTCCACAATCTGGTCGGTGTTCAGTTCGCTAACTTTTACTTTTAGTTGTGGATTGTTTTTTAGCAGATTATACAAAAACAGCGGCAACAAATACGGTGCAAGTGTCGGAATAATTCCGATTCTGATTTGTCCTTTTACTTCGGCTTTCGTATCATTGGCGAGTTGTTTTAAGTGGGAAGTTTCTTTCAGAATAACCTTTGCTTGTGTGATAATTCCTTTACCTGTTTCAGTCGGAACAACGGGCTGTTTGCTTCTATCAAAAAGAATCACCTCCAATTCTTCTTCAAGTTTTTTTATCATCATACTCAGTGTTGCTTGCGTAACGCAACATTCGTCGGCCGCTCGCTGAAAATGACGGTGTTTATCAACCGCTACTATATATTCTAATTGTTGGATGTTCATTTCAAGCTTATTAGATTTTATCTATACAAAGATAAGAAACATAAGTTTTACTTAATAGGTTAATCTTTGAGCTTTATAAATGACTTAAAAATCAACTTCAAGAAAAAAAACTTTATTTTTACTGTAACCTTTCCTTTTTCACTCAGTTTCCACATTCAAATAACCAAAACTAAAAACTTTTTCAGCGTTTGGAAGCTCTGACCGACAATCATTTAATGCTCAAAGTAAAAGCGGGCGATTTAGACAAGATGGGATTGCTCTTTGAGCGTTATCATCGAGCATTGTTTGCTTTTCTTTATCATTCAACGGGGCAAGCGGCACACAGCGAAGATTTGGTTCAGACGGTTTTTTATCGAATGTTAAAATATCGCCACACCTTTACCGAAGTCGGCGAATACCGCACTTGGATGTATCATTTGGCAAGAAATGTGTTGATTGATGCCGCCAAGAAAAACCAACGGATGGTCTATCAGGCAGATGTAACGGCCATGAGCGAAAAAATAATTTCAGAGCCAGCAGCCGATATTCAGCTCGAAAAAAAACAAGAGTCCGAAAACCTCCATGCTGCTTTGGCAAAGTTGAGTCCTGAGTATCGAGAAGTATTAGTTTTGAGTCGTTTTCAAGAATTATCATACCAAGAAATTGCCGATATTCTCGGCACATCCGAAGGAAACATCAAGGTTCGAGTACACCGAGCCATGAAAGAATTAAAGAGTATTTATTTAAGTGATAGAGCGATATGAACGAAGAATTTGATGAAATAGAAAAGCAACTTTGGGAACAACTCGGCAAATTACCAACACCCGACCCAAGCCAAGCCATGAAACCTCGTTTTCATGCCATGCTTGATACTTACAAAGCCGAAGTCGAAGAGAAAAAAGCAAGTAGTTTGGGTCTGTTTTTTGCTAAAATAAAAGAAGTTTTCGTTTACAAACCTTCTTACAACTGGGCCTATGCAATGGTACTGATTCTGATGAGCGGAGCAATTGGATATTTTGCAGGAAAGCCTACTAATCAGGCAGTTGCCGACCAAAACGATGTAAAGCAGTTATCGTCTGAAGTGCAAGAAATGAAAGAAATGATGATGCTTTCAATGCTCGAAAACCCGACTGCCACCGAACGCCTTAAAGCCGTAAGTTATACACAAGAACTCAACAAAGTTGATGATAAAGTGATTGATGCTTTGCTCACAACCCTCAACTCCGACCCTAACGAGAACGTACGACTCGTTACGCTCGAAGCCTTAGTACAGCTTGGAAATTACCCAAAAGTGCGTGAAGGGTTGGTGCAGTCGCTCATGAAACAAGAATCGCCGTTGGTGCAAGTGGCCTTGGCCGACGCCATGGTGAAATTACAAGAAAAACGCTCCGTGAAAGAGTTTAAGCAATTACTTCAAAAAGAAAACCTCAACAAAGCCGTAAAAGGCAAAATTGAAAAAACGATTCAAGTACTTTCGTAGAACACAAAACAAACACAAAATTATGAAAAAACTAATTATTCCGATTTTGTCGGG
The DNA here is from genome assembly GCF_040253585.1 of Emticicia sp. W12TSBA100-4. Classification (NCBI taxonomy): domain Bacteria; kingdom Pseudomonadati; phylum Bacteroidota; class Cytophagia; order Cytophagales; family Leadbetterellaceae; genus Emticicia; species Emticicia sp. W12TSBA100-4. The sequence goes on from NZ_JBELAU010000002.1 coordinate 142,180, forward strand.
AGTGGTATTGTCATGCACAAACGCTCCCGCACAAGACCTAAAATTTACCGAAACCATTAAAAAAGAGTTTGTGGTTTCACCCAGCAGCGTGTTGGCCGTTTATAACATTGATGGCTTTATAAAAGTCGAAGGTTATGATGGAAACAAGGTTTTAATTGAAGTCGAGAAAACTATTTCGGGCAAAAGCAACGAAATTGTAGAAGAAGGAAAACAAGAGTTTAAACTCGAATTTGAACAAAAAGCCGATAGTCTGATTGCTTACATTATCGAACCATTCGACTCTCGACCGAACCGAAATCGAGATAGATGGAATAAAAACGAATACCGCAAAATTCAGTATCGGTATAACCTAAATTATACGATAAAAGTACCCAAAAGTATGAATTTGGTGGTTTCAACAATAAATAACGGAGATATTTCAGTAGTTGATGTATCAGGCTTTATGAAAGTAAATAACATTAATGGCAAAATAACGGTAAAAAATGCCCATAAGGCCAATGAAATACGCACCATCAATGGCGATGTAAACATCAATTATACAACTGTGCCGCCAGATAATGCCCAGTATTATACACTCAACGGAAATTTAAACATTGTGTATCCAACAAATTTTTCGGCCGATTGTGAGTTTAAAACTTTTCAAGGAGATTTTTACACCGATTTTGAGGACGTAGAAAAACTACCCGCTCGTGTCACGAAAACCATCAGCGAAACCGACAAAGGCACCACCCACAAGCTTAGTAAAGGAAGCATTATAAGAATTGGTTCGGGTGGAAAAAACTTAAAATTCGAGACTTTCAACGGAAATATTTATATCAAAAAATCGTAAAGCAATTTTCTGAATTGCTCTGTTTAAAACAAAAGTTACATTAAAAAATCTAAAAAAATGAAATCGCAAAAGACAATATTCGTAGCATTGGTGCTTATTTTATTAGCATCGTTTTATGCCCAAAGTCAAGACCGTGAACAGCTCACCGTTCCAGTATCAGACCCCACAAAAGAGATAAAACTTAACGCCAATCTCATTTCTGGCTCAATCAAAGTCATCGGCTACGATGGAAAAGATATTATCATTGATGCTATTGCACCAGTTTCGGAGAAAAAGCAAAACCGTGAACGTGCCGACGGCATGAAGAAAATCTCGACCAACGATGGTTTTGAGATAGTGGCCCGTGAACAAAACAACACGGTTAATGTAAGCACCGACCGAGTGAATATGAAAGTAAACCTCAGCATAAAAGTGCCGCACAAAGCTTCGCTTAAACTAAAAACCATCAACGATGGTGATATTTATGTAGAAAATGTGAATGGAAACCACGAAATTTCAAACATCAATGGCGAAATCAAGATGAAAAATGTGGCTGGTTCGGTAGTGGCCAATACCATCAACGAAGACATCATCATCAACTTTACGAGTATCACACCTAATACTCCGATGGCCTTCACGACTCTCAACGGTAATGTTGATGTAACGTTTCCTGCCACTGTAAAAGCCAACGTAAAACTAAAATCGGACATGGGCGAAGTACTGACCGACTTTGATATTGATGTAGATAAAACAGCCGCCAAAATCAAACAAACTGCCGATAAAGAAAAAGGGCTGTATAAAATCCAAAAAGACGAATGGACTTACGGTAAAATCAACGGTGGTGGCCCAGAAATCATGATGAAAACCATGCACGGCGATGTGCTGATTCGTAAGATAAAGTAACAAAAAACACCCAGTCGAAATTCGGCTGGGTGCATACGTTTCAGTTTAGGGTAGGTATCAAAAATCTTTTTTGGGCTTAGGGCTGAACAATTTCGCTGTAATATTAAATTTTTTATTGAATAAATACAAATTTAAAGAAATGTAATTTATAAAACTACCTACATTTTCATTTAGATACTCTTTATTTTACGAGTAACAATTGGCCAGTAAAACCGTTATTATATTGAAAATATACTCGTTGTACAATGCCAAAGTCTTTACTAAAATATAAAAACTACGATGTCCACGCCATTACAACCGTGCATGAACGAAACCACAATGCCAATATTGCAACGTGGGTTATCCAAACGGCGATGGGTGGAAAAACAGTCTGTGTGGCTCTTTATAAAATTGATTACACTATCGAACTTGTGAGAGCATCTAAGGTACTAAATATCAATCTATTACACACAGGACAAACAAACCTGATTACTAAACTTGGGCGACGTAGCGGAAAAGATAGTGATAAATTTAAAAACTTAAAGCATGATTTTGATTCAAGAGGCTGCCCGTTTCTGACCGAAGCGATTGGGTATATTCAATGTAAAGTTTTACATTCAACTGATGCAGGCGACCACGAGCTTTTTGTTTGTGAAGTACTCAAACAAGTAGTTTTAAACCCCGAAAAAGAAGTAATGACAAATAATTTTCTTCGAGAAAATGGTTTAGTACGTGGATAAAAAAAGTGCCATTCGAGGAACCTCAAATGGCACTTTTTGATAATAAAAACTCTTATTTACAGTCATACAAGTAAGTAGCACTTCCTTCGTATCTATCAGTACCATCAACTTGAATATAAGTCTTCTTTGATGGAAGATTATCTTTGGTATATTCGTACTTATAAGTAGTAGTTGCAATTTCTGTACTAAAAGCTCCTAAGGTTTTATCTGACAACACATTGTTTGTATTCATAAAGTATGTTAGATTTTCACCAAAAAATGCTCCAAAAATTACTAACGGAATTTCTGTTTTCTTTAACCCAGCATTAGCAAAAGCATTTGATTTATCATCAAACGTTACGTTTTCCACCAATGTTGCTTTTTTACCGTCGGCACTTATTATTATTTTCTTTATGTTATCTTTTGCATCATATTCCAGCAAAAAATCTACATTTCCGTCCTCAGTAACCGCTTCAACCTTTGCGATCTGCCCATTCGAACTTGTAGTGATTTTATATTCAGTGATAAATATATTATATGGAGTATCTTTGGCCGTGTACTTTATCGTAGTGATGTTACCTTTTGAATCATAGCTATAACTATAGGTCTCGGTAGCAGCCCCATCTCTGATTATTTGTTTACTGACTCTCCCACTACCATCATACTCATAACTTGTAATAGCACCATCGTTATCCATTCTTTCAAGGATATTTTTGGTATTGTACGTGAGCTTAGTTGTATATTTTTCTCCGTCTTCCACTTCTACGACCTCCTTAAGATAGCACTTAGGCGTTGTAGTACCTGTATTTGAACCAGCTGAAGGGTTAGTGGTTGTACTCCCCGTATTATTACTTGCTCCAGTGATAAGATTTTCTTCTTCACAAGAGTTAAGCGAAAATAACAGGGCAGTTGAGATAATCAACAGTAGTAAAGGTTTCTTCATTTGTGTATTGGAGTTTTAGTTTTGTTATACAAAATTACAAAAAAACTATCAATTATCACATCCTTGTATTTTTGCAATAAAAACACTTCCCGCAACAATACTAAAACCTGGCAAAAACTCTACACTTTTTGCTGCTTGATAAATAACTTTTGATGAACCTGATACAACGTTTGTTGCTGTAATTGTATTTGCGGCCTTTAGTGTAAGATTGGCATCGTTATAATTTTCGCTTGTCGCCAAGTTTATTATTGATGCACACGGCGTATAAACCAAAACTATTGATTTACTTACAGCTCGATTATTAGCTTGGTCTTTGGCTTGAACGGTTATGGTGTAAGTTCCCTCTCTCAAAACTGGCAATAAATAGCTTAGGTTAGTTGTACTATCAATTATTTGCCCATCGACAACTATTTCATATTTAAGATTTGGGTCGATGGTATCCGTCAAAGCTCCCCACGATAGTTGGTAATTATTTGGAACAGGAGCTATAGCCACTAAATCGGCTGGTGTAGTTGGAAGAGTAATATAACTGTTAGTTTTTAACAATTGTAGTTTGGCATCAGCCCAATCTCCATGGTCGCAGTAGTTATTATCTCCTGCTTTATCAGTAACTAATTTTAGTTGACTTGTATTGCTTATATCAATATCTACGTCAATAGTGGCCGATGATGGATACATAATCGGACTGGTATATGCTAAACTATCATCTTTAAAAATCTTAAATATTACACTTCCACAATTTCCATCGGGAACTTCGTCATCAATACCAATCTTGGCCGTAAATTTATTATATTCGTTGGGTGTTAGGTTATAAATAATTTCAGCATCTGCGTGAGTTCCCAAACCTTTAGTAAAGGAAATACCATTGAGCGTAAGATTACTGCCATCTCCAATTGCCCCTTCTCCATTACTTTTATCAATCTCAACTGGTCCAAAACCATTTGTTGCAGAAACAGATAAAAGGTCTGAAAGATATGCCTGTACATGATTACCAGAACCCACTTTGGCAATAAAATTAAGTTTTGAACTTAAAGTAGTATTTCCTGATAAATCAATTGCTTTTATATAACACTGAAAAGGCTGATTAATAATACTTATTTGTGAAATATATTGATAAACAAGCGTTTGGGAGCTTAATACCCCTTTTGACACCCCATTTACGAATACTTCATACGAACCAACACCAACGTTATCAGACACACTATTCCATGACAAATAAAAACCATTGGCATTGAGATTATAAAGTTTTACCAGCGGTTCGTCAGGAGGAGTTGTATCTTGTTCACCACAACTTGGATAAATACCCTTTGTAAAAGTGGTAGAGAGGCCATAAGAATCTGTGACTCGCAATGTAATTCTGTAAAAATACAAATGTCCGTCACACGGAACTACTTCAAGATTCACCTGCGAAGTCTGTCTTGTTACATCTAATGCAGGGTGTGAATGTTCGTCATGATGTAGTCGTACTGTCCAACGATAAGTGAGTTGACTACTGACTTCTTCACTATCAGTAGTTTCGGCTGATAAGTAAATAATATCAGCCCCATTGTTATTGAAAATGTTAATATTGTCAATACTTGTAGAGGTAATTACGGGTGGTGTATTATTAAGCGAAATAATGGTCGAAGTAGTATCACTTAAACCTCCTTCATCAGTAACTGTTAGCTTTACCAAAAAGGCCTGCGGAGCTGATGAACCATTATCGAATGTGTGCGAAGGGTTTATACCGCTTCCAGTCTGCCCATCACCGAAATCCCAAGAATAAGTAAGAGAACTTGTATTTTCGTAATCGCTTGATGTTGACGCATCAAAAGTAATATTTAGGGGCGAAATTCCATTTTTAGTACTCGTTAAAAATCGTGCAGTAGGAGCTATATTTGTTCCGACAGCATAAGAAATTTTACGAACTTCAACGGGGTCACCTTCATTAAAACCCAATTTTATGTAGTAAATCGACTCGTCAACGGGGTTATAAGCCAACGAGACTGCTCCTAAAGCCGAGTTATGCAAATCTCGAAAAGAAGTCGGATTTTGAGAAGTATCAAATGAAAAACTCTTAATCCAACCAGGTGCGAAATCGGCAAATATATACGAATTCCTGTATTCTTCAGGAAAGGTTGTTCCGGTGTACCAAACTCCACCAATTGCACATGTTCCAGTGAAATTATTCCCAGGAAACTCCTCCGACCCTACTGTATGAGCTACTTCATGAATGATAACTCTGGCAGAGAGATCTTCTTGCCAACCATCGTGTATCCATTCAACAGTTGGTTTTTGATAGCTTGAAGGTATATAGGCTGGGTTAGTCCAAACAGTAGTTTTATCATTACCTTCGTAGATGGGCCAACCAAAATTTCGACCACTTGTTGTGATAATGTTTAGTTCTTCTCTATGGCTCCAACCTACATCGCCTACATAAACTGCACCAGGAAAGCCTGAATTGGGTCTAACAGAAAGTCTAAATGGATTTCGGAAACCCAATGCCCATACCCGTGAGCGAGCCGAACGAGGATCATTTGAATCAAAATATGGATTATCGGCAAAGCCATCGCCGTTAAGAGCATTGATTCTTATTACTTTTCCATTAAGCGAATTTATCATCTGACAACGATAAACCCTATCTTCCACACTTTCGGCTTCTGAAATAATTCCATCTGCCAATGCTTCACCATTATAATCTATTCCGAGCCCACCATCGCCAGTTCCGATCAATAACGAACCATCATTGCCAAAAGCCATACCTCCACCTGCATGATTAGTTCCTGTAATAGGCACACCTGTCGATTTTGTTTCTCCTAAAAGCACCAGTCTTGAACCATAATCAACCGTAGTTGGCGTTTGGGGAGTAGGTGTAGTATATCTTGTTACACGGGCAATAGTTGCCCCTTCAAGAGTTATTCCAGGGCTATAACTTTCAGTGCCATAGTTCAATAAATAATGTCTATCAACTATGTAGTATAGATAAACATGTCCATTATTGAGAAAATTAGGGTCTAATACAAAACCTAAAATGCCATAATCACCGTAATTTGCTACTTCCTCTGATATATCAAGAAATAAGGTTTTTACATTATTTTCAACGACATATACTTTTCCATCTTTTTCCCAGACATACATTTTCCCATTTGTATCAAATGTAAGCCCTGTCGGGTTTTGCCAATTATCCGAATGGACTTGGTCAACAAAACCATTTGGTAATTGAGCTTTAGTGATAAAAGTTATAAATGTGAATAAAGTAGTAATCAAACGTTTGGTTGTACTCATAAATACTAAATTCTTGTAAGCTTCGATTAGATAGCTATATGACGAAGGTTTAAAAAGATAAGTTGCTTTTAGCTCATTTTCCTTTAAATAAGGGCTTACGTTTTTGCAAAAAAGCCATTACTCCTTCAGCAAAATCATGTGTTTTGCCCAAACTATCTTGATTCTCTGCTTCTTGTTCCAGTATTTCCTCGACAGTGCTACTAAATGATTGACTCAAAACCCTTTTCATCAATCCGATTGACTTGGTGGGGGCAGTTTTATAATATTCTTTTAGTTCATTTACAGCTTCGTCAAGAACCTCATAAGGCACTATTTTTGTTACTAAACCTAAACTCAGTGCCTCTTCCATGTAAACTTTTCGCCCGGTGCTACATAATTCAAATGCTTTTTGCATCCCCACAATTCTCGGCAAAAAATACATCGAACCAGCATCAGGCATTAGGCCGATTCCTACAAAAAGTTCGCTCATATATGCATCTTTATTGGCAATAATCAAATCACAAGCCAAAGCCAACGACATTCCCGCTCCTGCGGCTATACCATTCATGCGGCAAATAACTGGCTTTTCGGCATTTCTGATTGCCCGAACCATTGGGTTGTAATTTTTGCGAAGCGAATCGCCCAGTGAAGTGAGGCCACTATCCATTCCAGCTTTCAAATCTGCACCCGAACAAAAGGCTTTATCACCCACTCCCGTAATGACGATCACACGTACCGAAGTGTCGGCGGAAGAAACTTCAACTGCTTGCGTTATTTCGTTGATGAGGGCCGTACTAAGAGCATTATACACTTGTGGACGGTTGAGTGTGATGGTAGAAACACCATCAGAGATTTCTAAGATTATGTTTTCGTACATAGTTGACTATCAATTATTTGGTTTTGTTGTAAATTGTAATTTTTGAAGTAATGCATGAAATGGCATTAAATAACTTTGCAAAGTTGGGAATGAAAGTGGCTTCACAAAACATTTTTATTTAAAATTTCTTTGAATTGCTCACGAAACTCTATATTTGCAAACTTTTTTTTACAAATAATCAATAATTGAAGTGAGTCAAATTGACAATGAGCATAGTAATAGCCATCACCATCTCGATAAAGTATCTGCTGCTGGACTACTAATTGCTCTCGGAATAGTTTTTGGGGATATTGGAACATCTCCACTCTATGTTTTAAAAGCAATTGCTGGAAATGAAATTATTAGTGAAGAAATTATTTTTGGAGCACTGTCATGTGTGTTTTGGACGCTAACTCTCCAAACTACTGCTAAATACGTAATCTTAATTTTAAGAGCAGATAATAGAGGCGAAGGGGGGATTTTTGCATTATATACTCTCGTAAGAAGACACGCCCGTTGGCTCACGATTCCTGCTATTATTGGAGGAAGTACAATGATTGCCGACAGTATTATTACTCCTCCTATTTCGGTTTCATCTGCAGTTGAAGGTCTTCTTATTTTATACCCAAATATTCAAGTAGTACCGATTGTTATTGCCATCATTTCTGGTTTATTTTTCGTACAAATCTTAGGCACAAATGCAGTAGGAAAAGCCTTTGGACCTATTATGACCGTTTGGTTTGTGATGCTCGGTACTTTCGGAGCAATACAGGTTTTTCAAGATTTTTCGGTCTTCAAGGCTCTCAATCCTTACTATGCTTACCGACTATTGACGCACCATCCAGGCGGATTCTTTTTATTAGGGTCGGTTTTTTTGTGTACTACTGGTGCTGAGGCTCTTTACTCTGATATGGGTCACGTTGGGCGTGGCAATATTCGTATCAGTTGGATTTTGGTTAAGGTTTGTTTGTTGCTCAATTATTTTGGGCAGGGGGTTTATGTAATGAATCTTAGTGGGCAGAAACTCGGCAGTCGTAGCCCGTTTTATGATATTATGCCCGAATGGTTTCTACCCATCGGCATTGTCATTGCAGCAATGGCCACTATCATTGCCAGCCAAGCCATGCTTACTGGGGTTTTTACGCTCGTTTCGGAAGCTATTCGTTTAAATTTTTGGCCGAAAATTAAAATCAATTTTCCTTCTGACCAAAAAGGACAAATTTATATTCCGAGTGTAAATATCATGCTCTATATCGGCTGTATTGGTGTTATTACTTATTTCAGTCGAGTAGCTGATGAAATGACGATTAAAGAAGGACATAAGGTATTAGTTTCGACCGCAATGGAGGCCGCTTACGGCTTGGCTATTGTCCTGACAATGCTCATGAACACTTTTTTGTTTAGCTATTACCTCTATGCAAAAAAATCAAGATTTGCATGGGTAGTTATTTATTTTTGTATTTTCTTTTTCATAGAATGTTGCTTCTTGATTGCTAACCTCCAAAAATTCATGCATGGTGGTTGGGTTTCGATGCTGATTGCCCTCGCAATGATTGGCGTCATGTATATTTGGTTGAGTGCCTCAAAAATCAAAGCAAGGTTGACCGAATATGAGAAACTAAGCAAATATACAGACTCATTGAAAGAATTAAGTTCCGACATTACCGTACCAAAATACGCCACTCACTTAGTATTTTTGAGTAATGCAGGGCGTGCTTCAGAAATTGAAAATAAGATTATCTACTCTATTTTTCAGAAACGACCCAAACGTGCCGATGTATATTGGTTTGTACATATCGATACCGTTGATGACCCTTATACAATGGAGTATAAAGTCATGACCGTAGCTGATGATGATGTTTATAAAGTAAATTTCCGTTTGGGTTTCCGAGTGCCAAACAAGATAAATCTTTATTTCAGAAGAGTTTTGGAAGATATGGTGAAAAATGGTGAAGTTGATATTCGTAGTCGTTATGAATCATTGAACCGCCATAATGTGATCGGAGATTTTAGATTTGTAGTTCTCGAAAAATTCTTGTCTTATGATAATCAACTTTCCTTCTACGAAAATCTTATCATGAAAGCCTACTTCTTTATCAAAGGTTTTACGCCTTCTGAAGATAAATGGTTTGGACTTGATAGTAGTGCAGTAAAAGTTGAAAAAGTGCCATTAGTAATTCGTCCAACCGAAAACATCAATCTAAAACGTATTCCGTGGACTGTGAACGGAAATTCTAATGGTGGGCATTGATTGAAGATTAAATTTAGTTAATCATAGAAAATTGTCCAATGAAAATACAATTTGATGAACGAAATAATCTTTCTCAAACCGAGGATAAAATAGTTAACTTGGAATTTTTGAAACAAAATTTCGATAATCAATTTCAAGAAAGCCAAACAAGGGAATTAATTTATGAAGGCTTAGTGAAGTTTTTAACTAACTTTTATAACTTTACTAAAACTTCTTTTGAAATTTGGATAGATGGCAGTTTTATTACAAAAAAAGTCAACCCCAATGATATTGATATTGTTTTGATTATAGATGCTCATATTCTAAAACAGAAAGGAGCGGAAATTGAGAATTTATTCAAGTCAAAGGAAGCAAAATTAAGTTATAAAGTTGATGCTTATACCATTGCTGAATATGATATTGATAGTCCACAATATCCACTTTTTCAAATAGAAAAAGCTTATTGGGCAAACTGGTTTGGCTACACTCGAAGAAATCGCCAAGGAAAACGTTTTCTAAAAGGTTTCATAAAACTAACTTTCAATGGATATGAATATTAATGATGATAAATTAGCTCGAATAACTGACCTTTTAGAGCAAATTCAAGAAACTGAGTCGATTATTCTATCTCATAAAAAACTCAATGGAATTCAAACTCAGATAGACCAATACGAAACTATTTGCGAAAATTTAGTGAATGAACTTTCTGAACTAATGAATGAATTTCACTTCAAAATACAGTATCAAAAAGAGGCTGCATAGTCTTATCAACCAATAAAATTTAAGAATTTTTCCCTTCAGGAAAATCAATCGTTTATGAAAATACTTATCACAGGCGGAGCAGGGTTTGTGGGTTCGGCCTTAGCTCTTTCGTTGAAAGCAAATTATCCATCTTACGAAATTTATTGTCTCGATAATCTTCGTCGTAAAGGTTCAGAATTAAACGTATCTCGCCTCGGAAAAGCAGGAATCACATTCGTACACGGAGATATTCGTAGCAAAGAAGATTTTGATGCTCTTCCGATTGTTGACACTGTAATTGAGGCTTCGGCCGAGCCTTCGGTTTTGGCAGGCATCAATGGTGGAACGCCCGATTATTTGATTAATACCAACCTTTTCGGAACGGTTAATTGCTTAAATTATGCCGTAAAATGCAACGCAAAGTTCATTTTCCTTTCTACGAGCCGAGTTTATCCAATCAAAACCATCGAAACCTTAGATTTTGAAGAAAAAGAAACTCGTTTTGTATTGACTGATAATCAACCAGTTAAAGGCGTTTCTGCCAAAGGTATTGCCGAAGATTTTCCTTTGGATGGTGTTCGTTCACTTTATGGAACAACCAAACTGGCTTCTGAATTAATCATTCAAGAATATAACGAATTTTATAAATTACCGACCGTTATCAACCGTTGTGGCGTGCTTACTGGCCCGTGGCAAATGGGTAAAGTTGACCAAGGCGTAATGGTGCTTTGGATTGCCAAACACTTCTTTGAGCAGCAACTTGCCTACATCGGTTATGGTGGCGAAGGAAAACAAACCCGTGATATTCTGCACGTGGCTGACCTTTATCGCTTGATTGATTGGCAATTACACAATTTTGATAAAGTAAACGGCGAAATTCTAAATGCAGGTGGTGGTGTTGATGTAAGTGTTTCATTGCAGGAATTGACCGAAATTTGCCAAAGAGTAACAGGCAAAACGATTCCGATTAATAAAATCAAAGAAAATCGCCCTGCGGATATTCGTTTGTACGTAACCGATAACTCAAAAGTAACTTCCCTAACGGGTTGGAAACCAGAAATTGGTGTAGAAGAAATCGTGAAAGATATTACGCAATGGTTATCAGATAATCGTGCCGATTTAGAGCCGATTTTGAAATAAAGAAAGTTTCCGTGGCACGCTATGCGTGTCACGGATAGTAGTTTCGACTCCTCTCAACCACCAAAAAAACAAACGTGGCACACCTTGTTATCAGCGATAAACAGGTGTGCCACATTTTTATGTCTTCGACTCCGCTCAGGCAGCATTGCATCGCCCGAGCGGAGTCGAGGGCTACTTCAACTTCTCCTCAAATAACTTCAAAATACGCTTATATTCATCCATCCAAGAAGTTGGCTCTACAAAACCGTGGTCTTCCATCGGATAGCTGGCCATTTCCCAGTTTTCTTTCTTGAGTTCAATAAGGCGTTGCACCAAACGATACGAATCTTGAATATGCACATTCACATCAACCATACCGTGGCAAATCAATAAATGCCCTTTCAAACCCGCTGCGTGGTAAATTGGCGAACTTTTACGATAAGCCAAACTATCGGTTTGTGGTTCGTTCAAAATATTAGCAGTATAACCATGATTATAAGCTGCCCAGTCGGTCACAGGGCGAAGTGCCGCACCTGCCGCAAAAACATCAGGCGTCGTAAACATGGCCATTAAAGTAATAAAACCACCATAAGAGCCACCATAAACACCTATTTTCTTAGGGTCAATGCCATATTTTGAAACCAACAATTTTGCTCCATCAACGTTATCTTCCAAATCTTTTCCGCCCATAAAGCGATAGATTCCTGTACGGTGGTCACGACCGTAGCCCGCACTCGCACGATAGTCAATATCCAAAACTGTATAACCTTTATCAACCAATAAATTATGAAACATATACTCTCTCGAATATTGGCTCCACCACTTATGAGCATTTTGTAAATAGCCTGCTCCGTGGACAAATACAACCGCTTTTTTGTTCTTTAATTTAGCTGTTGGCTCATAAATTCGGGCAAAAACCTCTACGCCATCACGAGCTGTAAACGAAATTACTTTGGCATCTTTCCAAGCATACGCCTTAAATTCATCAGTTAACGAATTTGTCAATTGCTCAGCTTTTGCATTGGGTTTATTTTCTTGCAAAAACAATTCCCATGGCTTATTAATGTATGAATAACGAATCGCCAAAGTTGATTCATCGGGCGAAAGCATTACATCATTTGCCCCAACCATATTTGTCAATTTTACTCTTTCGCCACCTTCAACCGACATTTTGTAGAAATGTTGTTCGCCTGGGTGCACTTCGTTGGTAGTCAAATAAAACGATTTTTTATCTCTTGAAAGTTGAGCTTGCTGTACCTCAAATTTGCCTTTCGTAAGTTGCTTTTTTTCGCCTGTTACTAAATTTATGGTGTAAAGATGCGAGTAACCGTCGGCTTCTGACTGAAAATACAGCGTTTGGGAATCGACCCAACCTAAACCTCCGCCACCGAAATTAAAGCCAATTCCTGGGCCAGCAACCCATGCTTCGTCGTGTTGGCGGTCGAGTAATTTTAGTTTGCCAGTAGCAGGGTCGAGTTGCATAATCCAACGGTCTTTATTATCAACCGAACGAATATTTACAACCGCATACGCACCACTTGGCGACCAAATCGGCCCTAAAACGATTACTTTGCGAGCCATTGGTTTCTTCTTAGTTGTATCTTTCTTGGCATAATCCTTCAAGAATTCTGGTTGGTCCATAATTCCTGGGATGTCTTTCGTAATTACCTGATAAACAGTATCCTTTTTTATATCGTAAACAAAATTCTCATACGTTGCCAAAGGTGAACCAACCTTTGTACGAGCGGCAATATCTTCCGTAAAACCCGACTCGGTTACATAACTTGGCACAATCGTGGTTTTGGCGTTTTTGGGTTGCACCGAAAGTCTATAAGTAATGTATCGTAAATCGGGGCTAATTTGTGGTTGTTCTAACGCTTTATCTTCTGTGTAAATTTCTTTTGGACGTTTGGCTTGGTCGAGTTTAGCCAATTTATCGGCTTCATCTTTCTTTTCTTTGCGTTCTTTCAGAACCTCAAACATGGCCAATTGGTCGGCTTTTAGCCATTTTTCTTCCTCATTGGCAGGTTTTGCTTCGGCTCTTTTGCTTCCTGTCAAGAAATTAGATAACTGCGTAACCGAACCATCTTCTAAGCTCATGCTAAATAAATTATTGCTTCTTCCGAAAATAATCTTGGTTTCGTCTCCACTAAAATACGGATTCGATTCACGCTCAATGGTGTTGGTTAATTGCTTGATTTTTAAGGTTTTTGTATAAAGTAAATAGAGTTCGCCTTGCTTTTCATAAACCTTCATTGAGCGGCTTGGACTGTAAGTACCCGACTGAGTAGGTAAAGCTCGACGTTCTTTGGGAGTAACTTTCACGGGTGTTCGGTCAGGTAAAACAAATTTATAGAGCGAATCACCTTTGTTTTTATCGGGATTCCACGAAAAGTAAAGCGTTTTGCCATCTTCTGACCAAAAAATATTACTTGGTGAGGTGCCAATCCACTTTGATTGGTCTTGCATGATTTTTTCGACCGTAAGGGCTTGGCCAAAAGCGATTTGAACAATAAATTGAATAACAATCAGTAGAGATAATTTTCTCATTTTTGATGAATTAGGGTTGATGAATGCCTTAGAAAGCAGTAAATATAATCAACCAATTCCAAAAATTCTTTGATTAATGAGGTGTTTTTCTACACTTACAAAGAAATCGGGTAAAAGAGCATAACAAGGCAAGAGTGGCGTAAGAAAAACGGGTGGGCGTCCGTCTTTAAAAATTAATTTTATATATCCTTGGGTGAATTTATTCGTAGAAATGTGATGTTCCAAAACTTGAATATCATCAAAAGAAAACGACGTAGAATACTCACCAACAATAGTAATTTCCTTACTGATTGGATCGAAAACATAATCTTTCTGGCGATTTTGCTGCCAATATTGATACTTGATTCGGAAATGTAAAAAAGGTACAAGCAAAGAAGCAATAGCTATGAAAATGACCAAAAGTTGAGCAATTGAGTCATTTTTAACACTGAAACTAATCAAAAAAATGGCAATCGCCATGAAAACCAAAGACAACATAAGAATGTCAGTCAATGAAAAAAACTTAGCACGATAAGTTTGAGGAGTTTTCAGTATAGAACCTTCACCATTCCAATCAAGCGAACGTCGATGTAGTGAAAAAATGCTTGTAAAGAGATACAGAAACAAAATTCCAAACAATAAAAGAACGGCAAGCATTTTCCTAAAAATTCAAAGGGTCGAGTTCTTTAAAGTGGCCATTCATGGCGATTCTCTCTTTGGTTCGTTCGACTTCAGTCACCACAGGAATAATTCTTTCGAGGTGATCAATCAGAATTTCTTGTCTAATTTTTTCGCTGGAAGTTGTCAAAATCTCGTATTCTTCTTGCATCGAAATGCCAATTTTATGAGCAATTCGATAGCTAAAAGGCATATATTCTGGCTTTTCGTAGTCAACTTTTACTTTCAAAAGTCGATACAGTTTTTCGACCAAACTTAATAAATATGGGTTAATAACTTCGCTCAAATCTTCATTCTCTACAAAAACCACATCGCCTCCAGCGTATAATTTATCTTTGGCTGGATTCTGAAAATCGACGATTCTGAAAATACGTAAGCCCTTGGTTTTAATGTCCATTCGGCCATCGCCGTAGCGTTTAGAGAGTTGTTTGACTTCTACTTCTGTGCCATAACCAAGTAATTTACTATTCACAAACGAAGGTATTCCGAAAGTTTTTTTTTCGTCGAGACACTCGTTAATTAACTGACGATAACGAGGTTCGAATATATGTAGATTGAGGTCTTCATGCGGAAAGACCACTAAATTTAGCGGGAAAAGAGGTATAAAAGGCATAAAATTCAGAGTTCTTAGTTTTTGACAGGCTTTCCTGTTAGATGCTGAGTTATCTGGTTTAAAACTTATAACTCAGGTTTAAAACTTCAAACTTCAAATAATAGATTATTGTTTTGGCGGTAATGGTTTTTCAACGCTTACACCAACCGACATCACGTACGGGAGCGGGTCTTGACGCATATATTGCTTCAATTTTATCGTATATTTCCCTTTCTTGGGAAACATGTAATTACGAGTTGAAAGCACTTTATGGTCCCAGATATCGCCCAATCCTTCACCTAATGGCTTTCCAGTTTTCGGGTCAAAAAGCGTCACTTCTTCGAGGCGATTGCTAATTTGTTTGCCATCTGGCCCGTAGATGTAGCGAGTTACATAAAGGTTATTGTAAGGATATTGAGAAGCATTACGAATCAAGAGATAGATATTGTAAGGCACGGTTTCGTCTTTGACTTCAAACGTAAACGAAGGAATGTTTTTTACGTACCAATTGGTATCTTTCAAATCTTCGTAAGATTTAAAAATTGCATTACTATCGCACGATAAAACCCACACCGAAAGCACGAGCATGGAGCTAATAGTCAATGATTTTTTAAAGAATTTCACCAATTTTTGTTTATTATTCATCTATCTAATCTTATTTTTCGACTGTACCTATTTTGAAACGGACGTGATACCCATTTTATGTTTATCACGTCCGTTTTTATTTAATTATTGTTGCTCAGTGTTTGGCTTATTGGGCGGAGTTGGATTTGGTTTTTCGCCACCTTGCTTATTCTGAGGGTTATTGTTTGGCCCACTACCTTTTTTGTGCTGAGGATGCTGCGGTTTCCCTTGGCTTCCTCCTTGGTTATTCGGGCGATTCTGATTCTGTTGCGGGTTTGGTTTTCCGCCTTGCTGCGAAGGCTGAGGAGTATTTGGTTGTTTTGCTCCTTGTCCTTGCGGAGATCCACCCTGCGGTTGCCCTTGCTTGTTAGGGTTTTGTCCGCCCTGTTGCTGTGGCCTTGGTTGTTGACTCGCCTGTTTTTGCTGGTTATTTGGTTGTCCTCCCTGCTGATTCGGATTTCCGCCTTGTTTATTCGGGTTTGGTTGGTTTTTCCCTTGATTTTGCTGAGAACCCCCTTGCGGAGAGCCGCCCTGTTGTGGTTTTTGTCCACCCTGCGGAGGATTATTTGCTTGAACCGCATTATTACGATTCTGGTTATTTGCCCCTTGCTGATTATTTTTTTGAGGATTATTCCCTTGCTTTTGTGGAGAGCTGCCCTGCTGATTACCTTGTGGTTTTCCACCTTGCGGAGAGCCGCCCTGCGGAGAGCCACCCTGCGGTTGTCCGCCTTTGTTCTGTGGTTGATTATTGTTTTTCGGAGCAATGACTTCTTGTTTAGCCACATCTGGATTATTATTTCCACGATTTTGTTGCGGCTGATTTGGGCGATTTTGTTGGTTTTTATTGCCTGAATTTTGCTGTGGCTTTTTGCCTTTATCAGTATATTTTTTATCCAGACGGTCTAAATCTGAGTTTCTTGGAGCGTTTTTATCAACTACTACCGAATCAATCAGATTTAGGTCTTCCAACGAATTTGGCAAAATACCTTTTTCATTCATCTTCATGATTTCTACCACTTGATGAATCGGTAATGAATGCCAATTAATGTCGTTGTTGTAGCTAAACCACATGATACGACGGAAAATGTCAGTTTTCTGCAAAACAGCAATTCCTTTTTCAGTTTTCAGAGGTTTTTCTACCGTCGGAATATCGCTTAGAGCATCGAGATAGGTCTCTAATTCGTAGTTTAAACAACATTTCAAACGCCCGCACTGACCCGAAAGTTTGGCAGGATTGAGCGAAAGATTTTGATAACGAGCTGCCGAAGTCGGAATCGCACGGAAATCAGTGAGCCATGTTGAGCAACATAATTCACGACCACACGAGCCAATTCCTCCCACACGAGCTGCTTCTTGACGCAAACTGATTTGTTTCATTTCGACCCTGATTTTAAATTCAGAAGCCAAAAGTTTAATCATTTCACGAAAATCAACACGGTCATCGGCTGAATAATAGAATGTAGCTTTGGTATTATCAGACTGAAATTCTACGTCCGACATCTTCATTTGTAGCTTTAATTCCTTCGAGATTTCACGCACACGATACATCGTTGGCATATCACGAGCAATGGCCTGCTGGTGCTTTTCGAGGTCTCGCTCGGTGCTTACTCGTAGAATTTTTCGGAGTTCGTCGTTGTCTTTGAGGCCTTTTTTAATCATTTGCAGACGAACCAATTCGCCTTGCAAAGAAACACTACCGATATGATAGCCCGAAGCCATTTCGCAAACCACGAAATCGCCTGTGTAAAGGTCCAGATTATTGGCATTACGGAAATATTCTTTTCGTCCGCCTTTAAATTTTACTTCGACTACATCATAACGCATCGAGCGTGGTACGTCCATGTTAGACAACCAGTCGTAAGCGTTCATTTTATTGCATCCACCCGTCGAGCAGCCTCCAGAAGAGCATCCTGCTACGGTTTTATGATTCGATTTTTCGGTTTGGCCTATTGCTTTAACTGCTCCACAACCTCCCGATGAACATTGTCCACAGCCCATTTTTGTATGTATATATATAGTTCAACCCACGAATGGGTTTAATGAAAACTTAGGCTTAAAGCCTAATAATTGTTTGTTATTTTGATTAAAAATAACAAATCGGTATTAAATATTCCGTTAGGAATTAAATATTGGTAAAATATATAGAAGAACATTATTTTCATGCCATAGGTATGAAACTTCAATCATCTGTTAAATTTCAATACTACGTCTGAACGTGAGAATGAAATTATTTTACCGTAGCGACAAACGCCGATTCATAATCCCAAATGGGATTTGATTTTTTAATATTTCGGAGAAATATTAGTCACTTATTCTGACAGGTTTTACGCCCATCTTACGATTCGAGATACTTCAATAAATCTTTCCCGATGTCGTTTCGGAAATATTTTCCGTCAAATATAATCTTTTTTGCCATTGTCTGCGACTTTTTACGTGCAGAATTTAGCGTGCGTGCCATTCCAGTCGTTACAATTACTCGCCCCCCGTTGGTTTGTACTGAACCATCAGTAGCGATTTTTGTGCCAGCATGGAAAATAATCGTATCTTTTTCGGCTTCTGGAATCGTCATTACATCGCCTTTGCGATAATCTTCGGGATAACCCTTTGCTACCGAAACTGTTGCGATAGCTGCTTTTGGGTTAACCGTAAGTTTGATTTTATCCAGTTTACCGTCGGCCGTTGCTTTCATCAATTTTACCATGTCGGTCTTGATTCTTGGCAAAACTACTTCCGTTTCGGGGTCGCCCATACGAGCATTGTACTCAATTACGTAAGGTTCTCCATCGACATTCATTAGTCCAACGAAAATAAAACCTACATATTTGATCCCTTCAGCTTGCAAACCTTCGAGCGTTGGTTTTACGACTCTTTCTTCAACTTTTCCCAAGAACTCAGCATCGGCAAATGGCACTGGCGACACAGCCCCCATTCCACCTGTATTTAAGCCTTTATCATTTACGCCGATACGCTTATAATCTTTGGCTTCGGGTAAAATTTTGTAGTTTTTACCATCGGTTAAGACAAATACAGAAAGTTCAATACCCGAAAGGTATTGCTCAATGAGTACTTTGCTGCTCGCATCACCAAATTTGGCTTCGGCAAGCATTTCGTGCAAGGTTTGACGGGCTTCGGCTTTAGTTTCGGCAATGATTACTCCTTTTCCTGCGGCTAAACCATCTGCTTTCAGTACGATTGGTAAAGATTGAGTTTCGAGATAAGCTAAACCTTCTTGTAAAGTGTCTTTTGTGAACGTTTGTGAAGCCCCCGCAGGAATGTTATACTTCTGCATGAAGCCTTTCGAGAAGTCTTTGCTTCCTTCGAGTCTTGCCCCAGAAGCATCTGGCCCAACGATTTTTATTTTCTTGAGAGCTTTGTCTTTCTTGAAAAAATCGACAATTCCACGCACCAAAGGCTCTTCGGGGCCTACGATTACCATTTCGATTTTATTTTCCTTTACGGCATTGCCAATGGCTTCAAAATCATTTACACCGATTGGCAAATTAGTTGCAATTTGTGCTGTTCCTGCATTACCAGGAGCCACGAAAAGATTTGTACAGTTTTTTGATTGTGCAATTTTCCAAGCAAAAGTATGCTCACGTCCACCCGAACCAAGTATTAGAATATTCATTGAAATTAGAATCTTTGTATTTTGAACTCGTAAAGTTCGTCAAGTTTTTTGTAAAATAATAGAATTGAGGGGTAATGGTTAATGATTAATGGTGAATGATTAACGTAAAGTATTGATAATCAAAAGTATGCAGCAATTCAACTTTACTATTTTGTATAATTATACTATGGTATTTTTTGAAGAAAATGAGAGTTCTACATAAACTAAACCGAGTATTATCAAGATTTCTCCTATAAAATATATTATTCCTAAAATGGTAAGTTGTTGATAAAGAACTATTACGAGGATTGCTGTAAGAAGGCAATACATCAAATTAGCTATCGCAATTATTTTTAAGTATGTTGACCAATTTTTACCTACAAAAAAATAACAATTCATTGAATAAACTGCGAAAATACAGGCCAAAATTGATAAAACACAAAGGTGTTTTTGCGGCATACCGAAAGCATCTTCAAACTTTCTTAGTATTACACCCGTAAGAAATGCCGTAAGCAATGCACCTAAACCATCAATTAGGAAAAGGCTTTTAGGATTGAGGGTGAGCCTATCAAGTATTTTCATTTTTTGTTTGTATGTGACTGATAATCAACACCTTTAAAAATTAAAACTCAAATTTTCCGTCCTTTTCAGTTTTGTTGATGATTCTGAAAATTTCTTTTTTGCCTTTCAAAGAAATCTTGCGAGAAACTTCAACGGCCGAAGTAAAATAAGCAATTTTGGTAAAAAGTTCGCCTTGCCCGAAAAAGTCTTTTTGGGTGTTTAGTTCATTCAGCGGAATCGGAACTGGGCTTAGATAATTCAATTCGGTTCGGTAATCTATGTAGCGTTGGATAGAATCTTGGCTACTCACGAAACGATAATCGAGCATCAGAGCTAAGCCTTCATCAAACCATGCAGGAATCTCTTTTTTTGTTTTCCACCAGCCCAGTTTGGTCATGAGTTCGTCGTGACACATTTCGTGGGCAATCACATCAACGTTTAGACCATCTTGATTCAAAATTATCCACGACCCGAGCGGTGTTCCGATACTAAAACCCGCTCCTTCGGTGGTTTTGGCGTATTTTTGGTAAGTTGTTGAATTTTTACAAAAAATAATTTTTGCTTGCCCGTTTTTACTTCCCCAAAAACCATTTAGGCGTTTTTCGGCACTTTCAACATACTTTATCAATGAATCTTGCTGCTTTTGCGATGTTTTTTTTTCTACGAAAATGTTTGGTTTAATTTCTTGAAAATTATCGTATTCTACAAAAAAGCACCGCAAAAATTGCGGGAAAAGCCATGCGAATAGCAAGGATAAAGTAATTAATGTATAAGAAAAGTATTTCAGAAACTTCATTTGATTGTTTTTAATATTTCGGCGAACTTCCAGTTCACCCCACAGATGTAACAAAACCTGTATCTGCGAAGTTATGTTATTAAATGATTATGGCGTAACTTCGCACAAAATTTTAATAATCTTACTTACAAAATTCATAAATTATGTATTCAGTCATTCTAACAATTCACTCATATTTGGCTTTTGTGGCACTTGCATTATTGGCAGCCGCCACTATTAACGGAATTATTGGCTCAACAAGCGAGAAAAGTTTTGAAGCGAATCACCTCAAAATCAACAAGTTTGCTTTGATAGCTACACACACGATGTTTTTGTTAGGTCTGATTTTATTATTCGTTTCGCCAAATGCTCAGGCTGCTTTTGCCGATATGAAAACAACAATGTCAAATTCTGCCAGCAGAAGTGCCTACATCGAACACCCGACTATTAACCTCATCGCGGTAGTTTTGGTTACAATCGGTAATGCTCGTGTGAAACGTGCCGTTGGTAATGGTCGCAAATTTAAGCAATCAGCTATTTTCTTTGGCTTGGCTTTGGTTCTAATTCTTAGTCGTATTCCTTGGTCAACTTGGTTAGGTTGATACTTTTTTAGTCCACGGCTTACAGTTGACAGTCCACAGTGGGGACTTCAGAGTTTTGGCTGTTTGCTATCTTCAATACAAACTAAACATAATTATTTTGGGGGTAAAAACTGCTTCAGTTTTTATGCCTCATACAATATTTATCATGTTAAGACCATACGTTGGGAATATCGGACATATTTCCGTAATTATATCTTTTGTGGCTGCCGTTGTCTCGACTTATGCCTATTGGCAAGCCACTCGTCCGCAAATTTTGAGTAGTAAACAAATAACTGAACAATGGCTTAAATTTGCTCGTGGAGCGTTTTATGTGCACACTTTGGCTATTTTTACTATTTGTGCTTCATTATTAAGTATTATTTTCAACCATTATTTTGAATATCACTACGCTTGGGATAATTCTTCGTGGAGTTTGCCTTTTGGTTATGCCATTTCTTGTTTTTGGCAAGACCAAGAAGGAAGTTTCTTGCTTTGGATGTTCTGGAATGTTGTTTTGGGTGTTTTATTAATCAACACTACGCTTCGCAAAACCCGCAATGCAAGCATCGAAGCTCCAACAATGACAATTTTTGCGTTGGTGCAAGTTTTCTTGGCTTCGATGATTTTGGGTGTGGTGCTTTGGGGAGATTTTAAAGTTGGAAGTTCGCCATTTTTGACTCTGAAAGAATCAATGCCGAATATTCCAATTTGGAAAACGAATCCAGACTTTGTGCCAAAAGATGGTAACGGATTGAATCCATTATTACAAAATTATTGGATGGTGATTCACCCTCCTACCCTATTTTTAGGTTTTGCGATGACGCTCGTTCCGTTTGCCTTTTGTATGGCTGGACTTTGGAAAAGACAATATACGGAGTGGATAAAACCTGCATTACCTTGGACTTTAACTGCGGCGGTTGTTCTCGGAACAGGAATTATGATGGGTGGAATTTGGGCTTACGAAACCCTCAATTTTGGCGGTTATTGGAACTGGGACCCCGTTGAAAATGCCGTTTATGTGCCGTGGTTGGTTTTGGTGGGAAGTTTCCACACAATGCTCATGGCTCGTAAAAATAGTACAGCTCTGAAATACACCATTATTTTGGTTCTTGCTCAATTTATCTTGATAGTTTATTCAACGTTTTTGGCACGCAGTGGTATTCTTGGAAATGCTTCGGTTCACTCATTTACTGACTTGGGGCTTTCTGGGCAATTATTGATTTACTTGCTGACTTTCATCGTTGTTTCGGTTGTACTTTCAAGTATTCGATGGAAACATTTACCACAAGATGAAGCAGAAATCTCAACATTTTCTCGTGAATTTTGGGTATTTTCGGGTGTTTTAATGCTTTGCTTGGCAGGTTTTCAAGTAATCGTTACGACTTCGATTCCTGTTTATAATAAAGTAGGAGAAATTTTTGGGGCAAAACTCAACATGGCTTTGCCAACTAATCAGGTCGAACACTTTACGCAGTTTCAGATGTGGTTCTTTGTTTTGATTACTGCTCTTTCGGGCGTTGCTCAGTTTTTTTGGTGGAAACGTATCCAAAAAGAAAGTCTTAACAAGCTAATCAATCCGCTCGTAATCAGCCTTTTAGCTTCGGCATTAATTATCACTTTTGCTAAAGTAAATAACTGGAAATATATTATTTTACTAACAGCGGCTATGTTTAGCATTGTGGCCAATGGCAGTATTTTGTTGGATATTCTGAAAGGAAAATTCAAAGTTGCTGGTGGAGCAATTACGCACATTGGTTTAGCAGTAATGCTCATTGGAATCATGTTTTCGTCGGGCTACTCGAAAGTAGTTTCTTTGAATTTTTCGGGGGCAAAAATCTTTACCAACGAAAGCGATAATAAAGAAAATGCTTTATTGTGGCTCAATCGTCCAACTGAATTGAGTGAATTTTCATTTACTTACAAGGGGCAGTTTGTTGATGTAAGAAATGCACCTGGGTATATTGAGAAAAAATACGTTTGGCCTGTTCCTGGCAGTAATTATAAAGGAATTGCCCGTGCTGATGTTGTGGATGGCGATAAAACGTATTTTAAACGTGGCGATACGCTCGAATACGAAGCAGAAAACACCTACTTCCAGATTGAGTATTCGGACAAAGACGGCAAGAAGTTTAATCTTTATCCACGTGTGCAAGACAATGAGAAAATGGGAACGGTGCTTTCACCAGATATTAAGAAATTTTGGAATAAAGATATTTATGCTTTCGTTTCAGGCCCACCAGTGGCCGAAGATGAGCGTGACTGGAGTCGCCCCGAAGAATTTGCGGTAGCCGTTGGTGATACATTCTTTATCAATGACTACGTGGCGATTCTTGAAAATGTGGAAGGAATTAGAGAAGTGGATGGCATGCAATTAGCCGAAGGTGATGCAGCGGCTCGTGCAACTGTGAAAGTTTTGGACAGAAACGTTGCCGTTACGATGCGACCAGTTTTTGCAATTCGTGACCGTGAAGTCTGGAGTAAACCTGAAGTGAATAATGAAATGGGACTTCGCTTACAGTTATCTAAAATCGACCCAGTTTCGGGCAAATTTGCCTTTACTGTGAGTCGAGGTCAGCGAGAATTTCTCGTGCTAAAAGCCACCGAAAAACCGCATATTAACCTTCTTTGGATAGGTTTTTTCATGATTATTGTTGGTATTACGTTGGCAGCTATCCGTCGTTTTCAGATTGTGGCAGCCGAAGGATAAATTGGTTATTGCAATCCCTTACTGGAAAATTGGACATAAATGACCTTTCATTTCCCCCACAAAAAGTCTCTTTTTGCTCTATGTAGAAAGGGACTTTTTTATTGATATTTTTCAAAAAAACAACATTACAATATTCAAATTTGTTCTTTTCTACAATTCGATTATATTTTTATTTTAAATCAAATTAAATTCTCTGCACTCGACATTATGGCATGCTTTTTGGAAAAGGCTATACAGAAAATGATTAAGCGGAGACATTTATGAATCTTTACATCAAAACACATAACATCCTAATTCTACCTAACGCCATAAAAAGATTAGTTTTATTGGCTTTCCTATGCCTTACCTCACAAGTATTTGCTCAAGGAGAGCGAGGAGTCAATTTTATACGAGGAACTTTTGAAAATGCTCAAAAACTTGCCAAGCAACATGGCAAGCTGGTTTTTATATCTTATGAAAACTACGGTGGTAATAGCCGTTGGATGAATCAAAACGTATTTCCGACTTCTGAAGTAGGTAGTTTTTTCAATGAAAACTTTATAAGTTTGAAAATCAACTCTGAATCGCTCAGAGATAAATCTGCCAATAGTGAGTTTAAATATTATGGGGCATCTTCGGCATATTTTTTCTTTACTGCCGATGGCGAACTTATCTATAAATCACATTTTGCATCGAACCCA
This sequence comes from Emticicia sp. W12TSBA100-4, assembly GCF_040253585.1. Lineage (NCBI taxonomy): Bacteria > Pseudomonadati > Bacteroidota > Cytophagia > Cytophagales > Leadbetterellaceae > Emticicia > Emticicia sp. W12TSBA100-4. The sequence continues at coordinate 167,055 of NZ_JBELAU010000002.1, forward strand.
AAAGAATTATTGGCAGATGCCAACCGTGCAATTAAGGTAAACGAAAACTTTTTATCATTGGAATATCTTGATAAAATGTTCAGTAAAGGCGAGCAAAGCCCCGAAATGTTTTACTTATACTCGCTTAGACGTTTGCAAGCTGCTCACACTGGTAGCAATAAAGAGCGTGAGAAAAGCATCAAAGAACTCGATAAAGCAATCAGAGGCTATGCTCTGGGATTGGATAAGAAAAGTTTAGGTTCTGAGCAAAATATGTTGCTTTTGTGCGAATATCTTTATCAAACTAATAAAACATCGGATGATGAATTATTCAAGATTTTGATAAGTAATTCCGAAAATCTAAAAGGGTTCAATGAAGAAAATGCTAATGGGATTCGCCAACGAGTGAGCCGCATAATTGATAGATCTTTTAATCAAGCGATGCTCAATAAAAACGAAGATTTGATGAACTCGGCAGTTGCAGCCATTTCGCCTTTTTGGTACGAGAAAAGTACGCCGCTTTACAACAAAGAAATGCTAATGATGAGTTATCGAATTGAGTTTTACGAAATTACCAAGAACTGGGAAAATTATAGCCAAAGTATTAAATCATACCTCAATTATATTGATGCCATTGATGCCGAAGTTCTTACAAATCAATCAGTAGCAGAATTTAAAAAGTACGAAGATAAATCGAAGTTCACTTCCGAAGAATGGACATTACTTCGTGATGATATTTTGAGCGGTTATAACGAAGAAGTTGCTTACCAATTACGCCTTTATGGCTGGAGATTTGCCCAAAATATTACGGACAAAGAACAGCTAAAATTGCCTTTGAAATGGTTGGGTAAATCACTCAGAATTTCAGAAAACCCAATTGCAATGAAAACTTATTCTCAGTTATTATACAAAGTTGGCCGAGAAGAAGAAGCCAAAAAATATGCCGAAGATGCCATTAAAGTGGCTAAAGGGCAAGTAATAGCAAGAGATTTTAGAGAGGAGGACTCGAAGAGTCAGTAAAAATTTCTACAAGAGTGGTATTTTTTTAACCAATATGACCACTCTTGTATTTCATACATATTCTTAATTATTATTTTGTATTTTCCCTTCGTAAAAAACATTAATGCTTGGCAAAATCAAAGTACCTGTTTCTAAGAAAATAGCCTTTTTTGCAATGTCTATGGTACTTACAGTAGGCGTTAATTGACGATATACATAATGTTTTAAACCATCCACAGCAAATAGATTACCTCCTGCGATTGGAGAAATCCCTTTAAAATAATAACGCCCATTATAGATAGTTGCCCAACGATTATTAAGGTTTTCGTTTGGTGGTTCTGGAGAAATTACACCATTGGCAGTACCTGGGTTTAAATCTTGAACCATCATGGTTCCAGCTTCTGTACCATTGCTTTTCCAAATCTCACGACCGTTATCATCAGTCACTGCACTGAAATAACAAATTCCATCAATTACGCCCAAACCTTGAGGTCTTGAGTCGGCTGGGCCAGCATTAATATCTTTTACCATAAATGTGCCTGCAGCTGTGCCATCGCTCCTCCATAATTCAATTCCATTTGTAGGGTCTGTGGCCGTGAAGAAGAAAATGTTATCGTAATTTTGTTTAGGATAACTGTTGTAATCATTGGCACGAATAGGCATATACGGTGTAGTTCCTGCGGAAAAAGATATTACTTTAACCGTTCCACCGACAGTCCCATCACTTTTCCATAATTCATAAAGTCCAGACCCTGAGGCATTTGCTTCTCCAAAAAAATAAATTCCTGAAGATGTAGGGTACATAGAGTTAGGAGTTCCTCCAACATTATTAAATCCATCACAGACAGTACAAGTCCCTCCACAATCAAGATGGCAACCAGTTGCACCTAAAGTAATTGCCGCATTGCCAACAATTTTTCTCAATGAATAACCATGAGGTTGGTTATAAATAAAAAAAACATTTCCATTCCATTCGGTTAAGCTACTTGGTGCAACAGATTCTAATATTCCGCCATTATTTATCACCGCAAAGTTTAATTTTACAGTTCCAGCCGCTGTACCATCGGATTTCCATATATCAGCATGGTCTGAAATATAAGCGTAAGTTCCATCAGATACAATTTTATTTACTGGCATATCTTTGATTTTATAAGTACCTACTTCTGTACCGTCACTTCGCCAAAGATTTGTTCCATTTTCTGAGAAAAGAGCGATTCCGTTTAAATCATTAATATAGGTTGGAATCGAGCTAAGATTATCTTTAATCATCTGAACTTGGTTTGTTTCTCCATTAATTACCCATAAGCTATTGGACTGTCCAAAATAAATGTATTTTCCAGAGACTCCTCGTCTATCTGGATAAGGGTCAAAACCCATCCAATTTGTATTTGGTAGTAAAGTACCCAGAGAGTCTCCATTTGTTTTATAAATTCCATCAGGTCTATTAGAGCATCCTGCATTGCTGAAGAATAGATATCCTTTGTAGCTTATAAAATTTAAAGTCTGGTTAAGTGTGCCATCGCATCCTTGCCCAATTAGTGAGATTTGGGCTATACTTTGAAAAGAGCAAAGTAAGATTAGTAAGAAGTAAGTTATTTTTTTCATTCGATTTTTATATTATATTTTCAATTACACCCACCAATTTCGGCTTTGAAGACAGCTCCTATTTTTGCTTCAAAACTCGAATTAAGCGAAATACTATTACCAGCACGATAAGTAGTATTAATTCCTGTATTTATCATTTGAGTTGATATAATTGTTTGGTCTGCTCTTATATCACTACTAACAGCAACACCTGAAAGATTTTGTGTCGTAGGATTCGCTACTATTACCACTTGACTACTTGGAGAACTTGTACCACAAATCGTTGTACAAGTTGCCGAATAAGTACCTATTTGCGTGATATTCAGTGAGGTACCCGTACTACTATTACTCCAATTCACGCTTCCTTCACAACCACTTGCGGTCAAATTAATTGAGGTATTAGGACAAAGCGTTTGGTTTCCAGAGAGATTCAAAGTTGGTGATGACGGAATATTATTATTAACTACAATTGTATTAGAAAGACATACTTTATTGGAGTATTTCATTATAAAGGCTCGATTAAATGAAGGATTATGACCTACAACCCAACCACTATTACCATCGGGTAGCATAAAAATATCTCTGCTGATAGATACCGAAGATGCCTGAGAGGCATTACTGATATACTCGCGAGTAAATGATAAGCCACCATCTCGGGTCGAGTAAATAGAATTACCCATCGAATTATTAGAAGCAATGAACCATCCTCGATTTGCATCCAGAAAATACACTCCTCTGATTCCGTCAACTAAACTCTGTCCTGAAAAAGAAATATTTGTCCAATTACTGCCACCATCCGTTGTTTTTTGGGCATACGGTGCTGACCCTGCAATAATCCCTCCTATCCATCCGATATTAGCATTTATGAACGATAATCCGTAAATAAACGAATTATTAATTTGCGAAAATGATGTACTCCAAGTTGTTCCGCCATCAATTGTTTTTTTCACGATACCTTCTGAAAAATCAGATTTCCCACCCGAAACATAACCGACATTGGCATCTATAAATTGAACCTCAGAATAATAATCAGATGCTGTTACAGAATTATCAAGAGTTGCAACTGTCCAAGAAGCCCCCCCATTGGTTGTTTTCAAGACTATATATTGACCACCCACAGCCCAACCATTATTGGTGTCAGAGAAATATACATCATAAAGAGTGTTAATTGTACCACTTGCAACAGCCGACCAAGTAACTCCAGCATTGGTTGTTCTGAGAATTGTACCATTTTGCCCAACTATTAACCCATCAGTTTTATTAGTAAAGAATACTGAATGAAGCGATGATGTAGTACCACTTAGTTGTTGTGTCCAAGTTGTTCCACCATCCACAGTTTTGTAAATATTTCCACTACTACCAACAATCCACCCTTGAGCAGCATCAACAAAAAAAACACTATTCATAACAAAATTTACCGAAAAAGGCAAAACCGTCCAAGAGCCTTTTTCTGAGGTAGTTACTACTTGATATGTTCCTGCTTGATTTGGAGTAAAATTGACATTTGTAGCTCCTGTAACCTCTATTCCATCTCGAAGCCACTGAAGTGGAGCATTACCAAAACCCGTTGCTACGAGTTGTGAACCAACGCAACTATTTCCAGAAATTGTTGGTGTTGAATGAAAAGAAATCGGTAAACTATTACTCTGCGGACTGTTACATCCATTTTGATTACAAGTTGCTGTAAAAACACCATCAGTAGTTGTTGAAATTTGGAGTCCAGTGGCACCATTACTCCACAAGACTGTCCCCCCACAAGAAGATGCTGTAAGTATGGCGGTTGCTCCCGAGCAATAGCTTGTATTGTTTGAATTGATAACAAGTGCATTCGGTGTATTATTGACAGAGATTGTAGTCGAACTACTACATACGCCTACTGTACTACAAGAAGCAGTATAAGTAGTGGTCGTGGTTGGTGAAACCAAAAGATTTGTGCCTGTACTACCATTATTCCATGTGACCGTGCCGCTACAACCTGTTGCAGTAAGCATAGTTGAAGTACCCGAACAAAGAGTTGAAGGGCCATTCACAACCATTGAATTTGTACAATTTGCGGAGCAACTCTCTCCAGTAATTGTTCCGCCGAAAGCAGAACCACATGGAGGGTCACTCGTGTCACCAGCTACCGAACTCAATATATTTTCTTCAAAAGTAGATGGCCCAGATTGATTTCTTTGTACTAAATCCCAAGTTATATTTGTAGAGTTCCAGCGGATAATAAATTGACATCCTACTCCGTATTGTCCACTAAATGAATAAATGTACCGATTCTTACCATCATGACTACCCGAAAGGCTATAAGTTTGGTTGACCGAACCCGATGAACAGTAACTCAAAGAAGATATTGAACTGCCAGAAAGACTAACTTGTGCTTTAATGAGTAAAGGGAAAAACAAAAAGAATAAAAACTTTTTCATTTTATATAATTTTATGAATTTAACATCATTTTAATCAGAACTCTTACAAACCATCCACCACCCCTCTCCTCCGCCTACTCACCACAATACGCTCACCGTTTTTAAGTTGGACTTCTTTTTTATTACCGACTACATTCACTTTTTCGATGTAAATTGGGTTTATCAGATACGACTTATTGATACGCAGAAAACCTTCTACACGATTTTCGTGACGAGTAAGTGTATAACTACTGATGATTTTCCGACCATCGGTCAAGTGAAATTCAGTGTAGTTTACCGAAGCTCGCAAAAAAGCAATATCTTGTACTGGCGGAAGATTTAGGCGAGTCATAATTATCTTTGGCTTAAAATACTTTTACAAAATTCGAGACGAACTAATAGCCTTACAATACCCCTTTCGGGGGATTTTATCTACTGTCTGAACAGTATATTTTTGTTGATTGAATTTTACGCTCTCATTAGAAAGATACCAGTATGAAGTTTTTGTTTAAGGTTTCTATCCTCACATTCATTTATTTAGCTAAGGCAATACCCAGCTATTCGCAGCATATTGTTTTTCTACCGAAAGCTGAGAGAACTAAAATGATAGAACGTTTGAAGAAAGAAATTTCTATTTTGCAACAGCAGCCAACAAGTTTTAAAAATGACACTCTAATTTTCAGAAAATCAGATACATTATTTGTCCAAGAAAGTCTATTAAATCCAGAAACGCAATCTAACAACCTTAGGTTATTCAAAACAACTGAACAATTAAGAACTTCTTTTAAAAATTATAATTGGACACAAGGGGAATATGTACTAACGGTCTATCAATCTCAGATTCCAATTGTTAAAGGCAAAATTGATTCTTCTTATTATATACTAAAAGACCTTGATTCTAAAAAAGGACATATCTTAGCCCCATACGAGCAATGTTGGCTTAATATCAACTTAGCTGAAAAGCTGCTTTACTACAAAATAAAAAACAACAACCAAAATGCCTTTGACTACCTAAACAAAGCCTTAAAAATTGCTAAAGAACACGAAATTTGGGAGGTAATCCATAAAGTAAATGCCTTAAAAGGTGATTATTACATTCTGATAGGTAATTACAAAAAAGCACTTCCGTACTTTGAAACACAGTCAGTTTTATTTGAAAAACATGGAAATAGAAATTTGGGATATTATAGCGAAGGAGCAAATTGGGCACATTTAACAATTTGTTATTTGCATCTCAATATGAAGCGTAAGTTCCAGCATAGTTTAAAATTATTCAAACAAAACAATAATCCTGCGTATGGTGGGTACGCAAACTATCTCGAACATAAGATTTATTCTGAAATTAGCTCTTATAATATTCAGCAAAAACGATTTTTAGAAGCTCTCGAATCAGAAAAGCAATATCAAAATATTTTACTTAGTCGCTCCATACACGACCATTACAATCATTATTATAGACTTTATCAGATTTATAAAGGTTTGGGACAACTCAGCAAAGCCATTCAAGCATTCGAGAAATCTTCTGAGCTAAAAGAAAAAATTAATACCCAAGAGCTTAGCAAAAGTTTTAAGGACATTGAAGAAAAATACAATCTCGAAAAAAAAGAATCTGAAATAAATGAACTAAAAACCATTGCCCTCATCAAAGAGAATGAAAAACAAAGATACCAAAGAAATATCCTAATCTTTATAGTGATACTTGGTGTAGTTTTGGTATTTTTTATATTCCGAACCCTGAGTATTAATCGCAAAGCGACTGAATTAAAACTTTCCTTATCAAATTCGCAGAACCAGTTAGTCAAGCAAGTAATCCAAACTCAAGAAACCGAACGCCAACGTCTCGCTAAAGACCTTCATGACGATTTAGGTGGAACCCTTTCGGCTATTAAAGGCAAAATAGCCAACGAAAAAGCCAGTCAAGAAGCCATAAATTTAGTGGAAAAAGCTATTGATGATTTGAGATATATTTCCCGCAACCTCTCTCCTCCCGAACTCGAAAATGATGGACTCATAATTTCAATCAAAAATACCATTGATAGAATTCAACATGTGTCAAATATAAATTTCACTTTTATCACTTTCGGAGAAAAACAACGCTTACATCAAGATATTAAACTAAATATTTATCGAATAATTACCGAATTAATCAATAATATACTCAAACATTCAAAAGCCCAAAATGCTATCATTCAGTTAATCTATTATCAAGAAACTCTACAAATTTTGGTTGAAGATGATGGAATCGGAATAAAATCAGACAAAAATAATTGGGGAAGTGGACTAAAGAATATAAATTCGAGAGTTGAATTTCTGGGTGCAAAACTTAACATTGATTCAAGCCCCAAAGGAACAACAGTAACGATTGAAGTCCCAAAAAAGTAGCCAATAATGAAACCTAAACTGCTCATAGCAGATGACCATACACTGTTTAATGAAGGTGTAAAACAACTTATCTCTGACCACTATAACATCGTCGGCCAAGTATTTGATGGAAAAGATGTATTGATGATGGTTATGGTCACAAGGCCCGATGTAATTTTACTGGACATTAATTTACCATCAATCAATGGTTTTGATTTGACAACAGAACTAAGAAAAGCATTCGAGACTATCAAGATTGTTTTTGTTTCTATGTACACCGAGCCACGATTTATTGAGCAGTCGAAACAATTAAAAGTAGATGGCTATTTACTAAAAAACTCAACCAAAGAGGAATTAATTCTTGGTATTGATAGTGTACTGAATGGTGTAAATTACTACGACCCAAAACTAAATCAGCTCCGACAAAACCTACATCACGATGATTTTTTTGTAAAACAATTTTCGTTGACTCCACGAGAAATCGAGATAATAAGGATGATTAAAGACGGTATGAATACTACCGAAATTGCCGAGAAACTATTTCTGGGTCTCGAAACCGTCAAAACGCATCGAAAAAATATCTATTACAAACTTTCGATTACCAAATCGACTGAACTTATCAAGTTTGCTTTAGAAAACAGTATCTAATTTTGGTATTTTGAAAGGGTATTCGCCACAAAAAAGCCACACTACTCTTTCGAGCAACGTGGCAGATAGTTTTGGTATTTAGTTTAGTTAGATGGTGTTTCTGAAACAAAATAAAAGCTGGTGGACTTAGCTTATCTATTCAACCTTAAATTAACTTGACACTTTTGAGAGTTTCAGGAATGTTTTTGATTTTTTGAGCATGTGAGGAGCAAGTCCTAAACCCGTGAAAATCAAACCTGTAACTAATAAGGTACTCGTTTGAGCAAAAAACTGACCTGATGCTAAAATACCCATTACTAAAATCGTAGAGAGTGGCAACGAAAAAGCCAAAATCAGTACCGCTAAGTTCATATCAAAAGTTTTTCTTTCTTTTAAATAGTTTTTGTCCTCTTCTTTGAGATTGATCGCCGAAATATGAGCAAAAGGCCAAAAACTACACGAACTCAACGGTACTACGACTGCAAGTAAAATTAGGTTAGGAGTAGTGATGTTAAAGATATTGATAATCAGAACGCTGAAAAGTATCGTGATACCCGCTCTGAATAATAAAATCGAACTTACAAGTTTGATTTTTCCTTCTTTGAATTGCACGGCCAAACCGATATAAATCAACACCAAAGGAGTCATAAGACTACTGGCACGGTTAAATAATTCGGAAATTGCCGATGGTAATGACTTCATATTGATTCCTACCGAAAGAAAAATAATAGCCAAAAGCATAATAATATTGATTGGCTCCTTTACTAAACTTAGCAATAAACTTTTTACTTTTCCTTTTTCTTCTACCTCCTCAGTTTGGTTATTTTTGAGGTACATTTTCATAGCTACAAAGTAGAGAAAGTTTAAAGCAAAAAACTTATTTCCCACATCACCCATGGCGGCCAATGCCAAAGATTCATCGCCGAGAAACTCATTGATAAACGGAAAACTCGAAAGCCCTGGTGCGAGTGAAGGCAACAACATTGTGAGCGTACGCCCAGCCGAACTATCTTTTTCGATGCCAAAAATTGGCAAAAAATAAGGAGCTGTTAAGTAAATAAAGAAATTAAAAGCAAGTACAAGCACAGGGTAGATAAGTAAGGACGCACTAATTTTGATACCCATCAATGCAATGAAAACCGTTGAAGGTAATGCGATTGACAAGATAATTTCTTTGATACCATTTATTTCGGTTTTGTTTTTTATTTTACTCCTCAGAGCCAATCCCAGTCCAATAAGTAGGAGGAGGATAAGTGTTTTTTGTACAGCCTCAACCATAATTTTAATTAATAATGAAAAATGTAGAACGGTTCGCCGTAGCGATTAAGAATTACTTACTTCACAGTGTCACCTTTTCAATTAAACCACTGATTATTAACAACTTGTAAAGTATAAAATTTGGAGGAGTCATTAACTCCCCCAAATCACTCTAACCTATGACAAAAAAACTAAGATAATTCGCCCAGTGCTTTTACAAAAGACTTCATTTCGTCCATCGTTCCCATACTCACACGGCACCACGGCTTGTTCTGAATATCAAACGCACGCACCATTATTCCTTTTGCAGCCATCTTTCCTAAAAAATCCTTACCATTCATGTTGATTGGAAAAATTACAAAGTTGGTATAAGATGGAATGTATTTGTAGCCCATTTTTGTAAGGTTTTCATACAAATATTCTTTACATTCGGTGTTTAATTTTTTGGTCATTGCTTGGAAGCCAGTGTCTTCAAAACTTGCAATTGCACCTAAAACTGAAGTATGAGATATACCCATTCCACCTCTTGTGATTTTCTGGATTTTATCCAAGAATTCTGGTTGAGCTACTGCATAACCAACACGAAGCCCAGCCATACCCATGATTTTTGAGAATGTACGAGCAATGATTACGTTTTTCTTTTGAGCCAACAAAGAAACCATACTTTCTGTGCCTGTTCCTTCGGCCAATTCGAGGTATGCTTCATCAACAAAAACTGGTACTTTTTCAGATACTCTTGAACAGAAATCTAATAAATCTTTTCCTGCTGTAATGCTACCAACTGGATTGTTAGGATTACAGATATAAACCATTTTAGTATCCTTATCAATAGCTGCTTCCATCGCTTTCAAGTCATGCGACCAGTCTGATTTACACGGAATCGCTTTCCAAGTTGCACCAACCGACTCAGCTACACGAATCAATGACATATAAGTTGGGTCAGCCGAAACAACGTTTCCACCATTCATGAACAATACCAAAGCTACTTTTTCGAGCAAATCTGACGAACCTGGCCCCATCATGATGTGCTTGTCGGTTACGCCTTCTTTCTTAGCCAATTTGTCAACCAAAGTTGCCAATTCTTTCCATGAATAACGATTTCCGCCCGAAACTGACTCGGCAACTGCTTTTCTTGTGCTTTCTGGTGGCCCGTAAGGGTTTTCGTTAGCATTCAAGCGAGCCATCATTGCCGTTACGTCTGGTCTTTCATCTAAAAAATGCTCTCTCAAAAGCGGGCTATAATAAAGTCTGCTTTTTTCATCGAGACTGAAATTTGCACCCGAAAATGCACCCATTGAGATGTGCGGAGCAAGTGCCATTCCGCCGATTGTCATTAAACCTGTCTTTAATAAACTACGTCTGTTAATCATGTTGCTCATTGTATTCTTAGTTTTTTTGTTATTTGAATAGAGACTTTTTTTGAATTAAGAATGAATAATTGATAATGTAAAATGAATATTCAATGGACAAATAAGAACTTTATAAACTATTGATAATCAAAACATTTTCAATTATCCATTTTACATTATTCATTAATTTACTTTGTTGCTGTTAATCTAAAATATTTTGTAAACGATACTTCTTTGTACGTTGCCGAACAAGCTAACTGAACCGAAGAACCTACCGCTGGCGTAGCAATACCAAGCGATTTCCAAGAAATTTTCAATGTTGAGCGACCAGTACCATCAGTTGTCACATCCGAAATTTTTGTACCGTTTCTGAGTTTAAATGTTACTGGAACAGCCGTAGCAGGAATGCTATCAATACCTACTTTGAAATCAAGTAAACCATCTTTGTTTAATTCTAACAAACGCACAGTGATTGAAGCGTCGGCCGAAGCAGATGAAACAATGGCTGGTTCGGTAGTTAGGCCATTGGTTTTACCAGTTGGATCTTCAAAAATTACCAAAACTGGTGCTACAACTCTGTCAACAAATGGGTCGTCAACTTTACATGAGGTTGCTACAAATCCTAAAAGTATAGTGCTAAAAAATAGTATTTTCTTCATGTTGAAATTCGTTTATGTTTTTGAATACGGGGCGTATGCGATACGCCCCTACGAAAATATTGTTTGAATTTACTCCGTCCACCAAAGTTTGGTTTTCATGTTATCAGCTCCATTGATTTTGATACCTTCGTCAAGTTTTGCTTTATTCAACGAATATTCAGTAGTTGGATACGGCAAACGAGTTGGCACAACACCATCGTTTTCAAATACCGCTCTGGCATCACGTGGAGAAAACTTAGGAAAACCTGTGCGACGGAACTCTGTCCAAGCCTCAACACCTTGTCCGAAAAGAGCAATCCATTTTTGTTCGATGATTTTTTCTTTAGAAATCGCTCCAACTGTTGTCAAATAAGTAGCTGGAGTTGTGATGCCAAACTGCGTAAATGAAGCATCAATTCCTTTTTTGAAATAATCATCTGCTTTGCCTACTGTAATATCACCATCGAATGCTGCTTCGGCCAAAATGAAATTCAATTCACTGAAAGTCATAATGATACTTGGAGCATTTGCTTTCGTGAAATAATCTGTCAATACTGAAGCCGAACTCAAATATGTAGTAGCGATTGCATCAGGCAAACCATTCGGAATACCTTCGTAGCCACCTGCCTTATTTTTTGTTGCAAAAACGCCCAAACGAGTATCACCCAAAGCCGTTAGTTTATCAACAACCGTTTTACTGATACTCCAGTCAGTACGACTACCAACAATCATTACTTCGTTCCATTCATTATTACTTGGGCGAGAAGCCGTATTTGCTAAAAGTGCATTATCGGCATTGCTTGTAAAAATCGGATATTTGGTAGCATCTGAAAGGATTTCGTTCATAATTGCCTTAGATTCAGCCGATTTTTTAGCTGCTTGACGATTCGCCAAACGCAAACGAAGCGAGTTAGCAAATTTCTTCCATTTCAAAATGTCACCATTGTAGATAATATCTCCCGAAATAGCTGGCCCACCAACTGTCAATTTCTCATTTGCAAGTTTCAAATCAGCCAAGATTCCTGCATAAACTTTATCCATTGGGTCATAAGCAGGTGTGTAAATTGGCGTTTCAGCCGTTCCTTTAATAGATTCTGTGTAAGGAATTGCACCGTACAAATCTGTTAAAAGTGAAAATGTCCACGAACGCATTACGAGAGCAGCACCTTCGTAGTTTTTGTTCGGACTTTTGCCAGTTTCACTCGTTTCAGTAATGATTCTTTGAAAATTCAACAAGCCATCATTATAAAGTGACTTCCAAGTATTGTTATAGAACGTTGGCGTAATACCGTAATTATCGCCTTCGTTTGAGTAAATATTACGTGCTAAATATTGCACCCAAAGCATTGCTCCATCAAGGTTCAAACGCTCAAAACGAACATTCCCCCCCCAATATCTATCAACTGCTTTTTCGGTAGCATAAGGAAACAAATATTGAGCTCCGATAGCCGTTGGGTTATTTGGGTCGGTATTCATTTCATCGAAATCTTCCGTACAAGAACTAACCGATGAAAGCAAACCAACAAATGCGAATGAATATATAATTTTATTGAGTTTCATATTTGTCAAAATTTTAGGTAGATAATAAAGCTGTTGGCGATTAGCTTTTAGCATTTAGCTTAATTATTTCTTTTAAAAAGCTAAAGACTAATGGCTAAAAGCTAATCGCTTTTCACTTAAAAACTAATCGAAAGGTTTGCACCTACACTTCTTGAATTTGGTAATTCGCCATAAGCAAAACCTTGTTGGTTAGCTCCGAAACGGTCAACTTCTGGGTCGATGTGTGGCGTATTTTTGAATAAAATAGCCAAGTTTCTACCTACAATCGAAAGTTTAGCGTTCTGTAAGTGTAGCTTTGATAAAACCGATTTAGGAATAGTATATCCAAATGAAACTTCACGTAATTTGACATAAGAAGCATCGAAGATTGCTGCTTCGTGATAACGACGAGGGTTGTTATAGCCAATCAATTGGTTGGTTGCTACAATCACGTCGTTTGGTACATACTGAGGATTTTCGGTAGTTCCAATATTCATTACGCCTTTTCCGATAATACCTTCTTCACGACCAACGGCTGTTTCAGCATATTGACCAGTCCAACGAGCGGTACCTGTACCTTCGTCGAAAATATCTCCGCCGATTTTTGCATCAATCAAAGCTGTTAATGTAAATTTCTTGTAAGTGAAAGTATTTGAGATACCTCCCATCCAATCAGGTTGGATATTACCCAAGATTCTTGGTGTAGTTTCCACTACTGGTAAGCCATTGGCATAAACAATTTGACCATCAGGAGCATGTTTGAAACCAATACCAAACAACGCACCGTAAGGCATTCCTACTTGGGCAATTGAAGTCAAACCTCTACGCTCTTGGAGTGTATAGGTTGTTAGACCTTCGGCCAACGCGATTACTTTATTGCGGTTACGAGAATAATTCACGGCTATATCCCACTTGAATGAATTTGCTTCAAGCACTTTTCCTGAGAGCATAATCTCGATGCCTTGATTAGTGATTTGACCTGCGTTTAAGATACGTTTGTCATAGCCACTGGCCTTCGAGATTTCTACTCCGAGAATTTGGTTTTTAGTTGACTGATTATAGTAAGTGAAGTCTAATCCGATACGGTTTTTCAAGAATTTCAAATCTAAACCTAACTCTATACCCGTTGTAATTTCAGGTTTCAAAGTGGCATTTGAGATTGTCAAATTTTCATAATAGGCTGGTAATGAGCTATTCCACGAACCACCCGCACGGAAAGTTTGTGCCAGTTGATACGGGTCAGCATCGTTACCTACTTGAGCCCAGCTTGCTCTTACTTTTCCATAAGAAAGAATATCTTTAGGATAATTAATAAGGTCAGTAATCACACCACTCAACGAAACTGATGGGTAGAAATACGAACGAGCATTTGATGGAAGCGTACTCGACCAGTCGTTACGAGCAGTTGCATCTAAGAATAAAGCATTCAAATAGCCCAATTGTAATGAACCATAAACACTTTGTACTTCGGCTTTTTCGATACGACTATCAATTGTATTTTGGCTTGGGTTTGAGTTGGCTAAGTTATAAACACCATCAACAACTAATTCATTAACGTTGGCAAAATTACGTTTGTAATAATTGCTTCTCTGAGCTGCACCAGCCGAAGCCACCAAATGAAAATCTTTTGTGAGTGATTTTTCATAAGATAATAAGGCATCGTGGTTGGTTTCTTGGCGGCGTAAAACTTCCTCCGAATAACGACCAGGTGTACGGTTTCCGTTACGAACTCTATCAAAGTTAATAATATTGATACGGGTATCAGACCACATATCTGTACCGCTTCTGAGCATTAATTTCAATTCTGGTGAGATGGCAAAGTTTAAGGCAATGTTTCCGACTAAACGGTCTTTATCATTCGTAAAAGGCAATTTTTCGCTTGTATAAAACGGATTCGTGAAGAATGTATGCTGCCAGTTTGCAGGGTCATTGTCAGGTAATCTTCCTGCCACAGCTCTTTGAATATGCACATCGGCATAATCCGCATAATTTGCCAGTTGATCCCAAGAAACGTGGCGGTGCGACCAGATAAATTGGTCACCACTTTGATAAGTACGATTACCACCCGATTTCACATATTCACCAGATACAACAGCAGTTATGAATTTAGAAACCTTATAATTTGAATTGATCTTAAAGTTATTTCTATAGAAATCATTAAAAGCCATCAAACCTTTTTGGTCAAGACGACCAATACTTAATCTGAAGCTACCTTTATCATTTCCACCCGAAAGAGCTAAATTATTCGATAAAGTAGTACCAGTTTGCCAGTATTCGTCCCAGTTATTTGGTTGTGGCGTAAGCGGAGCAACATCCTTTCCCGTAAACCATTGTCTAACCAAACGGCCATCAAGTGGAGCTCCCCAGCTTTCGTCAGTACCGTCAGTACCCGTTGTTGAGCCAGGTCTTACTGTTCCGTAAGCAGCTTTGTATTGGTCATAGGCATCAGGGGCAATCACACCACTCCAACCATCTGAATACCAAGTTACATAACCCGAACCACCACCGTAGCTATTTTGAAAATTTGGTTTAACCAACGGACGCTCAGCCGTAAAGTTTGAGTTATACTCGATACCAAGTCCTTTTGTACCAGCACCATCTTTGGTTGTAATCAAAATTACGCCGTTAGCGGCACGTGAGCCATAAAGAGCAGCAGCATTTGGTCCTTTTAAAACCGAAATATCTTTGATATTATCGGGGCTAACTTCTGAAATACCACCACCAAATTGTTTGTCGAATTGTTGTTGAATCGGCACACCGTCAACAACGATAAGTGGTTGATTATTACCAGAAACCGAAGAAGCACCACGAATTTGAATAGTTGAACCACTTCCCGGGCCACCATTAGCGGCAATTCTTACACCAGCCATTTTACCAGCAAGCCCGTTGGCAATGTTATTTGAGCGAGCTTCAACCAAGCTTTCGCCTTTGAGTTCTTGCTGTGAATAACCGAGTGATTTTTTCTCTCTCGAAATACCAAGAGCCGTTACAACAACCTCATTTAAGGTTTTTGTATCGGGCTGTAACGTTATATCAAATGTAGTTTTATTATCAATTTTAATGTCAGTAGTGACATACCCAATAGCACTAAAAGTAAGAAAAGCACCACCTGCTGGCACTTTCAACGAAAATTTACCATTAGCGTCCGTAACAGTTCCAAAAGAAGTTCCTTTTACAGTAACCGAAGTTCCAGGCAAAACGCCCTCGCTTTCAGAGCCAACGACTCCCGAAATAACCTTATCCTGTGCTATTATCGCTGACGATAATAGCAAGCAAACTAATAGGTAGAAATTCTTCATCATAAATGTTTGGTTTAAGTTAGTTTGTTGTTCCCTTTTCAGCCGAATTATTACGAGACTCCGACCGCTCGGTTTCGTAACAATCGGCCTAAAGGGAAATTATTATAGGGGCCAGTTTGGATAAAGTGTATCTTTTGAGTCGAAAATTCTGCGTGTAGAAAATTCAACTTTATATAATCTTAGTTTTCTTGGCTCGATGGTTTCCTGCCATCAGTTTTAATTATGAAATGCTTTTGTTGCACTCCAAATTCCGCATTTTAAGCGTAGTATTTTTAGGCTTCAAGCAACTTCCCTATTGCGGTCGGAAAAGAAGAGCTTGATGAAGAGTTGTTGTACTTATCAAAGAATCAATGACTAAAAGTATCAAGTGTAAATCGAATAAAAAAATTTTTATCAAAAAAAAATGAGTTTTTATTAAAAATAATTAATTATTTATCATATTTAATTTGAAAAATACAATTATTAGATAAATATCAATAAAATATCATAAATACACTTAACGAAAACATAATTTCACACATGTTTCATTTTTTGATATTTCTATTACAAAAATTCATTTTTTACATAAAATAGGTTCAAAAATTTAATATATTTTTGAAAATATTACAAAAAATAACAAAAATAGGTTTTCAACAATTATTTAAAACAACCATATATAATTGCAATATTCTAATTTTAAGTATTTTTACTTATCTGCGTATATATCATAAAAAAACACTCAAGCACTAATGCTTGAGTGTTTTTTTATGATTATCTATTAAAAGAATAAATCCTATCGAATTAGTCTATTATTTTTGTATTTAAGAAGTCTCTAATAGCTCTATTTGTGATTGTGGCTTCATTAGATTTGCCGCTTGAAATAATTAACGATGTACTCGAAAGATTTGCCAAATTAATAACAGTGAAATATTTCGAGGTGCTGTTTCCTTCAAATAATTGAAAACTAATAAATAAATACTTTTGATGGTCAATTCCTACCACTTCAGATTTTTTATCAACTTTTACTTCTCCCGAAGATTGGAACAACATTCCTGTTCGGGTTTCGTGCCAGCCTGAAGTTTCGGGTTTGTAAGTCAACTCAATAATTCCCAACTGAGGTGTTTTTATTTTATCGAAACGGGTATTCTTAAAAACCTCATCGTCGAAATTATTTAGACAATACATTTTATCTCTCAACTTATATATATGTATGGGCGAGTTTTTGGTTTCATCATATTGTAATTGAGTGAATTTTTCATAAAAATCACTTTCCTTGTTTGTCTCAAATTGTTTGGCTGATGCCATTGCTCGTTTTATCCAATAATCAGCCTCTTGAGCTTCGGTTTTGTCTTCAAATTTGCGTTTTGACTTCAATTTTTGGTAGAAAACAATTTTGTTTCCCTCAAAACAAACAATGTGCTTACCTTGTGGAGTTGAGATGAGCGGAGTCTCCGATTCTTCGGTAGTGCTTCTGTTATAAGTAAATTTTTCAGATTTTACGCCAATCAAATTGGCCGTTGAATCGAAATAAAATTGGTCAACGTTCATATAAGTCTCACCAAAACTTTCTCTTTTTATCTTAGTGAGTTGATAATTTTCATCATAAAAAGCATATTCCATACCACCTTCGAGCGACTCTTCACTTTCAAATTCATTGAGCAGCGAATCGCCAAAAATTAACTGACTATCAATCTCTTGCATCAATTTTTGCGGAGTTTTCTTGGGTATTTCTATGGCGGTTTTGAGCGAATCGGTGCTTTGCTGCTGTTCTTGGTTTTTCTGACAAGAACTGAATATTGTGCTGATAATCAATAACTTAAAAATCGTCTTCATTGAATGGCTTTTTTATGAGTTGATATTTCGATAAACTACTCGGTGCGAGTGTATAATAATTGAGTGGTTTAGGCAGAAAATCATCATTACATTCATAAATCATCGAGCGGATTTTGATCTCTTTACCTTTTTGGGGCAAAATCCAATACGCAATATTTTTATGATTCTCGAATTTCTTGATTTCATGGGCAAATTTTGGGTCAAATTCAAAGCTTTTGAGCGTAAGTTTAGGCATGAAAGTCTTACTTACATCTTGAAATTGACCGTTTTTATAAGTCAAAAAAGTAATTTCCGTGGTAATATCGGCACACATTCCACTATTTTGAGTTACAATGGCAATCAGAAAGCCGTCAGAAAATTTCCAGTAGGTCATCACGAAAGCCAATGATTCTGAATCGGTGTCGGTGATAAAATTGAGGTAGCCGTTTTTTGCATCATATAAATTCAACACAAAACCATCTGCTTTTTGAGTTGAAAGCAATTTTTGCTTGACTGTATTGGTTACTGACTTGTTTGTGAGCGTATTTTTGAAATACTGACTCGGTACTTTCATGAAAAGCTCACCAATATTTTGAGCAAAAGAATTGGTGCTGATAAAGAAAATAAATGCAAATAGTTGGATTTTCATGGCTAAAGATAGTTGGCTTAAATTGTCAGTGAGGACACTGACAATGGCAATTTATATTTTTTTTCGAGGCACGCCCGATGAATACGTTTTCTTTCCAAAAGATTTTTTCTCGGAAGCAAGATTCGATGGCATCGAAACGTATCTTAACCAAGAACCTTTTATATCATCTCGATATAATCTGACATTGAAAGTTTGCTCAATTACTTCTGTCTCAGTATTACTAAGCATGGTTTCATATTTTGCTTTCATCTTAAACTCGACAGATGTTGGCTTGTGCCAACGCCAATCGGGAGTATCAGAAATATGCGGTTTTTCGAGCAAATCAACCATTCTATAATACCTTCCTCCAAAAAACTGAGTCGGATTAGCATTTATCAAGGTCATAATTTCGGTTTCGGTTGGGTTCGGAATCCCTTCATATTTATTCGATAATGTTCGGAATTTCCAGTAAGAATAACCGCCACCGCCAGTATATTGATAAACGGCATCGCCCGCTACGATTAGTTTGATTCCTGCAAAATCGGAGTTTCTGACAACTTCTACACCTCTTACGTACTCCCAATTTTTGGTGTCTTCATTCCATTGTTTCGTACCCGTAGATTTTGTAAACCTAAATGAAATGACACCCGCATTACCCACATCTTTCTTGATTTGGGCTTCAGAAGGCTGTGCAAAAACACTTGTAGAAAAAAGTATTGCTATGATAAAAAAGAAAGTTTTCATGGCTAAAAAAGAATTTAAAAATTGTCAGTGAAACACTAACGGAATAAAAAACAGCAGTTTGTTTAATTTCTATTTCGACGATTTGATTTCTTACGAGCAATTTGTCGGCTGGCTTCGTTTTGCTCGTGATTAATGGCTTTACGTTCGGCTTTAGTAACTTTACCGTCTGAGCGAGCCGCATTTTCCATGGCTTGCACTTCGTTTTGTTTGTGCTGAATTTGAGCTGCTTCTTTGGCTGTTATTTCACCACTTGCTCGACCTTGATTCACTCGTGCGTTTTGTTTGGCTTGGCGTTTATTTACTTGTGCCATTGACACATTCACAATTGATAATAATGCAATTACGAGCGATAATTTGATTAAATTCTTTTTCATGGTAATAGATTAGTTTGGTTTTAATTATTCAATCTTGCTTCAATGTTATCAAGGCGTTTTAAAAGTTTTTCGTTATGTGATTTTAGTTGAAGATTTTCGTTTTGAAGATTTTCGATTTTCTGATTCAAGGCTTTGATTGATTCAATAATCATGGGGTCAAAATCTCCATAACTACTTGATAAATAACCTTTTGAATCTCGCTGAACTTTTGTCGGAAACACTTCTTCTATATTCTGAGCAATAAAACCGTGCATTGTTCCTTTGGGGCGTTGTTCGCTTGTGATATTATCATTCCACTCGTAAGTAACGCCTTGCAAATGAATGATTTTATTGAGCATTTCCTGACTATCAAGTGCTTGAATGTTTGTCTTTAAGCGGCGGTCAGATGTAAAATTCCAATTGCCACTTCCATCATTTTTATAAGCTGAACCATTTACTTGAAAAGTCTCCGTGCGGTTCAGAATTGCTCCTGCTGCTCGGTTGATTCCGACACGATTGACTGCAAAATTTCCTGAAATAAGCACCTGAGAAGAATCAGAATTTTCGATAAGTAAATAATCATTTCCCGAAAAACCATAACCAGCTTTATAACCTAAAACTACGTTTCTACTGCCATTTGTATTGGCATACATAGCATAATTGCCGATGGCAGTATTGTGGTTTCCATCAATATTTGCATACGAATTATTGGTGCCGATACTGATATTTTCGTAACCACCAGCCGATTTATAAAGAGAATTTTTGCCAATAGCTACATTATCATTCGTGAAAGTATTGTAGAGTGCATTTTCGCCTAAAGCAATATTATTTGTGGC
Source organism: Emticicia sp. W12TSBA100-4 (assembly GCF_040253585.1). Classification (NCBI taxonomy): domain Bacteria; kingdom Pseudomonadati; phylum Bacteroidota; class Cytophagia; order Cytophagales; family Leadbetterellaceae; genus Emticicia; species Emticicia sp. W12TSBA100-4. The sequence continues at coordinate 187,435 of NZ_JBELAU010000002.1, forward strand.
ATAAACTGTGTTTCGCATGGCATTTTTGCCAATTGCCACATTTCTATTTCCCGAAGTATTATCATATAAAGCCGAATCGCCGATGGCTATATTATGATAAGAGCTTGTTGCAAAAGCATTGGCTAAACGTCCGATGGCAATATTATTATAGCCCGTTGAGTTGAAGAACATGGCAGAGTCGCCGATTGAAATATTTTTATCGGAAGTGGTATTGCTGTAAAGTGAAAACGCTCCAATAGCCACATTATATGAACCAGTAGTATTGGTATAATTGGCTGACCGCCCAAGCGAAACATTACCCAAACCTGTCGTATTATTATTAAGTGAACGATGCCCTACGGCAGTATTTGATAAACCTGTAGTATTTGAACCTAACGCATTCCTACCGACGGAAGTATTATAGGAGGATGTATTGGCATTTAGTGCAAAATATCCAATAGCAGTGTTATCGACTCCAAAAGCATTTTTGGCAAGAGAATTTCCACCCACGGCTACATTAAAACTGCCTGTTAGATTAGCCGTGAGAGCCGAATAACCAACCGCAACATTATTAGTAGCGGTTGTACTCTTATTGAGTGCCATTGAGCCGATGCCAACATTATTGAACCCAATAGAGCTTACTTCTAATACTTTTGCACCTACAGCTACATTATCATTGCCAGTTGTATTAGCTAAAAGAGCATTGTAGCCAAATGCTGCATTATTTTCGCTATCACCTATGCTCGGAGCATTTATCGAATTATTTTTCAGAGCATTTGCCCCAAAAGCAGTATTATATTTTTTGCCAACATTAAATTTCAGAGCATCCGCTCCAGCAGAGGTATTGGTAGAATCATAGCCAGCCGTATATGTTGTTCGTACTCCATTTGGTGTGAGAATAATACTCGAAGTATTGTTTTGAATAACTGATTGTGCAAATGTTGTAAAGGAAAGTAAAAAAAGAATTAGAACTTGTTTCATGGCGATAAGATTGAGTTTTGATATGACAAATTTCAATCTTAAAACCAGTCTATTTTTCACCTATTCGGGTGATTTTTCAGGAAAACCCTCTCAATTTTGCCAATAAACTCGACCTCGAATTGGCTTCCATTTTCAAGTAAATACTATTGATTTGGGTTTTGATGGTATTGATAGAAACAAACAAACTATCGGCCATTTGTTGGTTGCTTTTTCCTTCGTAAATCTGTTGTAAAACCGCAAATTCACGCTCAGTGAGTGGAGATAAAATTCGAGCGTTTATTTTATCTAAATTTAGGGCAGGTTGTGTATTTTTTTGCTTTTGTGAGAAATTGTAAAGGGCTATTTCAAGCGTGGCGATTAGGTTTCGTTCATCAAACGGCTTTACTACATAGCCAAGTGGCTCGGTGCGTTTGGCACGTTCGAGGGTTTCTTTATCGGCATACGAAGTAAGAAAAATAAATGGCAAACCGTATTTTTCGTTGATGACTTCGGCAATATCAACGCCTGTTTTGCCAGCACCCAAATTAATATCCAGCACCACGGCATCGGGTGCGTTGAACTTCAATTCGTAAACGGCATCTTCGTAATCATAGGCAATGGCCGAAATCTCAAAATCGTTGATTCTGAGTTGGTTGGCAATGTCATCGGCAATGAGTGGTTCGTCTTCCACCACCAAAATTCTAACTCCTGTCATAGCTTTGTTAATTATTCAAAATCTTTTTCCATGATTCGGTTCAATGGAATTTTCATCACGAAATTTGTTCCTTCATTATTATAAATATTCAATTCTGCTTTCATTTTTGCTGAAAACGAACGAATAATCTGATAACCGAACGATTTGAGTTTGCTTAAATCAAAATCTTCGGGAACACCCACGCCATTGTCTTTTACTTGTAAAACCAAATAATTTTGCTCTTTATTGACATTCACAATTAAACTTCCCGAACGATTTCCTGGGAAAGCATATTTCAGCGAATTTGTCACTAACTCATTGATTATCAAACCTAAAGAAGTTACGGTATCAACATCTAAAACCATTTTATTGATATTGGTTTGAAGCAAAATTCGGTCTGGTTCGATATTATACGATTGAAATAAACTTTGAGCAAGTTTAGTAATATATTCGTTGATTTCGAGGTAAAGTTGGCGGTCTTCTTCATATAAATTCTGATGAATCAAGGCCATTGATTTTACTCTATCACGGCTCTCTTTGATTGACTTTATGGCTTCAGGGTCTTTCAAATGTTGCGATTGCAGGCTCAATAAACTCGAAATTACTTGCAAATTATTCTTTACTCGATGATGTATTTCTTTCATCAAAAACTCTTTTTCGCCGAGAGTTTTGGTAATGACTTCGTTCTTTTGGGCCAGTTCTAAATTCGATTTCTGACGAACTTTATACAGATACAATCCTAATCCAATAATACCCAAAAGACCAATCAAACCAATGATAAAGAGTTGTTGTTTTTGCTTAGAATCATTGATTTCGAGGTCTTTTAGTCGGTTTTGGTTGTTGAGTAGCTTGATTTGCTGCTCTTTTTGGTCGAGTTCATATTTCTTGATGATGCTTGCCAATTTTTCGTCTTTTTCTTGGTTATAAAGCGAATCGTTGACGGTCTGAAATTTCTTTAAATACAAATATGCTTTATCGGGCTTTCCCCATTGAGCATAAAGTTCGTGTATATTCTTGAGTGTATTGTGTATGTGCGTAAGCGATTGTAGTTCTTCTTGAATATTTAAAGATTGAAGTAAATGTTTCTCGGCTTGGTCGTAATGCTTCAATTTTAGTTGCACTAACCCAATATTCGTGTTATTGATAGAGAAAAGCAAGGCATCTTCTTTTAAGCTCACCAATCGGTTCGACTGATTGAACATTTCAAGGGCTTTGGCATATTTTTCTAAGGATAAATATGCAGCTCCAGCCGTAGAAAGTGCTGTTGCTTCGGCAGCTTTATCGCTTGTTTTTTGGAATATTTTTATGGCATATTCGGCAGTTTTAATGGCCTTTTCGTGCTGATTTTGTTTCGTATATTGGGTTGCCAAATTATTAGAAACATTGCCAATCCACTGTTCATTTTTTATTTTTTTGAAGATTTCTAAGGCATTTTCAAAATACAAAATCGTTTCTTTGGCTTCGTCTCTTGCCTGATGAGCCGCCGCAATATTATTCATTTCGATGCCAATGTAGAGCGAATCTTTCAAAACTTGATAGCGTTTCAAGGCTTCTAAATAATACGGAATCGCCTTATCGGCATTACCAAGTGTGGCTTGGCTCATGCCAATAAAATTAAATCCACGAGCTATCTCGGCCTTTTGATTGGTTTTTTGGGCAGTTTTTAAATATTTTTCGGCATAACCCAAAGCTTCATTCGGATTCACGAAAAGTGTTTGGCGAAAAACTTGATTCAGAATTTTTAGTTTACTCGAATCGGCTTTGGCAATGCTCAACTGCTTCAAAAGGCTATCTTTTGGTGTTTGGGCAAAAGTTGAGTTTATAATTAATAATATGAGTAAAACTTGTTTCACACACGATGATTTTAAGTTGTAAAATAACTCCTAAAAAAAAGATTATTTTTCACCCCAAAAGGTGATTTTTCTGGCCTAAACCAAAAAGCTACTAAATTTCTCAAAAATAAGAAATTTAGTAGCTTTCGTGCGGATAAACTCATATAATTCACAATTTTCAGAAGACAACCTAAGAACGAATTACAAATTGTATGACCATGGTCTTGTGGACTGTTGACTATTTATATTACATTCGCATCAAAAACACCCGTCAGGATTTTGCCATCACGCTTTACTTGCAGCCAAACACGATAATGCCCAGCCTTCGGAAAGACATAAGGAAATGTAACCTGTCCACCATGATGCCCATCAACTTCGTGCTTCATATCACCCATCAATAATTTATCTCGTTCGGCTTCAGTCATTGATTGTAGTTTTGCCAATACATTATCCACGCTATCTCTGAATTTCTTTGCGTTATTGAGTCTTGGGCGTTTATTATTTGTCTCGTCGATACGTTTTTGCAAAACCTGCACAGCCGTTGACGAATATGTACCATTAGGGTGCAAATGAATATATACACTTGCATCATCTTTGATAACAGCAGCATGGCCCATCATACCCAAGTACGTTTGTAATTCGGCAGGTTTACCATCAGGTGTAAGCACTGAAAACTTCAAATCATAGACTTTGCCAGCCATAAGATTTTGGTTTGGTTTTTCTTCCCAAACAATGCTTGAACCATCTTGCAGCTTGGTTTTCACACCTGGACTTCCACAAATCGTGATGCTTTCATCAACCACCGAATTAGCACTTTTATTAATTGCATTCGTCACAACAAAAGTATCGTCCGAGTCGCCTGTGAGCTTTGGCATTACATTTACTTTTGGCGTTTGTGGAATTTCTACTGTGTCAGTAATCGTATTTTGCAAGCTATGATAACGCAACACATCGGCAAAAATTAAATATTTTCCTGCGGGCATATTGGGTAGCGGAGCTTCAAAGGTAAGTGTATCTTTTCGAGAAGGATGCAAATGAGCAAATACTTCCATCGAGCCTTCTTTTACCAAGAACATGTGCATTAGTTTCCCATGGTCAGGAATGATAAAACTCGTCGAACGGCCATTAATAGAAGCCGAATCTATCTTAAAATTCAAAATTCTCTGCCCGCCTCTCAAACTCACACTTGATGTAGCCGTATAGGGTCGATAGATATTTCGTTGATAATCAGCCGTTTCGGCATTCCACCACATATTTCCACCAAACAAAAGCAATCCACAAAACGAAGCTCCAATCGTTGAGCCTACAATGCGGCGTTTCTTAGTTGAATTATTTTCACGCTCTCCTACTTTCAGTAAACTATCACCTGTGCTTGCTCCTATAATCGTAGTCATGATTCCGACCAAAAGCAGAGCCAAACCTGCCAAAATCCAACCCAACGAACTTGGCAGTTGGCGTTGAGCCGTAGAAAGTGCCGCAATCGGAATCAATACTTCACCTTTCCCCCTTGCTCCTTCAATGACTACTTTTACGCTGGCTGCACCATTTTCCATGAGCCAAATTTTGCCTTCGTATTTGCCTGCTTCGGTCATAATTCCCTCATCAGAACGAGGCGAGCCTTCATCGCCAGTCCAATAATAAATCGGACTCATTTTTACACTTTTTATATCGTTTCCGTCAACCATGACAGAAACTTTGGCCGTTCCTGGAATTACATCAGGTGGCTCAACATATACTTGCACGCTGTAATTTCCAGCTTTACCTTCATGCACAACGCCAGCACTGCCGATGTGCCCCCTAACCCCTAAAGGGGAAGAAAAGATGAATAAAAAAATATATTTAAAAAAACTATTTCTTGATTTTAAGAATACCATTTCTCTGAAATTTAAGTTTGACTTTTTGGAATATTTTAGCGTGTAATATTGAGTGTTTAGTTCTAAAATTTTCTATTCACTCATTCTTACATTCACTCATTCGCTCATTCTTTTTACCTCTGCACTTGTTTCATCCAATTTCCCCAAGCAAGACCGATGCGTGTCGATAAAAAGCTAAAAACAAATGAAAGACTAATGCCTATTATCCATTCAGACAATGGTTTATTACTCCACGGACCAAACTTAAAGCGGTATTCCCAATCGGCATCATTCTGAAATGACCAAGATTCGCTACCCCAAAACCAATTTCGGGCCAATGGCGATTCGTGTAAAAATGTCCCAAACGGGTAGTGTGTGAGAAGTAAAATAATTGTGTACGCCCCTCCTAAAATGAGTGCTAAAATCCAATCGTTTTTGGTCGAAAACTTATCTCGTAGCCAATCACTGACAAATGCTGGAATAAACAAAAGCAACGGAAAACCGAGTGTTTGATAGGTAGTGATTTTATTATGAATCGGCCCCAAAAGAGGTTCGGCAGGCAAAAGCCTTAGCGTAGCATTCACAGCCCAATGGAAAATCAAGAATATGATACATATATAGGTAGCTCCCCATTTTTTGTTTGAAGCTCGACCCGCTGCAAACAAAATAAATGGAAATGCAGCACTGGCAACTTCATAAAACGAAGGCTCGTGCATTGCCCAACGCCCCAAAGATTCAGAAAGGAATGTAAAAATAGAAGTGATTAGAAAAGCCGCCGTGAAAATAAACATCCACTGCAAACGATTTGTGCGTTTAGCATTTTCTTCGGTTGAAAGTGAGCTTATTTTTTCACTTCGATTCAAAAATGCCAAAACAGCTATCATCGCTCCCATCTGTACGCTCATCAGCCCCAACAACAAAACTGCGTGTGGAGGAGAAAGAATCTGCACATCAAGGCCATAAGTATTGTGCCACCAATCATCAAATGGTGCCGATGTAAGCGAAGCAATTCCGCCCCAAATACAGAAAAGTCCACCCAAAGAACTGTAAAAAATGCCCCAAAACTTTACCATTTTTCCTTTTTCGAGTTGATTTCCCCAAAACGAAGTTTTCAAAACCTGATAACCCGAGAAAATACCTGCGGCAGCCGCTCCGATGTACGTCACTACATGCGGAGCCGAAAAAAGGCCATCACGACCGATGCTCATGTGCCAAGCAATGTCCCACAAGATGCCGAGAATCACGCACATTGATGCAATTACGCTCACATATACATAGAGCGGAATGGCCAGTAAGAGTTTTGAAGAGGATGAAAATTCTTTTTCGGTTGTAATAGACTGATTAATAGCCGTTTCCATAGATTATTGATTAGTTTGTGTAATGACATTTCGATTGTTTGTTACCCCTATTGAAGGACTAAAATAAACCCAATTGTGCCTGATTGGGCAAACTTCCTTCATGCCGAAGCAACCATTCTTTTCGCCAAAGGTCGCCACCGTAGCCGACCAAACTACCATCCGAACCGATGACTCGGTGGCAAGGCAAAATTATCGTCAGCGGATTATTGCCATTGGCCGTACCTACTGCCCGAATGGCTTTTTCATTGCCAATTCTTCTTGAAAATTCAAGATACGAAATCGTTTTACCGTAAGGAATGGTTTTTAGATATTCCCACACATTCCGCTGAAAATCAGTTCCTTGTGTCTGTAAAGGCAAATCAAAATCTCTAAGTTTTTTGTCGAAATAAGCCTCAAACTGCCTAATACATTCATCAATGATTGGCGAATTTTCGAGTGTTTCCTCCAACTGTCTGCTTGGCTTCTTTTGGGCTTCTCGAAACAGTACGTGAGTCAAGAAATCATCGTTTGCGATAATCTCCAAAACGCCAATCGGAGAGGAATAATGCTTGATATATTGCATAAATTGTGTTCTTCTTCATTCGATTTCAAATATACAAAAAGTATCTCTCAAAAACTTTTCTGATAATCAATCAGTTATCAATTAGTAGTTTTGTAATTTTGTAAACTTATTTTTAACATACACAAGCGATTTTGTTGAATCGCTCTACGATAATGGTAGTACCTTACAAAGAAAAAGACAGCAGCAAGCGTGAGCAAATTGCCGAAATGTTTGATAATGTTTCGCCTAAATATGATTTCTTGAACCATTTGCTCAGTGGTGGAATTGATTTTTGGTGGAGAAAAAAGGCTATTTCGATGTTGCGTGCCGAAAAACCACAATTGATTTTGGATATTGCAACGGGTACTGGCGATTTGGCCGTTGAAGCCGTTAAGCAACTTAAACCCGAAAAAATAATTGGCGTTGATATTTCGGAAGGAATGTTATCGTTTGGGCGTGAGAAAATGAAGAAGCTGGGTTTAGAAAGCAAAATCGAACTTCAAATGGGCGATTCGGAGAAATTGCAGTTTGAAAGCAATACTTTCGATGCCGTTATCGTTTCTTTTGGAGTACGTAACTTTGAAAATCTTGAAAAAGGTCTAACCGATATGTGCCGAGTAACCAAATCGGGTGGAACGTGCATGGTCATGGAATTTTCGAATCCTAAAGCTCCCGTTATTAAGCAATTATACAATTTTTACAACGCAACAATCCTGCCTTTCATTGGCCGATTAATATCAAACGATAGTTCGGCTTACAGCTATTTGCCCGAATCAGTAAAGGCATTTCCAGAAGGAGAAAACTTCTTGAAGGTATTTGAAAAAGCAGGATTTCGTCAGACAAAATGTATTCCGCTTACGTTTGGCGTTTGCTCAATTTACATTGGCAAAAAGCCTTGATGAGTTTTAGTCTTTAATTTATTTATGAAAAAAATCCCTTTTCTTAGATTTACGATTAGTCTTTTTTTAGTAGCCATCCTTTCAAAAAATGTGTTTGCACAACAAACTCGTCGCCATTTTCAGGCCGATTATGATGCAAAAACATTGAGATTTGGTTATTTTTTGGGTCTAACAAATACTTATTTTAATGTAAAGTTTAATAACTATTTTGTCAATAAAGATAATTATTATAGCATTACCTCTCCCCCCGTTCTGGGTCTAAAAATGGGAGGTTTAGCCAATTTCAGACTCAACGATTATTTCGACTTTAGGGTTTTGCCTACGGTAGCAATTTATGGCAGAAGGTTAGAGTATAAGTACATTGATATGGCTCTCCCCGACAGCGACCCTAATAAGTTTAAAGAAAATACTGAACTTAGAGAAACAGCTTGGTTTGAACTTCCGATGATGTTTAAGTATAAATCTGAAAGACGCGGAAATGTGAGAATGTATGTATTTGGAGGATTACGCTATGCCGTGGAAACCAACGCCGTGAATAGAAGAAGAAGACAGCAGTTTGTTACAAAAACTAACGATTTTAGTGTCGAATATGGCACAGGAATTGAATTTTTCAGAGAATATTTCAAGTTTTCGCCCGAAATTCATTTTTCACATGGACTCAACAACCTCGTTGACCCTGTAAACAATAGAAATACGCCCCTTCAAGGCGTTGACCGCTTGACAACACACACGGTTACGCTCTATATATTATTTGAATAAAGTAGATATAAGATTTGAGATACGGGATAGGAGATTTATTAAAAATATCTAATCTCGCTTCTCAATTCTCGCATCTAAAATCTTAAAATGAAATACATCGCCATTTTTCTTGTAAGACTCTATCAAGCAGGCATTTCTCCTTGGTTTCCGCCATCGTGTCGCTACACGCCTACTTGTTCTCAGTATTCTGTCGAAGCATTTCAGAAACATGGCTTTTTCAAAGGATCTTGGCTAACTATCAAACGCATTGCTCGTTGCGGCCCTTGGAGCCATTCTCATGGCTATGACCCTGTTCCTTGATTGGTTAATGGTTAATCATAACAATTCCTCCAATACGCAGTTCCATGATAGCGAGTAAATAATAAAAATTTACCAAGCAAGATTTCATTCATAGCCAATAACTAATTTCCCAATAACAAGTCTACCAATAACCAGTCCACCAATTTCTCTGTAATCAACCTCCCCCAATAACTAATCACAAATAACTAATTTTCACAAAATATTCTACTGTTTTTAGGACTATTTAAAGAACTTTCTTCACTATTTATTTATTTCTATAAAATCAATAGTCTTTCTAACTTGTTGTTCTAAAATAGTCCGTAAATTTGAATTTACAACAAAACCTTTTTCGTCAATGACCTCGGCAATGACACTCGAACAACGACAGTATCCTATCGGAAAGTGGACACCTAAAAAAAACTATTCGGTCAAAGAAATCGAACGTAATATTGCTATCATTGAGAAGTATCCTGCTAAGTATAAACGACTTACCAAGAAACTTTCCGACGAAGATTTGGCCAAAGCTTACCGTGAAGGAGCGTGGAATGTGCGTCAATTATTGACCCACATTTCTGATATGCACATTATGCACTATGCCCGTTTTAAACAAGCTCTTACTGACGAAAATCCAGTGGGCTACATGGCCAACATCAATGCTTGGAACGCTACCGCCGAAATATCCAGTACGCCACCAGCCGATGCTTTATTATTGCTGGAAGCTACACATAAAAGATGGGTATTTTTGATGAAAAACATGTCAGAAAACGATTTCGATAAAACTTTCTTTCATGCACTACGTCAGTTAAATCTCACGTTAGCACAGGCACTAAGCATGGCTGCTTGGCACACTAAACATCATTTTGAGCATATCAAAATAGCATTACAATAAATAAAACTCTCATTTAAAATAAATTCCCCAAGATAATCATGCATTGCTGTTAGGGGTTTAATTCATATGAACAATACCTATTATATTATAGATTTTGATAGCACTTTTACGAAAGTAGAAGGCCTTGATGAACTCGCCAATATTGCTTTGGCAGGAAGTGCCAATCAGGAAAAAGTTGTATCTCAAATCAGAAGCCTGACCGAGCAAGGCATGAATGGCGAAATCACTTTTTCGGAAGCACTCAGTCGCCGAATCGAATTGTTAAAAGCCAATCGTTCGCACATTAATCAATTAGTTGATTTTCTTCATACACAAGTGTCGGAATCATTCCAACGCAACGAAAAATTCTTGCGTGAATTTTCTGACCATATCTTAATCGTTTCGGGCGGTTTCAAAGAATTTATTGTGCCAATCGTTACGTCGATGGGTTTGAAAGAAGAAAACGTATATGCCAATACTTTCGTTTTTGATGCCGAAGATAATATCACCGGGGTTGACCAAGAGAATGTTTTGGCTCACGAAAAAGGCAAAGTAAAATTACTAAGCTCATTGAAACTCGATGGCGATGTGTATGCCATTGGTGATGGCTATACCGACTACGAACTCCGTGCTTCGGGGCTGGCCAATCGTTTCTATGCTTTTACGGAAAACGTTAAGCGTGAGAAAGTTACGGCCAACGCCGACCACATTGTGCCATCGCTCGATGAGTTTTTGTATTTGAATAAATTACCTCGCAGTCAATCTTATCCGAAAAGCCGCATTAAAGTTTTATTGCTCGAAAACGTTCACTCAGTTGCTATCGAAGCATTCAAACGTGAAGGTTTTGATGTAGAAACGCACAAAGGGGCAATGGACGAGGAGGAGCTATCAGAGAAAATTAAAGGAGTTTCTATTTTAGGACTTCGTTCAAAAACTAATTTGACAAAAAAAGTTCTCGAAAATGCCGATAAACTCATCACAGTTGGTGCATTTTGTATCGGAACAAACCAAATCGACCTTAAAACTTGTACCGAAAAAGGCATCGCAGTTTTCAATGCACCATATAGTAATACTCGCTCAGTAGTAGAATTAGCCATCGGCGAAATGATTTTGTTGATTCGTAATGTGTTTACGAAAAGCAATCAAATGCACGCTGGCAAGTGGGACAAATCGGCCAATAATAGCTTCGAGGTTCGTGGTAAAAAATTAGGTTTGATTGGTTACGGACACATCGGAACACAACTTTCAGTTATCGGTGAAGCTCTCGGTATGGAAGTTTACTTCTACGATATTGTAGATAAAATGCCCATAGGAAACGCTAAGAAATGCCGCTCTTTAGAAGAAGTTTTACGAGTTTCGGATGTGGTAAGTATGCACATTGATGGCCGTAAAGAAAATACCAATGTTTTTGGCAAACGTGAGTTTGAAATGATGAAAGATGGCGTGATTTTCATGAATCTTGCTCGTGGCCACGTAGTCGAAGTGCCTGCTTTGGTTGAAGCCATCAAATCGGGAAAAGTTGCTGGTGCTGGTGTTGACGTTTTCCCTTACGAACCAAAAACTAACAGCGAGCCATTTGAGAACGAATTGCGTGGTTTACCAAATGTAATCCTTACGCCACACATCGGCGGAAGCACCGAAGAAGCTCAAGAAGGCATCGGACTTTATGTACCTGAGCGTTTGCTCGAATACATGAATAACGGTAGCACAACGGGCAGCGTAAACTTCCCAGAAGTACAATTGCCATTGCTTCGTGATTCGCACCGTTTATTGCATATTCATCAAAATGTACCAGGTATTTTGGCCAAAATCAATAATATTTTTGCGAAACACCATATCAATATCATTGGTCAGTATCTGAAAACCAACGAAACGATTGGCTACGTAATTATGGATATTAGCAAAGGTTACACCAACGAGTTTATTCAAGAAATCAAAGACATCGACGAGACGATTCGTTTCAGAATGTTGTATTGATATAGTTGTAGCACAATTTTCCAAAATGTTACGATAAAGAAACAATTTAGAAAATTGTGCTACCTTTCTCACCAAAACTTCACTCCCGATAATCTACCGATTTCAAGTTTGGCCAAAAGGGCCTGATAATCGTATTGCAATAAATTAAATTTTGCCTCTTCTAAACCTGTCTCGGCAGATTGTATTTCGAATGGTGTACTTACTCCGTTTTCTAATCGCTTTTTGGCCAGTTTCAAGCTATATTCTGCCTGATAAATATTACTTGCCGCCAATTCTTTTTTCTGACTCGCTACTTTTATATCGTTATAGGCATTTTCGAGGTCACGACTAATCTGTATTTTCTGAGATTCGGTCACTTGCTTTGCTGCATCAAGATTTATTTTAGCAATTTGAGTATTGTATGCTCCACGTTTTCCTGTATAAATCGGAATTGAAAGCTTTACCCCTACCAACGAATTGGGTCTTAAAATAGAAATATCAGGTAAATAACCATTACGCACACCCACCGACGCATTGGCCGCCAAAGTAGGCAAACTACTCATACCCGAAATTTTCACTTCTTGAGCTAAAACACTTTCTTTTGTAAGTAAACCTTTCAAATCAACGTTATTCTGAATCGCCTCATTATAAGCACTTTGCAAATCTGTTTTACCATAAGCAAATTGTAGTTCAGCATTCGCTGGAATTAATTTTCTTGCATCAGAACCAATCAAAGAACTCAAGAAAATATATTGTCTTTCGAGTTGGCCTTGTAGGTCTATCACTCGCATTTCAGCATTTTTGTAGCGTACTTGTACCTGCACAGCATCATAATCAAGTGCATCACCACTTTTTATGCGGTCGGCAATGATTTTGCCATTTTCCTGCACCAATTTTACTTGGTCTTGCTGCACAACAATGGCTTTTTGCAAGTAAATAATGCTATAATATAATTGCGAAACTTGGTAAGCCAACGTATGTTTCAGTGTCTCGATTCCGCCCGTTTGTTGCTGAATTTCGAGAACCGTTTTCTTTACCCCTTCCTTAAATCTTCCCCAATCATAAATCACATACGATGCACTTACCCCAACATTATAATTATTATGTGGTTGGAATTGTATTTCACGTGGTTCGCCATTAACGGGCAATGTTGCTTTTGCAATTGGGTCAACTCTTGAGTAGCTTACATCGCCACTAACTTGTGGTTTAAGACCCGTTTCTTGAACTTTGATTCGGTAGTCGCCCGTGCTAAGTAACTGCTGTTGCTCTTTTACTCTTGGCGAATATTCGAGGGCTTGATTAATAAGTTTAGAAAGTACTTGCTCGCTACTCTGAGCAAGCACTTCGTTACCTAAAAACAAGCAAACAATGATTAATAATTTATTGATTTTCATTTTTTTAGTTTCGATATTTAAGACAAAGACCTGAGGTAAAACACTCATAATCAATGCCTAAAATTGATAATTGTATTAGTGTGATTCGGCGGCTGCTTTGGCGGCTGCGGCAATTTCTTCGGGCGATTTTTTCTTGGTTTTCAATAGCACCACTAATGGCAACACACACAAGAAAAATACGGCCACAATTCTGAAAGTATCTAAATATGCCAAATAGTACGATTGTCGGTCGAGCATCAACTCCAACTGTCGATACGCTTGGGTTGAGGCCTGTGCGATATCGCCCGAGCGAGACATGAAACCCATTTTTATCGCATTGAATTTTTCGAGAAACAATGGATTATTGGGCGTGTAATTTGCCACTAAATCAGAGCGATGTTGAGCGTATTGAATAGCCACATAGTTATTGGCCAATGCAATACCAAATGCTCCACCAAGCTGACGAATCATGTTGGTCAATGAAATACCCGAGCCAAATTCGTTTGGTTTTAAACCTGCAACTGAGGCATTGATGAGCGGTAATTGTAACATAACCGTACCTAAACCACGCAAAACCTGTATCGGATAAAAATCCCAACGTCCCATATCGGCGGTGGCAGTTCCGCTATAAAAACCGAAGAAAGCAAAAATCAAGATTCCCGCAATGACAAAAGGAATAGGCGATGCACCTGCCGACATTCTTTTACCCAAAATCGGAAAAAGTGGCAAAATCGTGAGCGTCGGGAAGAACAAAGATAAACCTGTTTCGTAAGGCGTAAAACCATTGATACGCTGCACCATTACTGGATAAACAAAAACCGATGTAAACAAACCAACTCCCGAAACAAGAACAAAAATCGAAGAGAACGCAAAGTTTCGATTAGCAAACACTCGTAGATTTACTACGGGGTGGTCGGTGTTTAATTCTCGACTGATAAAGCCAACGATTCCGAGTGCGGCAATCAAGGCCATAACCGAAATCTCTCTCGACTGAAACCAGTCTTTCGATTCTCCTTTTTCGAGAATATATTGCAGCGAACCTATTCCGATAATCAACAAGATGATTCCGAAGTAATCAATCTTGATATTGGCTTTATTTTTCCCTTCTCCTTCCTTTCGTGGGATATATAAAATAGTCAAGAGAGTTGCAACGATACAAATCGGAACGTTAATAAAGAAAATATCGCCCCAAGTATAATTATCTACTATATAACCACCCAAACTTGGCCCGAGTGTAGGCCCCAACACGATTCCCATTCCGAAAAGCCCCGAAGCCATGCCTCGTTCTTTTCCTGGGAAAGCATCAAACAAAATAGCTTGTGAAGTTGAGAGCAACGCCCCTCCGCCAATTCCTTGAATAAATCTCCAAAAAACCAATTCCCACAATGAATCTGAGTTTCCGCACAAATAAGATGCAATTCCAAACAAAATCATTGAAACCAAATAATAGTTTTTTCGACCAAAATATTCAGCCAAAAAGCCCGTCATCGGAATCACGATTACGTTGGCAATGGCATACGATGTAATCACCCAAGCTATATCTTCAATTGTTGCCCCCAACGAACCCGCAATCTGATTAAGAGCCACATTGACAATCGTTGTGTCGAGTAACTCCATCACGGCGGCCGTCACGGTTGTCAGTACAATAATAAATCGTGCTGCACCAATGGGCTTTTTTGTATTTTCTGTATTTTCCATAAATATCAAGCCTGCAATTTCCCGCAGCTAAGGGTTTATCTTAGAAACCCTTACATTATTTAAGTTTTACTTCAACCTCTAAACTCATACCTGCACGGAGCTTGTCACGTAATTTTTCAACGCCATCAATCGCAATCTTTACTGGAATTTTCTGCGTCACTTTCACGAAGTTTCCGCTTGCATTATCGGGTGGAAGAAGAGCATATTTTGCACCTGTGGCATCCGAGAAGTCAGCGATTTTTCCTTTCAATTCCATATCAGGGAAAGCATCTAATTTAAGATTTACTTCTTGTCCAACTGCCAGACGGCTGATTTGTGTTTCTTTGAAATTGGCTACCACCCAATAAAGCGAATCTTGCACGATTGTAGCCAATGTTTGCCCTGGTTGAATAAACTGCCCTGGCTCAACACTCTTACGGCCAATTTTGCCACTTTCTGAAGCATACACTTTCGAGTAGGTAAGTTTTAATTTCTGTTGTTCGATTTTTGCTCGTTGCACCGCCAAAGCCGCTTCGGCTTTGTGTAAATTCGATGTAAGCACATCAACACGAGATTTTGAGGCCGTCCAATCTTGTTTTTGGCTATCGTATTGAGCATTCAACACTTCCAAATTAGATTTACTATCATCAACCTGACGCTTCGTAATGGCATTATCGGCAAATAATTTGGCATCACGCTCAGCATCTTTTTGAGCTTTTTCTTTGCGTAAAGCCGTTGTTTTAAGACCAGATTCAGCCGCATTGATTGTCATATTAGCATTTTTGATGCTTGCTTTGGCACTTTCTACGTCTGTGAGCATTTGTTGATACATGGCTTCCATTTCGACCAGTGCTAAGCGTTGTTCGCTATCATCAATATCAACCAATAATTGCCCTTTCTTTACTTGCTCAAAATCTTTCATGTTTACGGCATTTACATAGCCGCCCACTCGTGGCACAACTGGCACCGTGTAGGTTTCGATTTGGGCATTATCAGTGGTTTCGTAGCTTTGGTTGTATTTGTATTTTTGATAAGCATAAGTGGCTGCTCCAATCACAATCAATAAAAGTATGATGCGTGGAATGTAGTTTTTAAACGATTTTTTAGAAGTATTTTCCATTTTAGTGTCCAGTTTCTTGCGTTTGCTTTAGTTTTTCTTTGGTTTGCTATTTTTAATTTAACGGCACAAAGTAAACTAAGTTTACTAAATTAGTCAAGTAAGTTGACAGTTATTTTTTTTGTAGTACCTTTGTCGTATATTTATCTTTTAATCAGAATTTAATTAGAGAGTTAGACCTACCTAATTCATCTCACAATTAGCAATGAACGAAGAATTACTGGCAGAAGTAGCCAAAATGAAAGCCAATAAAGCAAGATTGATGGGTAAACTTCTCAAC
The DNA here is from genome assembly GCF_040253585.1 of Emticicia sp. W12TSBA100-4. Classification (NCBI taxonomy): domain Bacteria; kingdom Pseudomonadati; phylum Bacteroidota; class Cytophagia; order Cytophagales; family Leadbetterellaceae; genus Emticicia; species Emticicia sp. W12TSBA100-4. Next base: position 203,860 of record NZ_JBELAU010000002.1, read on the forward strand.
CGAACCTACCGCTACATGAGCGATTTGGCGGGCGATTACCTGAAAGGCATCGGCTACGACAACTTTCGAGTGGGGCATATTGTGGCTTTAGTACACATCGAAGTAGAAGGCACGAGCATCAATACGTTGGCGGCTGCGGCGGGCATGACCAAACAAGGAATGAGTAAACTCATAAAAGAATTGCAGGAAGAAGGTTTCGTAAAGGGCGAAAAAGACCCAACTGATGCCCGTGCTTTGATAGTAAAATATACCGAAAAGGGTCTGCAAGCCATGATTGACTGGCGAAACTGCACTAATTATATTAATCAGAAGTTTGGAGAAGTGCTTGGCGAAAACAAACTCGAAACGCTCAAAGACCTTTTGGGCGAGTTGGTGCATGAATATGAAAACAATTATGTGAGTAGCTCAAAGAATCCGTTGAATCATCCAATGATGCAAGCCAATTGGATGACGGTCAAATAATTATTGACTTGTGATGGGTGCATCGCCAAAAATTGATAAATTCGCATTGTTTTAAAAACGATGCCTCTATGTCTGTTACCGAAATCATTGTTTTAGTAATAGTTTTGTATGTCATTATTTGTATAGTGGCCTACAAAGTGCAGGAATACTTTATTTTTAAGCCTGAAAAGTTATCGCAAGATTTTGAGTTTCGATACGACGATCATTTTGAAGAACTTTTCTTTGATATGCCCGACGGAGCCAGAATCAACGGACTGCTTTTTTATGATGTAGGCGAAGAAACCCGTGGACTCGTTATTTATTTTCATGGAAACACTCGCAGCATTAAAGGCTGGGCAAAATATGCCAAAGATTTCATTTCGCATGATTATGATGTGTTGATGATAGATTACCGAGGCTTCGGAAAAAGTACGGGTAAACGGCACGAAGAACGAATGTACGAAGACTCACAAGTGGTTTATCATAAGATGCTCGCTAAAGGTTACGACGAAAAAAACATTGTGATTTACGGACGCTCGTTGGGTTCGGGTTTTGCTTGTAAACTGGCCTCAAAAAATCACCCAAAAACTTTAATTCTCGATGCTCCGTATTATAGTTTTTCACAATTAACGAATCGTTTTTTGCCATTTTTGCCTGTTTCGATGCTTTTGCGGTTTTCAATTAGAACCGATAAATATATCAAGTTTGTGAAATGTCCGATTTACATCATTCATGGCACAAAAGATTTTTTGATACCGTTTCGTTCGAGTGTGAAGTTGGCAAAACTTGCCCCGCAGAAAACCCGTTTAGTACCCATTTACGGTGGTGGACATAATAATTTACCATCGTTTCCCGAATATCATAAACATCTCGAAGAAATCTTACTTGATAGATTCGACTTGATATTTGATAAACACCTTTTTTGATTGACGAATTACGAATAAAAAAATCTGCAAACTATTCGTCAATCGTAATTCGTAAATCGTAATTTTTTCACTATTATCCATTAAATTCAACCCGTGTTCAAATTAAAATACCTTCAAATTGCCCTTACGCTTTACGTTGTTCTGATTGCAGGATTAGTGCTTTTTCAGCGATTTATTATTCTACACCCTAAAAAACTGGCAAAAGATTACCTCTATGAATTCCCGAAAGCCGAAGAGTTTTATGTAGTAGTAGCCCCCGAAGTAAAACTCAATGCCCTTAGATTTCCTTCTGAAGATAGTATATCAAAAGGAGTAGTGCTCTATTATCACGGCAATGCCGACAATTTGGCTCGTTGGGGCGAATATGCTTCCGAATTTACGAAACGTGGCTACGATGTTGTGATGTATGACTACCGAGGTTTTGGCAAAAGCAACGGTCGCTTAGACGAACAAAATTTCTTATTCGATGCCCAATACGTTTTCGATGATTTAAGCCGCCGATATAATCCTGACAAAATCGTACTTTACGGCCGTTCGTTGGGATGCGGTGCTGCTATCAAAGTTGCCTCAACAAATGCTGTCAAGAAACTAATTCTCGAAACCCCTTATTATAGTCTGCCAGATGTAGCTTTTAGTCGTTTCCCGATTTTTCCGTTTAAATATGTTTCCGAATTTAAGCTGAATGCCTACGAATGGCTCACGAATGTTCGTAGCGAAATGCACGTTTTTCATGGCACTGACGACGAAATTATACCTTATAAACAAAGTATCAAACTTTTGGCTACTACAAACAGAAACCTTGACAAAACCCTCACTACATTGCAGGGAGGGCATCATCAAGGTCTTGATAAATTTAAGGAGTATCAGACTAAATTGGATGAATTACTGGCTAATTAAGTCTGAAAAGTTGGTAGTAAATTTAGTTCATATAATAGGAAAAATACTTAAAACACACATCCATTATAAACTCTTTCTACGAATCGTGTAGAAAGGGTTTTTTATCTTTATTTGCTTTTTATCAAGCAAAAGAGCAGCGGCGGTTCGGCCCATCGTTTCGAAATCAGTCGTAATTACCGTGATTTCTAATAACTCTTTTAATGTGGTTTCGTTGAACGAAATGATACCAATATCTTCACCCAGTTTTAAGTCTGACTGACGGGTTTTCTTTACCAATTCGGCCAAATCGGTTTCCTCTACAACCAAGTAAGCCGTTCCTGTATGTAATACTTCGTCGAGTGCATTTTCTTTAATCTGAAATTCACGTCCGAAATTTACACAAAACTGACGAAAACCCCGCACAATATCACTCGGATAATTTCCATCGCTCGGAAAAACCAGCACCATTCGGCTATACTTTTCGAGTAAATCATGTAGTTCGTCGAGGGCATCAAAAATATCTTTCTCAAAATCTTGATAAACACTCAAACATGGTTTTGTATATTCGGGTAAATCTTTATCAAGCAAAATGAGTTCTTCCGAAGGAATTTTTTCCAGCGTTTTTAAGGCCAGAGACTTGTCATTTTCTGGAAAAAAATGTGGCATAACTACGTAATAATTATACTTTCCGAGATTATTAGCTATGATTTCGGCAAAAATTCGAGCATCATAATGATGAATCTGCAAATCAACATTAGCTTTATTACCCAAAACTTTCAAGAAAGCATAATAAATCAGCTTTTTATAAGAACTTAACTTATTGAAAACCAACAAGATACGCATCTTATTATTGTCGGTTCGGTTTACATAAAAACCCTTTCCTTGCACCGATGATATAAAACCACGCTCTTTTAGTTCACGATATGCCTTCTCAACAGTATCACGGGCTAAGTAGTACTCTTCACTTAATTCACTAATAGATGGTAGCTGTTCATCTTTTTTCAAAACCGCCCGCTCAATATCAGCAACTATTGACTGTACAATTTGCTTATATTTGGGTGTCTTGTCGTTGGGGTTGAATTGTAGTTTATACATTTTTTTAATGTAGTTATTGGGGAAACCTTCGTAATATTTTGATGCAAACTTGTCTCCATCAAGTATTTCCAAAAGCCTATCGTTTTCGAATAATCGTTAGGTAAATGTACTAATTATTCATCTCACAAACTCATTTGGGTTAAATATAAAAATGAGTGAATTAAGCAATTCACTCATTCTGCTCTCACCTATGTCGGCTAAATTTCTCCGACCCACTTAACCTTTCTTTTATCTTACAAATGCCACTGCCACACCACCATCAACGTTCAGAATATTTCCAGTTGATTTTGATAAACTTCCATCAACAAATACCTTTACGGCTTTGGCAATATCTTCGGTCAGAATTTCTTCGTTCAGAAGCGTACGTGACGCATACATTTTTGGTAAATCTTCTACTTTTATACCGTAAGCTTTTGCTCGGCCTTCGGCCCATTCACCTTCCCAAATCTTACTTCCACGCAAAACAGCATCTGGATTTACAGTATTTACTCTGATTTTATCTTTACCCAATTCGGCAGCCATGAGGCGAGTCATGTGAGCTTGAGCAGCTTTAGCTGTGCCATAGCCAACATTATTTGGCCCCGCAAAAAGGGCATTTTTGCTTGCAATATTCACAATATCGCCACCTGTTGCCTGCTGACGCATAATTCTGACTGCCTCCTGCGACACCAAAAACTGCCCTTTTACCAATACATCCTGCAATAAATCCCAGTCGGCAATTGTATGGTCTTCGAGTGGTTTTGAAATCGAAAGACCAGCACAGTTTACGATAATGTCAACACCTCCAAACTGCAAAACAGCATTTCGCAATGACTCAGCAATACCCTCCGAACTCGTTACATCAATATTGGTCGTAATAGCCGAATCTTTACCAAATTTCTGACGCAACTCAGCTTGTGTTTCGCTCAACAAATTACGGTCAGCGGCTACAACACATGCACCCTCTTTCAATAATTCTTCGCAAATTGCTTTACCAATACCGCCAGTTCCACCCGTAACGAAAGCCACTTTACCCGATAATGGCTTTGGTTTTGGCATCCGCTGCAATTTTGCTTCTTCCAGTAACCAATATTCGATATTAAAAGCTTCTTGTTCATCTAAGCCTACATATTCTGAAACTGCCTCAGCACCTTTCATTACATTAATGGCATTTGTGTAAAATTCGGCCGCCACACGAGCAGTTTGTTTGTCTTTGGCAAAAGTAAACATGCCCACTTGCGGATATAGAATCACGACTGGGTTAGAATCACGAATGGCAGGGCTGTTATTATGTTTACAACGCTCATAATAAGCCGTATAATCGGCACGGTAAGCCTCGAACTGAGCTTCGATTGATTCTTTTGAAGTGCCAGTCAGCACCATCGGGCGAATTTTTGTACGCAAGAAGTGGTCAGGACAACTCGTACCTTTTTGTGCCAAACGCTCTAAATCATTTGAGTTGACATATTCTAACACACGAGCATCGTCAGTAAAATGACCCACCATCAGGCGATAACTCGAAGCCAAACCACGCAACGTAGGCATGATTACGGCAGCGGCCAATTTACGCTCTTCGGCTGGCTTTGATTCTACTTTTGCTCCACCAAAAACTGGGCTTTTTTTCCCATAATTAGCCTCCAAATATTCAGAAGCCATTTCGATAACTTCGAGTGTATTCATATAAGAATCATACGAAGTATCGCCCCAAGTAAACAATCCGTGTCCACCCAAGATTACCCCACGAAGATTCGGATTTTCTTCAACAGTTTTTGATAATTGAAGTCCCAAATCGAAACCTGGTTTTTGCCACGGCAGCCACGCCATCGTATCGCCCCAGATTTCTTTCATAATAGCTTCGCCATCTTTGCTTGCGGCAATCGCAATGAGTGCATCAGGATGAAGGTGGTCGATGTGTTTGAAAGGAAGAAGCCCGTGAAGTGGCGTGTCAATCGAAGGTGCAGCACATTTAGGATCGAACAAACAGTGGTCGAAAAGAGCCACCATTTCGTCTTCAAATGCCAAACCTCGATATCTTTTCTTTAAAGCGTGAAGTTTATTAACATAGAGGTTTGCACAACCTTTTTTAGTTAAGGTTCCAATATCACCGCCTGAGCCTTTTACCCACATTACTTCGGCAGATTCGCCCGTAATGGGGTCAGTTTCAGTAATTTTACACGAAGTATTTCCTCCAGCATAATTTGTAAGGCGTAAATCAGCACCAAGCAGATTTGAGCGATAAATAAATAAATCTACTTCGTTTTGAGCTAATTCAGCGGCTTTTGTCTCATCCCACAAATAGCTAACATGATTGAATGTTAGTGTTTTTTCCATAATAATCTTTATAATGTTTGCTTTTTATATCTAATAATAGTGGTACAAAACTGCGGGCATTTATGGCACGAATCTTCATGTACTCACCTGTAAAAGATATTTTAGCGTAAATAAAGAATCTGAAACAACACTGGACAGAATGTCAAAAGAGAAAAAATGCAGAAAATCGGTCAGGCCTTTGGTACAGGCCCTCTGTAAAACAAAATAAAGTGCCAGATTAAACCAGCACTTTATTCCTCGTAACCCAAAAAGTAAAAATTAACCACGAGTACTATTAAGAAACTCGGATCGTAGTCTTCAATTTAATCGTAGAAGAAACGTTTTGTCCTGTGTTACGTAGAAATCTACGATAACTACGACGGAAATCAGCCGCTTTTCTGCGAGAAATAAATATCTTTTGATCATGAATCAACACTTCACCGCCTCTGCAATTAAAATACAAATCATCTACATATTCGAGATTGATAATGTAAGAGCGGTGAGGTCTTACGAAATTAGAGATTTCAAGAAGCTCTTCTTCAAAAATCCTAAGCGTTTTTGAACTGATAATTTCTCTACCATCTTTTAATTTAAAGATAGTGTAGTTTTTTGCACTTTTCAGATACAAAATGTCACCAAGTTGAATCATGTTGCGTTTGCCCGCAACTCTCATCGCCAAGTTTGTTCCAGTGGGTTGGCTAACCACATTTTGAACTACCGTAAAACCTTCCAGGCTCATCGGAGTTGAGTAAAGCAGTTTATTCATACGATTTATAAAGGAAAGCTTAAATATGCTATTGAAATAATGAGAGCAATTTATGTTCCATAATTGAACGGTACAACTACAAATCGGTAAGTGGCGGCTAAAAATCGGTAAGTGGCGGTTTTATTTTTAAACGGTAGCTTTTTTGATAGGGAATTCCAAATTTGGCACAATTTTTATATTTTTTTTAACTTTTTCATGAACATTTACTAAAATGATTAAACGGTCACATTTTTATTTCATCAAAAACTTATCAAAAATTATTGAGCCATTCTAAAAACTCTTGTTTACGTCGGCGAGAAACTGGAAGCTCATTACCTTGTTCGGTGAGGATGGTTCCTCCCTCTCCTTTTACATATTTCTTTATGTAATCTCGATTAACTAAAAATGAATGGTGAATTCGGAAGAAATCATAATTAGCCAAAATATCTTCAAATTCCTTAATATTTTTAGATACGGTAAGTTTTTGGCTATCGGTTAGGTGAATGTAGGTATAATCATCATCGGCTTCGCAATATACTATTGTATTGACCGGCACAAATTGAAATCCATTGACTACTGAAATCGGAATTTTATTGGTTTTATCTCTTGGGTGGCGTAAGTTATTGATTAGATGTTCAAGGTTATTTTGCGTGTGCTTTCCTTCAATACGTTTTTTGGCTTTCGATACCGCTTCTTTTACCTCTTCTATATTGATAGGTTTCAATAAATAATCTAATGCACTAAATTTAATAGCTGTTACGGCATAGCGGTCAAAGCCTGTTGTGAAGATTACTTCAAAATTAGGTTTGGGTATTCTCTCCAGTAGGTCGAACCCACTGCCATGTGGCATCTCTACATCAAGAAAAACAATATCAGGTGAAACCGCATGAATAAGTGTATATGCTTCTTGAATCGAATTAGCAGTACCTACTATCTCGACTTCATTTGAACAAAACTGTTGAAGAATTATCTTCAAGGTTTCGACACTACGATTTTCGTCATCAACTATTATAGCCTTATACATTATGCAAATCTTGATTTTAACCAATCTGACTTTTAAAAAACGTATTTTAAAACACCAAGCTAAGAAAAATATCTTCTTACATCAGAATAGCTCTATTTCTAATTTGACATAAGTTACTACTAATCAACTATTTAATGCTTCAATTTGTTTTGTCGGGTTTTGTTGAGTAAAAGTTTAATAGCAAAAGTAAGATGTGAGATAAGGTTATGTTTTGCAAAAGAATAAAATCATTGGGTATTAACCAAATTTTGGGAATTTTATTTCGATTAAAGTGCCAACGTCAATATTTGCATCATTTGTTGAAGTAATTCGGTCGGCTATAGAGAAACGAATATCAGAATCAGCAATCATATTAAATGTTCGGAGACGCTCTTCGGTTATCTTTAAGCCCTGTGATTGATACCCTTTTCGAGATTTAGCTTGTATCTGTTTAGCTCGCTCCCGTCCCACACCATCATCTTCTATTCTACAAACTAAAAATTTGCCTTGATTATAAAAATTTATGTATAAATTCCCCTTTGTTTCTTTATATCGAAGACCATGGTTGATTGCATTTTCGATGAAAGGCTGTAAAATCATCGTCGGAATATCAACAAATTGATTGACATCGGGCGAAATATCAAAATGGTAATCAAATTTATTATCAAATCTGAGTTTCTCCATTTCAACGTATAGGCTCAGCAATTTTATCTCGTCCGAAAGTGTAATGTATTTGCTTCTTGATGAGTCTAAGAACAAGCGTATGAGATTAGCAAATTTTGATAGATAGTTATTAGCTGAAATACTATCACGGGTCAGGATAAAACTCTGTACGGCGTTCAGTGCATTGAATACAAAGTGTGGGTTCATTTGCAATTGCAAAGTCCTTAGTTCAAGCTCGGTTACTTGCTTATAATGGCGTTGCTCTTCATCAGCCCAAAACTTCAAGAAACGCTCACGACCATAAAACAAGCCAAAGAGTGTCACAAAACAAGCTCCCCAAAACCACCACGAACGCCACCACGGATACTCAATCTTGAATTCTACGAATATTGGCTTACTTGATTGATGATTAATGGTAGATGTTGCGATGATTTCAAATCTGTATATGGCAGGACTTAGCGAATCTACTCTAATTTCATTGCTTTTTGTAGTTATCCAAGGATATGTTTTGTCTCCCTCAAAACTATTTTCTACGATTCTATATCTATACGATACATCTGAAACCTGTGGCTGTGTAGTCAACCTCACTTCTATGGCATTATCTTCGTAACCAATGCTATACGTGTTTGAAATTGGCTTGATTCTTCCTGCTATCTCAACTTCACTAATGATAGTTTTAAGAGTAGTATTAAAAAATGTGGAATCTTGACTGTAAATCTCAGGACTTGCTAAAACGCATAATAAAGCAATTATGAAGCAAAATCTTGACATTTATGGCGGTATTGACAAATTGGATTAAACAGTGGGTAAAAATACATCTTTAAATGTGAATGAAAAAGGAGTTGCACCATTTTTATTGATACTCTCTAATCTTTCTTTAGCATCTTTGGGTGTTGGCATATAGCTTTCTGGAATCCACCACAAAGCAAGCATTGCTTCGGAGGGTTTAGCAAACCATTTATTACGCCCTCGCATTACTTGAGCATGAGCCGTTTTAAACGCAAATTCTTTTAGGTCTTCGATACTTTCCCAAACTGACATATTGATGATAATCATATCATCTTCAAAAACTCTAAGGGCTGTTGCGTTTTCGTTTTCTCCTTTGAGCCGCCATACGAAACCTTTGCTTTGTTCGGCAAGTGCATTTATCTCGTCGAGCTGTGCAACGAAATCAGCCAATAACGGACTATCAATCGGCTCCAGTAATTTTGAGATATTTACTTGGGCGAGGTGAAACTTTTGCATTTGATTAAATAGAAAAAAACCTGTAAGTTTTTCTTCCTTACAGGTCTTATTATTTTTTAATATCAGTTTAAATTTAACTCTACTTGAATAGACTTCACTTTTTCTTTTAGGGTCTCTAAAGTAGCATCAAACTCGTCTTTTTTCTTCAATTTGGCTCTTACTCCCACATAAAACTTAATTTTTGGTTCAGTTCCTGATGGGCGACAGGTAAATTTAGTACCATCTGCCGTAAAGAATTGAAGTACGTTTGATGATTCGATACCCAATTCGCCTGCTGGTATAGTTTTTTCTTCACCTGTTTTTAAATCTTTTGTGATAAGCGATTTGTAATCATCCATACGGATAACTTTCGAACCTGCCAATGATTTTGGTGGTTTTGCTCTAAAATCAAGCATCATTTGTTGGATTTCTTCAGCTCCAGTTTTGCCTTTTTTAGTTAAAGAAATAAGTCCTTCGTAGTAGAAACCATTCTTTTGGTACATTTCAGCTAAGAAGTCAAACAATGAAAGGCCTTCATTTTTGGCAAACGCTGTTAGTTCGGCAATCATGGCACAACTTGCAATTGCATCTTTATCACGCACTTTATCGCCAATCAAATAACCGTAGCTTTCTTCTCCACCGCCAATAAAGGTTTGTTTACCTTCCATTTCTCTAATTACTTGAGCAATATATTTGAAACCTGTAAGTGTATTATAACAATTTACACCCGCTTTGGCTGCCATTTCGTCAATCAAATCGGTTGTTACGATTGTTTTCGCTACAAATTCGTTACCAGTTAATTTTTTGGCTTTTTTCCATGCTTTCAACAAATAGTAGATAATCAAACTTGCTGCTTGATTTCCATTTAATAATTGCCACTCGCCTTTCGGATCTTTAACGGCCATGCCTACACGATCGGCATCAGGGTCAGTTGCTATTACTAAATCAGCATTGATTTCTTTGGCTTTTTTCAATGCCAAACTCATAGCTTCTTGCTCTTCTGGATTTGGATAAACCACCGTCGGGAAGTTTCCATCAGGTGTAGCTTGCTCTTCTACGATGTTTACATTCGTGAAACCCAGTTGAGCTAAAGCTTTTGGAACCATAGTGATACCCGTTCCGTGAATTGATGAAAATACAATATTAAGGTCTGATTGTTTTTTAATCATTCTCGGATTTACGCAGATACTTTTTACAGCTTTCAAATAGGCCTTATCAAGCACTTCGCCAATCATCTTGATGCGTTTTTTTACACCTCTAAACTTAATGTCCTTAACATTAGTAATGGCGTTTACTTCAGCTACTATATTTTTATCGTGCGGAGCAACTACCTGCGAGCCATCTACCCAATAAACTTTATAGCCGTTATATTCACGTGGGTTGTGCGATGCCGTAATAACAATACCACTTTGGCAACCCAGCTGACGCACAGTAAACGAAAGCTGTGGTGTAGGACGAAGCTCTTTGTACAAATAAACAGTAATGCCATTGGCCGAAAGAATATCAGCCGCAACACGAGCAAATTCGGGTGAAAAATTACGGCTATCGTGAGCAATTGCTACTTTAATTTCTTGTCCAGCAAAAGTCTTATTCAGATAATTTGCCAAACCTTGTGTGGCTGCACCAACCGTATATTTATTCATACGATTAGACCCAACACCTATCTCGCCACGCATACCCCCAGTACCGAATTCTAAATTTTTATAAAAAGAATCGGTTAGCTGAGTGGCATTCTCATCATCAATGAGTTGTTGAATACTTGCTTTGGTTTCGGCATCGTATTTGCCTTTGAGCCAAGTCTTGATGTTTTTTTCTGCTGTTGTATCTAATTTAAGTGCTTTTAGCATGACTACGTTCTTATGGTTGAATTTTACAAATAAAGAATTTAAACAAATTAAATGAAGTTTTTGATGTTTTTCAAGAATGTCTAATATTTTACACGCACTTTATTAAAAAATTCCCCAAAAATACCCATTCTGAGGGCTGGCATAATATTTCTTCCACTTTTCTTTAAAATTTTTACGTATATATTGTTAACTACTTTTATAGAAAGTCTAAAAATACTCAAAAACTGCTTACGTCATGTTTAATATTGAAATCGTCGATAAATTATAAGAATCTTTTTTTAAAATATTTTATTTTATCAATTTTACAGTAGAAATTTGTCTTTTAATTACAGCTCAAACCAAATTATAAATAATATTCAAACATGAAAATGTCATTAAAACCAGTACTCGTTTTATTTGTAGGATTATCTCTGACATCGTGCGTTGCGAAAAAAAAGCTTACTGCTTTACAATCTCAGTACGATAAGGCCCAGGCTGATTTAGTCAAATGCGGAGATTCAGTACAAGATTACAAAGATAAACTTGAGCGTATGAGCAAATTACAGCAAGAAAGCGAAGCTCAGAAAAACGCAACTCTTGCAACAGTTCAACAGCGTGACCAGCAAATCAACGACTTGAAAGACCAAGTTGCTGATTTAAGAAAATTGCGTGATAAACAAGTGGAGCAAGTTGGTAACTTAACCGTGTTATCGAAAGCTGCCAATGATAATATCGACAAAACTTTATCACAACTGGCTACTAAAGACAAATATATCAATTTAATTCAGGCGGCTCGTACAAAAACAGATTCTATCAATTTAGCTTTGGCGGTTAATTTGAAAAGCGTATTGAATCAAGGGCTTGACGACCAAGATGTAGAAGTAAAAGTTGATAAAACTGTGGTGATGATTAATATCTCAGATAAAATGTTGTTTAGCACAGGAAGCTCAAAAATTTCACCAAATGCCAATGCGGTGTTGAACAAAATTGCTCAAATCGTAAAATCAAGACCAGATTTAGAGGTGATGGTTGAAGGTTATACTGATAATGTAGCTATCAAAACCGACTGCCTTGACGACAACTGGGATTTGAGCGTGAAACGTGCTACATCAGTGGTGCGTACATTACAACAAAACTTCGGCATTGACCCTAATAAGTTGATTGCAGCAGGTAGAGGTGAATTTAATGCCCTTACTACTAACGATACTTCTGAAAACCGTGCAAAAAATCGTCGTACTCGCATTATATTAATGCCAAAAATTGACCAATTCTACGATTTATTGAATCCTGATAAAGTTAAGTAAGTACTGAATCACAATGAATAATGGATAATTGAGAATGGATAATGCTGATTATCAGCGAATTAAACCAATTCATTTAACCTTTAAATCAACAATAGTTTTGTAAAACAAAAACGGTGAATATTTCAGAAATATTCACCGTTTTTATTTTGTATGAGATAAAATAAGTTTTTGTATTGCAGCATTATCCATTCTCAATTCTCCATTAAATTAGTCTTCACGCATACGTTCACGAGAAACGTCTCGCTCTTTAATGCTATCTCGCTTATCGTACAGTTTTTTACCTTTTGCTAATGCAATATCCAACTTTGCCAAACCACCATCATTGATAAAAAGTCTTGTCGGAATTATCGTTAAACCTTTATCTGTCAATTTATTAGCCAATTTCTTTAATTCTTTTTTCTTCAACAAAAGTTTTCTATCACGGAGTGGTTCGTGGTTGTAGTGTGTTCCTTGTTCATATTTTGATATATTGAGGTTTTTGACGTAAAGTTCATTATTGATAAAAAAACAATAGGCATCGACCATACTAAATTTATTCAATCGAATAGATTTTATTTCCGTACCAGTCAAAACCATTCCCGCCGAATATTTCTCCAAAAAGAAAAATTCAAAACTTGCTTTTTTATTCGTTACATCTACTTTTTTTGCTGCTTTTTCTGCCATTTTTTCTAAAGCTTTTAGCTATTAGCAATTAGCTCTTAGCTTTTCTAATACTATTCTAAATACTGTTTTAATCTTTCTGAATCGAAAGCCAATAGCTAAACGCTAACAGCTAATTTCTGACAAAGTTACAAATAAAAAAAATCCCTACCTCAAAAATAGTGGCAGGGATTCCGACTTACGTGCTTTCCTAATAATCCATGTATAAGCTCTATAATTGGATTCGACTTCAAAATGAGAACTTTCTTGAAAATTCTCGGCTTGGAATTCCCATTTCGGGTAACTTCCCAAAGCAAAGTTAAATATTTTTAGAATAAAAAAAATATTGTTTTACTTTTCTTATCTAAAATAGGTATCTAAGATGCCTCCTTTTAACTTTCCTTTGTCAGAAAATTTGCTTTATTTGCTTCATTAAATCACAAATATTTTCTGTTTTTGGACTTTAAAATTCCGATTTCTTTATGGGTTATAAGTCTTTATGACCGTTCAATAGCATTTTTGCGGTAATACTTTTTTATAAACTAAAAACGTGCCAAACTTTTCTTAAAAACTGATTAAACGGTACATATATTCCACAAACAACTTATAATCAACAAATTAAACTCAAAAAAAGTTTTTTATCACTATACCGCTCAATAATTTTTTTTGACCAAACTCAAAATAGAAAGCTCTTATTTGTCAGAAATTTGGATCTCTCAATAATTTTTATTATATTTAGTGATATGGTAATCAGACAGAAGAAACTTTTGGTTGCCAAATACAGTTATTTTAAGGTAATAAATTTTTTAGTCAATTGTTCAAATCACCCGTTTTTTCTACAGCAAAGCAGCAAGAAACTGCAATTTTGGTTGGTCTCATTACGCAAAAGCAAAATGCCGAACGAACCAAAGAATATCTCGATGAATTAGATTTTTTAGCAACCACGGCTGGCGTAATCACCAAACGAGTTTTTACGCAACGCCTCGAACGTGCTGATTCCAAGACCTTTGTGGGGAAAGGTAAATTAGAAGAAATAAAAATTTGGTTGATTGAAAATCCAGTCGATAGCATCATCTTCGACGATGATCTCACGGCTCCGCAAGTAAGAAATCTTGAATCAACATTTCCTGAAATCAAAATTCTTGACCGCAGTTTGTTGATTCTGAATATATTTTCGCAGCGAGCCCAAACCGACCAAGCAAAACGCCAAGTCGAATTGGCACAGTACCAATATATGTTGCCTCGCCTTACCCGTATGTGGTCGCACCTTAGCCGCCAAAAGGGTGGTATCGGTATGCGTGGGCCTGGTGAAAAGGAATTGGAAACTGATAAACGTATCGTAAAAGACCGCATTGCGTTTTTGAAAGATAAACTCGAAAAGATTGATAAACAGAGTTTTACACGCAGAAAAGAACGTAATCAGCTCGTGCGTGTGGCATTAGTAGGCTATACGAACGTTGGGAAATCGACTTTGATGCGTCGATTGGCAAAAACCGATGTCTTTGCTGAAAATAAACTCTTCGCCACCATCGACTCGACCGTAAGAAAGGTTGTTTTAGGAAATATTCCATTTTTACTGACTGATACCGTTGGTTTTATCCGAAAACTCCCAACGCAATTGATCGAATCATTTAAATCAACTTTGGACGAAATCCGTGAAGCAGATATTTTGGTTCATGTGGTCGATATTTCGCATTCATCGTTTGAAGAGCAGATTGAAGTGGTAAATGTGACTTTATCCGAAATCGGGGCATCAGAAAAATCAATGGTGCTGGTTTTCAATAAACTCGACCTCTTTAAACCTGAATCGGAAGAAAACCTCGATGAACATCTCGAAACCATCACCGAAGATGATTTACAGAGAAACCTTGACAAACTAAAAAGTAGCTATCTCAAGAAAAACACCGAAAATGTTGTGTTTATTTCGGCCGAACACAAAGAAAACTTAGGCGAATTACGAAAGGTTTTGATGAATAAAATTCAAGAAAAACACTTCTTGATTTATCCGAATTGGGACCCCACTCAAAACCCAATGTATGATTGGCAGGGGGAAATTGATGTGGAGCAGACTGAGCTACCTTAGATAAATAAATTGAAATCAAACAGAGGAATACTTTGAAAGTATTCCTCTGTTTGATTTTGTACCCCCTTCTTTCAACTCCTATCCCAAAACATTGGAGGTTCAATTCCCAGAGCACGTAAATAGACTGTTCCTTGAGCTCGGTGATGGATTTCGTTATCTATAAAATATAGAATTGTATCAATATTTTTGTTTTCATAAGCTCCAAAAGCAACATTTATTTCCTGAAAATGCTCTTCTGGAATTTGTTTCCAATATTCGTTCAAAACCTCAGTTACGTCATCCCATTTTGTTAAAAAATTGGCTTTTGTGGTAGGGATTAAAGCTGGATTGTTTCCATGATGCGGAAGCTCGTTTACATTGGGATAAATTCCAGTTGCAAGACCTTTAATACCGTGTTCGGTAAGGTCTATGATTTCCATCGCAAGAAATGCAAACGGACGCATTCCACCAACAGAAAAGTCGAAAAGTTCTTTTTCAGGAAAGGATTCAATTACTTTTCTTGTCAATCGGCGGTGTCCTTGCCAATGTTCTAAAAGTGCTTCTGAGGTAGTTACTACTGCTAATTCTTGTACATTCTCCATGATTAAAAAAGTTTAGATTTAAAAGAATGATACAAAGGTCGGAGTGGTCTATGACAGCCCTATGTCAGAGGTTGATTTGTGGTTGAACAAATTTTTCATAATATTCATCAAGGGTCATCGGATGAGGCTGAAACTTCTCATTTAGCACCTCAAGTTGGAGTATTTTATCAATTCTAAAACTCCTAAAATCTTTACGCAGTCGACACCATGCAAGCAACAACCAGTTGTCTTTTCCAAGGCAATACGTGGCAAAAGGTTCAACAATTCGTTGCGTTGTTTCTTCATTATTCACAGTCTGATAGGTAATCTTGACCAAATTGAAGTGCGTAAGAGCAAGTTGCAGCGTAGCGAGGTGCTGACTTTTGGCTTGTTCGGTCGGACTTTGCCAGACATACACCCGATTCGAAAGTAATTCTACTTTGTCTTTGGTATCGTATCGCAGAATGGCTTTAATTTTGGCAACGGCACTCGAATAATTTTCAATAAAAGACTTATCATGATTGTTTAAAACCAAATGTTCGGCCGTTATCAAGGCGTTAGCTTCGCTTTCAGAAAAAGAAATGGGCGGTAAACGGTAGCCTTCCACGAGCGAATAACCTTTGCCTTCTTCGGTAAAAATCGGAACGCCCGAAGCCTCCAAAGCTCGAATATCTCGGTAAATTGTACGAACGCTCACCCCAAATTTTCGTGATAACTCAGTTGCTGTTATCAAACGTTTGGTTTGTAGAGTCGTCAGAATGGCAGTTAGCCGAGAGAGCCTTTGAAGGTTATTATCTTCCATCAGATTCCTGTAAATATTTCTAAATCATCATTTTATCGCCATCAACGCCCGCAATTCTCATGGCTTCGTATTCAACTTCTACAATAAATTCGGTTTGGTCTTGGTCATAAAATTCGTTATCCCACGCATTGAAATAGAGTTGCGTTTGGGTTTGTAAATTACTTACATTGGCTTTGAGTTGGGAAATCAGGAAATTAGTAAACTTTATTACTTCCAATCGCATCAGCTCAACTATTTCGGGAATTGGCATTTCTACTTCTCGGTCTTCCCAATCATCTAAGGTAAATCTTTCCTTGAGTTTGTAGGCTTCTAACTGCTCGATACGTTCTTCTTTCGACATTTCTTTTAATTTAATCTGTAAATTTGCCATTTCAAAGGTAAGCAACAGTTTTAGATTTAAAAAATATGATAGTTCCCGAAGGCTTAAAACGCACGGCTGTAATTTGTGTACTAAAAAATGGCAATAATTTTTTGTTGCTCAAACGACTAAAAGAGCCCAATAAAGATACATATACACCCGTAGGAGGAAAACTTGACCCGTATGAAAGTCCATACAAAGCGGCTTTGCGAGAAACTTACGAAGAAACGGGTATAAAAGTAGAGAAAATGAAGTTTTGCGGAATGCTCACCGAAAGTTCTCCCACTAAATATAATTGGACAAGCTACGTCTATCTGGCCGAAATTGATTTTATTCCGCCACCACCGTGCAACGAGGGTGATTTAGAATGGATTGCGTTCGAGCAAGTACTTGATGTGCCAACTCCTAAAACCGACTGGTTTATTTATCAATACTTACTCCAAAACAAAACCTTTGCTTTTAGTGCTGATTACGATGCTGACCTAAATTTGCTTATCATGCACGAAGAAATTGAAGATATTTTGGTTTTTTGAGAACTGACTCAAAATCGTTGCCTTCGACCCTGCTCAGGAAACGACTTTGAATATTTCAGTTGGTGAACGCTGTCGAACCCCACCGCAAAGAAAAGCTAAAACATTTTCCATCAAAGCTTTGCATATTTAAACACAAACTTCTACCTTTGCACTCCGATTTTCGATAGATGTGCAAACATCCGTTGTTTTCGGTCGAAATTCTGCTATTAGTCTTGACGTCATTCGTGCCGTCGCTTCCCCTGACTAATAGCGAATTTTTTAAATGGTCGATACGCAAGAGAATGTTACCTTTTTCGTTGAAGCCAGATTCTTATTTAACAACATTCCTTTATTAAATCTGAAAGACAATGGCGAAAGACATCGCAGGTTATGTGAAACTTCAGGTAAAAGGCGGTCAAGCAAACCCAGCTCCACCAATTGGTCCGGCGTTAGGTTCAAAAGGCTTGAACATCATGGAATTTTGTAAGCAATTCAACGCTCGTACTCAAGACAAAATGGGTATGGTTGTGCCAGTAGTAATCACTTACTTTACTGACAAATCGTTTGAATTTGCTCTCAAAACTCCTCCCGCTGCTATCATGTTGTTGGAAGCATCTAAAGTAAAGACAGGCTCTGCTGAACCAAACCGTAAGAAAGTTGGAACAGTTACATGGGACCAAGTGAAAACTATCGCTGAAACCAAAATGCCTGACTTAAATTGCTTTACTGTTGATTCAGCAATGAAGATGATTGCCGGTACTGCTCAAAACATGGGTATCACCATCACAGGCAACGCACCTTTCTAATTAAGAATTGAGAATTAAGAATGTTTATCATTCTAATCTAAAATTCATTTTCAGAAAGTCTCGCTTCGGCGAATGTCGCTTCTGCGACAACTATTTATTCACTGGGAGTTAGAAATAAATCTTTTTCGATTAGATTCTAACGCTAAAACCAAATTAAGCCAATGGCAAAATTAACAAAAAAAAGAAAAGAGGCGAATGCTAAGTTTGACGCTGACAAAGCCTACTCGCTTACAGAAGCGGCTGGTGTTTTGAAAGAAGTTTCTTACACAAAATTCGACTCATCGGTGGACTTACACGTTCGTCTCGGTGTTGACCCTCGTAAAGCTGACCAAATGGTTCGTGGTGTGGTTGCATTACCTCACGGAACAGGTAAAACTGTTCGTGTTTTGGTACTTTGTACTCCAGACAAAGAAGCAGATGCGAAAGCAGCAGGTGCTGACCACGTAGGTTTGGACGAATACATCCAAAAAATCGAGCAAGGTTGGACTGACATTGATGTAATCATCACAATGCCAACTGTAATGGCGAAATTAGGTAAATTGGGTAAAATCCTCGGACCTCGTGGATTGATGCCAAACCCTAAGTCAGGTACAGTTACTTTGGATGTTGCAACTGCGGTAAAAGAAGTGAAAGCTGGTAAAATCGACTTCAAAGTTGACAAAACTGGTATCATTCACGCTTCTATCGGTAAAGTTTCATTCTCGCCTGAGAAATTGGCAGAAAATGCCACCGAATTGATTCAAACTTTGTTGAAATTGAAACCTTCGTCTGCAAAAGGTACGTACGTGAAAACTATTTCACTTGCAAGCACAATGGGCCCTGGTATCCAAATCGACAAAACAACCATTAATGGATTGTAATCATGACAAAAGAAGAAAAAGGAGCAATAATCGAAGAGCTTTCAGAGAAGTTTGCGAATACACCTTACTTCTATATCACCGATGCAAGTGGCTTGAACGTTGCTAAAACCAACGAACTACGTCGTCTTTGTTTTGAGCGTGGTATCGAGTACCGTGTAATCAAAAATACTTTGATTAGAAAAGCTCTCGAAAGTACAAATACTGACTATTCATCATTTGATGCGGAAGTATTGACAGGTTTCTCAGGCGTAATGTTCCACCAAGAGTCGGGCAAAGTAGCGGCGAAACTAATTAAGGATTTCCTTAAAGCAAACAAAAATAGCATCAAACTTAAAGGTGCATCAGTTGATTCAAGCATTTTCATCGGACACGACCAATTGGATACGTTGTTAACGTTGAAATCAAAGCAAGAATTGGTTGGCGAAATCATCGGTTTGTTGCAGTCACCTGCCAAAAATGTTATTTCTGGCTTACAAAGCGGTGGCAACAAATTGGCTGGTATTCTCAAAACTCTTTCAGAGAAAGAAGCAGCCTAAGCAATTTTCCGTTAATAGCCATCAACTGGCAGTTTTCGGTTAATCATTAAAAATTTATTATTATCTATTTTTTGTAAAAAACTTTTTAAAATCTATAAAAATGGCAGATTTAAAAGCATTCGCAGAACAGTTAGTTAACTTAACTGTAAAAGAAGTAAACGAATTAGCAACAATTTTGAAAGACGAGTATGGTATCGAGCCTGCTGCTGCTGCTCCTGTAATGGTAGCTGGTGGTGCTGCTGCTGGTGATGCTGCTGAAGCTCCTGCTGAGAAAACATCATTCGATGTAATCTTGAAAGGTGCTGGTCCAAACAAATTGCAAGTTGTTAAATTAGTAAAAGACTTAACTGGTCTTGGCTTGAAAGAAGCTAAAGATTTAGTTGATGGTGCTCCAAAAGCATTGAAAGAAGGTGTAGCTAAAGACGAAGCTGAAGGTTTGAAAAAATCTTTAGAAGAAGCTGGTGCTGAAGTTGAAATCAAATAAGTTTGATATTCTTCGGGAAACCGATTCTTTATATAAAAGCCCTGTTTGTTTATTCAAACAGGGCTTTTTGTTTGTATATTATAATCCCATCGGGATTTAAGATTGGTA
The DNA here is from genome assembly GCF_040253585.1 of Emticicia sp. W12TSBA100-4. Classification (NCBI taxonomy): domain Bacteria; kingdom Pseudomonadati; phylum Bacteroidota; class Cytophagia; order Cytophagales; family Leadbetterellaceae; genus Emticicia; species Emticicia sp. W12TSBA100-4. The sequence continues at coordinate 224,000 of NZ_JBELAU010000002.1, forward strand.
GAAATATAACATACGTTATTAAATGTTTCATGCCGTAGGTATGAAACGAATATTTGTGCAATACCTACGGTACACGTTTTTTCAAGATTCTTTTTTTACCGATGCCATCAAGGCTCTTTCCGAAGTTTCTTAAATTTCTTTCTCAGTTTATTCATAAAATCATCACCAGGGTCAGATTTTACTGTTTGGTAATTTGGGTCAGTTTCTTTCCAGATTTTTGAACCTTTAAACTTTGTGTATTCGTGATGCCCAATGAGGTATTCTATTTTATATTTCTTCTGTAATTGTTTAATTAGTAGGTAGTTGGCTCGGAATTGCTCTTCTGTCAACGGGTTTTTACTGCCATCTCCTACGTTTTCTATACCGATTGCACAGTAGTTAAGTCCGATTACGTGGCGAGCCAAAAGCGTATCGGGCATTAGATGATAAACAGTTCCGTCTCTATCAATCAGGTAATGTGCCGAAACATTGAGTTGACTGGCGTTTTGTAATTCCTTGCGGGCATTTGGTAAGGTTGGAGAATTGAAAGCAAAGAACGATTTCTCGAAGGTCGGAATGGCCGTCCAATGTACCACAACCATTTTAGGGCGAATAGTTGGTTGAGTTTGCTCAATTCCGTGGCGTTGTTTGAGATATTCCACCGATAACGCAATGCGAGTAGAATCCCAGATGATTGGCTTTTCAACAATCTTTAACTTTTGCCCGAATGACTGCAATGTTGCGAGCAGTAATAAAGCTATCAACGATTTTCTCACGGCTGTTTTTTAGCAATTTTGTTATGAATAGCAGGAATCTGTAACATCGCCGCCGAACCATACCACGGGTGTAATTCCATCATCAATGAGCCAGCCTTAATTGCGGGGTCGGTTTCGCAGAGTTTTTGGGCCTCTTCAATCGTTTTTACATCAAAAACATAGATTCCTTTCAAGTCAGTATTATCAGTAAATGGCCCAGCAACTACCAGTTTCCCTTCATCTGCCAAGCGTGTGATGTTCGCCATGTGTGCTTTTTGGAGGTTTGTGGCTGTAACGGAATCAATCATCCAGCGGCGTGGACCTCGTTTCAGTAGGGCCATCACGTAGTTTTTCATGCCATATTCATCAGCACCCAGTTGAACAGCCAAAACACTATCAATGCCCGAACCAGCTTCGGTTGTATCAACTTGTGCTACTCGCTTTTTTTCAGGCACTAAACAACTATATGACGCCGAGGCAATAGCAACGAACAAGAATATTTTGATGAAGGTTTGACGATTTATCATTATTATGAAAGTTTTGACTAAAAATCTACTTTTCAAAGATAGGAATAAAATGTAGTATGCGTAAAAAGAATGAAGGCTTAAAAACAAAAAACTTCTTCTGTGTAAAATCCGAGAAGAAGTTTTTGTGGTTATTGTATTTTCGCTGTTATTATCTTAGTTTCAAAGTTACCAAACAAGCAACCGCCAACACGATACCGATAATCCAGAAACGAGTAACGATTTTAGCTTCGTGGTAGCCTTTTTTCTGGTAGTGATGGTGCAAAGGCGACATCAAAAGTAGTCGATTTTGTTGTGCATATTCAAGCCCCCTTCTACGCTTTTGATATTTAAAAAAGGATACCTGTGCCATGACAGACACTAATTCTATCAAGAAAATACCACACATTACTGGTATTAATAACTCTTTTCGGAGTGCCAAGGCCAATACTGCAATAATACTTCCGAGCATCAAACTACCTGTGTCACCCATGAAAACTTGTGCAGGATAGGCATTGTACCACAGAAAGCCAATACAAGCCCCGACAAAGGCGGCACAGAAGATTACGACCTCGCCCGAGTTCGGAATCATCATGATATTGAGGTATTGTGCAAAAACTTTATTGCCCGATAAATAAGCAAAAACCGCCAGCGTGATACCGATAATTGCCGACGTTCCTGCGGCTAAACCATCAATTCCATCAGTGATATTTGCACCATTTGAAACTGCTGTGATGATAAAAATTACTACCAAAACATAAGGTAACCAAGCCAAACTTTCGGGCAAGAAACTACCAAACATCTGATAATCAATCTCATTATTCTTGAAAAATGGTACTGTTGTAGTCAATGAATGAACATCAGTATATTTCTGAATCTCGCCAATTGAGCTGGCAATTTTGCCTTTTTCGTAAACTCTGATTTTTACGTAGTCATTAAAATAGAGTGTCAAACCCACAATTAAACCCAAGCCAACTTGTCCAATAATTTTGAATCGGCCTTTTAAGCCTTCTTTATCTTTCTTAAAAACCTTGATATAATCATCGGCAAAGCCAATACCACAAGTCCAGATAGTAGCGATTATCAACAAGACAATATATACGTTATCGAGTTTAGCAAAAAGCAATACGGGAATCATCAAAGATGCCAAAATAATGAAGCCACCCATGGTTGGAGTTCCTTTTTTTTGCATTTGTCCTTGTAAGCCAAGGTCACGGATAGTTTCTCCGATTTGGAGTTTTTGCAGTAAAAGAATGATACGTTTTCCGAAAATTGAGGCAATCAGTAACGAGAAAACGATAGCTCCCATCGCACGGAAAGTAATGTACTGAAACACACCCGCTCCTGGGAAATCGAAGGCTTTGTCAAGGTAAGTAAATAAGTAATAAAGCATAGGACATTAGAATTTATAGGAAAGTACCGGCAAAGATACTTTTTTTTGAAAACCTAAGAAATAAATGGTTAAAAAAAGTAAAAAATGAGCGTGATATTTACGTTTTTTGTCTCAATTTTAAAATCGGCAGTCAATTGACCACAAGTCCACAGTTATAAACTTGTGATTTATACCGAGTGCTAAAAGAACTATGGACTGTGGACTATCGACCGTGGACTAAGATAACTATTCAACAAAACAAAAACTATAATGAAAGCTCTTCTTTGTAAAGAATTTGGTATGCCCGACACTCTCGTTTTAGAGGATTTGCCCGCTCTAAATGCCGAAGCTGGTAAAGTCGTGATAAGCATCAAGGCGTGTAGCGTCAATTTTCCAGATACGCTTATTATCAGAAATTTATATCAGTTTAAACCTGCTTTGCCTTTTTCGCCTGGGGGTGAGGTCTCGGGTATTGTAAAAGAAGTAGGCGAGGGTGTAAAACACTTAAAAGTTGGTGATAAGGTTTTTGCCATGACTGGCTGGGGTGGAATGGCTGAAGAAGTGCTGGTCGATGCTCGCAGGGTGTTTCCGATGTTGCCCAAAATGGATTTCGTAACGGCAGCTTCGGTGATGTATAATTATGGTACATCGTATCACGCTTTAAAAGACCGTGCCGAACTGAAAGCAGGAGAAACCCTTCTGGTACTCGGTGCAGCGGGTGGTGTAGGTTTGGCGGCCGTCGAATTAGGAAAATTGATGGGAGCAACTGTAATTGCAGCAGCTTCAAGCGATGAAAAACTGACTATTTGCCAAGAAAAAGGAGCAGATTTTACGATAAATTATACAAACGAAGATTTACGAGAAAAAATAAAAAGCATTACCGAAAGTAGAGGTGTTGATGTAATTTATGATGCCGTGGGCGATAAATATACTGAGCCTGCTCTCCGTTCGATTGCTTGGAAAGGACGATACTTGGTAGTTGGTTTTGCAGCGGGCGAAATTCCAAAAATTGCTTTGAATTTGGCCTTATTGAAAGGCTGTGCGATTGTGGGTGTTTTTTGGGGACAGTTTGCTGAAAAAGAACCCGCTCAGAATTTCAAGAATATTCAAGAGTTGGCGGGATATTTTATGAAAGGGGGTTTGCGTCCGCATATTCATAAACTTTACTCGCTCGCCGAAGCCGCCGATTCATTGAATGATTTGATGAATAGAAAAGTGGTCGGGAAAGCAGTAGTGGTGATGTCGGATGATGTGCAAATGCCAAGCTATGAAGTTACTCAAACTCCGCAACAAGAAATAAAACCAGTTGCTCAAGCAAGCAAAGAAGGCGAGACGTTGATTTTTAAAGATTTAGCAGCCCTAAAAAATCATATTGGCAACCCACTCGGCATATCAGATTGGCAGACGCTTACACAGGATAAAATCAATGCTTTTGCCGCCGCAACACTCGATGATCAATGGATCCATGTGGATGAAGAGAAAGCTAAACTTTCGCCATTTGGGAAGACGATTGCTCATGGATTTTTATCGCTTTCGTTTTCTCCGAAGTTCATGTACGAAATGTTTAAGGTAGAATCTGCCAAAATGGGACTGAATTATGGCACAAACAAAGTACGTTTCATTTCGCCCGTGCCTGTGGGTAGTCGTGTACGCATGAAAGCAACTTTGAAAGATGTGGAAGATATACAACCTAATGGAGCGAAATTGATTATTGATGCCGTTTTTGAATTAGAAGGTTCAGAGAAACCCGCTTGTGTGGCGGAGTTGTTGAGTGTGGTTTATGAGTAATATGTTTTTGTAGATTATATTTTTAACAAATGAGAAATCGTTATCTGTATTTTATTTGTTTTGCGGTTTGTACACTCTCCGTTTTTTCGTGTAATACCAATAAAACCGAGGATAATAAAGTTAAAGAAGAACCGACAGTTCCTTCGCTGAAATTTCAGATTATTGATACACTTTCGCACGATATGGGAGCTTTTACCGAGGGCTTAGAATTTGTAAACAACAAGCTTTATGAAAGCACAGGTAGTCCTGATGATAGTACTAAATCCATTATCGGAATAGTACAAAAATCAGGTACTTTAGACCAAAAAGTGCTATTAGACCAAAAATATTTTGGTGAAGGTATGACAATCTTGAAAGGTAAAGTTTATCAACTTACTTACAAAGACCAATTAGGATTCGTTTATGAGTATCCTTCTTTCAAGAAAATAACTGAATTCAAGTATAATAGTCTTGAAGGTTGGGGGTTGACCAATGACGGCACTTACTTGATAATGAGCGATGGGACACCTACCCTAACATTTATCAATCCAAATGGATTTGGGGCAGAAAAAACTATCAATGTGAAGTCTAATGGTTATGGGCAGACGAATGTGAATGAGTTAGAGTATGTGAATGGCTTTATTTATGCTAATATTTGGCAAACGAATAAAATCATTAAGATAGATGCTAAAAGTGGAGAGATTGTGGCATCAGCAGATCTATCAGCCTTGAAAAACTATGTGAATAGTATTTACCCAAAATCAATGGAAATGAATGGTATTGCCTACGATTCTACCTCTAAAGATTTTTATATTACGGGTAAAATGTGGCCTAAATTGTTTAAATTGAGATTTGAGTGATAATATATTTATCCACAGGTCTGGCTTTTAAATTGGTCAGACCTGCGGTGCAGACCTTATTTACCTCCCAATCGCTACACGTTTCAGTACATTATCAATCACTTCGTGCGTGGTGAGGCCGTCAGCTTCGGCTTCGTAGTTTAGTATAATTCGGTGGTTGAAAACATCGTGCACGAGAGCCTTGATGTCTTCGGGTAAAACGTAGTCACGCTCATCAAAATAAGCAAGGGCTTTGGCAGCATTATAAAGCGAAATACCCGCACGTGGTGAAACCCCAAATTGTATGTAACGAGCTTCGTCTTTCAGACCATACTCAGCTGGGCGACGAGTAGCAAAAACCAACTCAATTATATAACGTTCGAGCATTTCTGAGATTGTAATTCTATTGATTTCCTGCCCGATTGCTGCAATTTCTTCTTTATCAAGGATAGGTTTCGGTACGTAGTTTTCGTTCAGATTAGCTATTTTTCTTACCATTTCCAACTCATCGTTTTTATTGAGATAATCAACAAAAACTTTCATCATAAAACGGTCAACTTGTGCTTCGGGTAGCGGATACGTTCCTTCTTGCTCAACAGGGTTTTGGGTAGCCATTACCATAAATGGACGGTCGAGTTTATGAGACTCGTCGCCAATAGTTACTTGTTTTTCGGCCATTGACTCCAAGAGTGCAGATTGTACTTTTGCGGGAGCTCTATTCACCTCATCGGCCAAAATCAAATTCGCAAAAATTGGCCCTTTTTTTACCTCAAAATCGCCTGATTTCTGGTTATAAATCATCGTACCCACGAGGTCAGCAGGTAGTAAATCAGGCGTGAACTGAATACGATTAAAACCTAAATCTAAAACTTTTGCTAAAGTGTTGATAGTCTTGGTTTTAGCCAGTCCTGGGACACCTTCGAGCAGAATGTGGCCACCCGTAAATAGTCCAATCAATAAGCGATTAATCAGTTTTTCTTGACCAATTACCACTTTTCCAGTTTCAGCAAAAACGTCTCTTATTTTTTTATGTAAAATTCTTGAGGTTTCCATATATTTTGTAGCACAATTTTCAAAATTGTGGAGTTTTTAAAACGTGAAGTTAGCAAAAAGCATTAAAAAGCCGCCATCATTCCCCATCTTTTTTATGAAGTACGGCACTCACGAACCTATCTTTTTGATGAATATCCTTAATGATTTCAACTTCAGAAAATCCTTTTCTTCTAAATACCTCGGCCGTTTCTTCACCCAAAGCTTCATTGATTTCTACCGCCACTAAACCATTGTCAGTAAGGTTATTAAAGGCAAAATTGGCGATTGCTTCGTAGAAAATTAGTGGTTCGGAATCTTCCACAAAAAGTGCTAAATGTGGTTCAAAATCCAGTACGTTTTTTTGCATTCGGTCAATTTCCTGCTTCGTTACATAAGGGGGATTGCTGACTATAATTGATAATGGATAATGAATATTTGATAATTGAGAGCTGAGAATATCTACTTTTTCAAAAGTTACATCGGCTTTATTCAGTTCGGCATTTGTTTTTGCAGTTTCGAGGGCTTTTTCTGAAATATCATAGGCCGTAACTTTAAAATTCGGTAATTCTTTGGCCAATGAAATGGCAATACAGCCACTTCCTGTGCCGATGTCGAGAATTGATAACTGGTTATTAGTAACTGGTAACTGGTTTTTCTGTTTGTCAACAATATACTTTACCAACTCCTCCGTTTCGGGTCTTGGAATGAGTACCGAATCATTGACTAAAAATCTTCGTCCGTAAAATTCGGTTTCGCCCAAAATGTATTGAATTGGTTCGTGGGTGTTTAATCTTTCAATAATAGTTGCCCAATCAATGGCTTTTTCAAATGATTTATCGCTGAGAATATCAATTTTTCTAAGACCTAAATAAAATTCCATCAACCAAAAAACAATTTCTTTTGCTTCTTGTGATTCGTAGGCCGTAATTTGTTGTAGTAAATTATCGTATAATTGTTTGCTTGATTGCATAAATTTGCGTTGAAGTTGGCGAGTTTTCTACTCGTCGCACAAAAATATTCATTCATTCACTCATTCACTAATTCAAGCATTGGATTTCAAAGAAAAATATATGCTTCGTGCCTTACAACTGGCCGAAATCAGTCGGGGAAGTGTAAGTCCGAACCCAATGGTGGGTTGCATAATTGTGCATAATGACATGATTATTGGCGAAGGTTGGCACAAAAAGTACGGAGATTGGCACGCAGAAGTAAATGCCGTGAACTCAGTTAAAGATAAAACTTTACTTGCGGAAGCAACCGCCTACGTGACGCTCGAACCGTGTTCGCATTTCGGAAAAACGCCTCCGTGTGCCGATTTGCTGGTAAAACACCAACTAAAGAAAGTAGTGATTTGTAATCACGACCCATTTCCGTTGGTTGCTGGAAAAGGCATTCAGAAACTGCTTGATGCTGGTATTGAGGTAGTTACGGGAGTTTTAGAAGAAAAAGGAAGGCTATTAAATGCTCGTTTCTTTACGGTAGTTGAGAAAAACCGACCTTACATTATTTTGAAATGGGCTGAAACTGCCGATGGTTTCATTGCGGGCGAAAATTTCGAGCAAATCAAGATTAGTAATGCACTTTCGCACAAGCTTTCGCACAAATGGCGGAGCGAAGAAGATGCCATCATGGTCGGAACAAATACTGCTTTGCATGATAACCCAAGATTAAATGTACGAGAATGGACTGGCAGGAATCCAGTTAGGATTGTGATTGATAAAAATAGGCGTTTACCCGAGGACTTACATGTATTTGATAATTCAGTAAAAACATTGATATTATCTGACCCTTTTGCGTGGGAGGAATATCAAAAAGAAAAAATACAATCAATCATCATCGAAGGCGGAACGCAACTTTTGCAGAGCTTTATTGATGCTGAAGTCTTTGATGAAATCAGAGTTTTTAGAAGTCAAAAGCAATTAAAAAAAGGAATTTTGGCACCAGTTTTGCCTAAAAATATTACGATAATGTCTCGGCAAAATCTGTTGGATGATGAGCTAATCATTTATCAGTCAGATAAATAAGAATTATTTTATAGTGAATAATGGGTTTGAAACCCTATTTTTGTGTGTTAAATAAAACTTACTCCAAAGAAATTAGAACATGAAAATTGCCATCGTAGGCTGCGGAAATATGGGTATGGCGTTTGCTCGCTCGTTTTTGCAGTATGATTTAGTAAAAAAAGAAAACTTACTCCTTATCGAAAAAAGTCAAGAGCGAAGCGAAGCACTCCGCACAGCCAAAGAAGGCATGGTTGTGAGTGTGATTAACTCGCAAATTGCTGATTATGAGCTGATTATTCTTTCGGTAAAACCACAAGATTTTGCTTCTGTACAAGACGAACTCCGTGCCGTTATTCAGCCACAACAAGTGGTTTTGTCAATCATGGCGGGTGTACCGATGTCGAAAATACAGGCTGTTCTCGACCATAAATTAGTGGTGCGTGCTATGCCAAATACCCCAGCTATGTTGGGTATGGGAATCACTGGCTTCACGGCTTCGCCCGAAGTTGATGCACCGAAACTCCGCAAAGTTGAAAACCTAATTAATGCAACTGGCCGTTCGGTTTATTTGGAAGATGAAGGTATGATTGATGCCGTGACGGCATTGAGTGGCAGTGGACCAGCTTATTTTTATTACATCGTGAAGCACATGATTGAAGCGGGCAAGAAAATGGGATTTGATGAAGGAATGGCAAGTTTGCTTGTAAAACAAACAATGTTGGGTTCGTATCACCTCATCAATAATGCAGAGCAAAGTCTTGATGATTTAATAAAAGCGGTTGCTTCAAAAGGTGGAACAACCGAAGCTGCTTTACGAACTTTTGAAGAAAATAATATTCCAGCAGGAATCATGAAAGGTATTTTGGCGGCTGAAAATAGAGCTAAAGAATTATCGAAATAATATAAGGAAGGCTTCGGACTGGGCGTCCCCTTCACGAAGCCTTCCTTCATATTTGCAACTCTACACTTCAATAAAACCGTTTATCCATTTCTTATACCCTGCATATACGAAACTTTCGTAAGATTGTTGTGTCAAAGCCACTATTGTAGTCAATAGCATGAAAAGTTTTGACCTCAGCATCTAACATTCGTATGAAATTAGCTAAAATTTTACTTTCAACTTTTTTTCTTGCCAATACGCTTACTTTCGCACAATCCTCAGCTGTGTCGGGGAGTGGAGAGCGTACTACTTCGACAGGCGATAAAATAACTTTGCAGGAAGCCATTGATTTTGCTTTGAAAAATAACCTTTCAATCAAGCAAAATAATCTACAAGTAGAGCAGGGACTCAACACCCTCGAACAATCGAAATGGGCAAGGTATCCAACATTGAATGGCGGTACAAACTTCAACCTATTTTCTGGTCGAAATATTAATCCCTACACCAATGGTATCATTACGAACACCGTTGGTTCAAATGGTTTTGGTTTGAACAGTGGCGTAACCCTTTTTGATGGCTATCAAACCCGCAATGGCATTGCTCTCAATCAACTGAATTTAGAAGCATCTCGCCTTGATTTGCAAGCCATGAAAAACCAAATCACGCTTAATATTGTGGTGGGGTACTTAAATGTGCTTTCTCAGCAAGATTTATTGGCAGTTGCTCAACGCCAAATGGAAGTGACACAAACCCAGCTTGAGCGTACACAAAAACTCGTAAATGCAGGTTCGTTGCCCGAAACCAACCTTTTTGATATAAAAGCACAATTGGCCAATGATGAGGTAAGCGTTGTAAATGCCGAAAATGCCATTATTTCAGCCAAATTGACTTTAAAACAATTAATGAACGCAGGTGCTGACCGTGATATAGATGTGGTAAGGGTCGAAGTACCGAATCCAAACATTCAGCCTTATCCGACTTCCTCTGCTCAAGTTTATGAAATTGCTCAGAGCTTTTTGGCTGATGTGCAGGCGGCCGATATGCGTGTAAAGGCTTCACAGAAATCGGTTGATATTGCCAAAGGTTTGAAAATGCCAGTCGTAACAGCCAGTGCAGGTTTGAATTCATCATATTCTACTGCGGCCGAAAATGTGAGCGTTACACAAAAAATTGTTGAAACCGAAGCTGGTTATGTAAATGTTGGAGGAACTCGTTATCCCGTTATTGCCTTTTTGCCAACCTCAACTTCTACGAGCGAAAAAATCAATTATTTCCGTCAGCTCGGAGGAAATAGTAATGCTTCTTTAGGTTTGAGTGTCAGAATTCCGATTTTTAATGGATATAGCACCAAGTTTAGATTAACAACTGCTCAAATTAACCAAAAGCAGAGCGAAGTACAAGCCGAAAATGTACGTTTACGTTTGCGTCAGGACATCGACCAAGCCTACGTAAATCTCACAAACTCAGCCAAAAGATATTCGGCATTAGGTAATCAGGTGAGAGCTTTGGAAGAATCTTTCCGTGCGGCAGAGTCAAGGTTCAATGTTGGTTCATTGAATGCCTTAGATTACAGCATTTCAAAAACGAACCTCGACCGTGCCAGAATCAATCAGATTCAAGCCAAATACGATTATATTTTCCGAATCAAGATTTTAGATTTCTATCAAAATAAACCGCTTTCGTTTTAATTCTAATGATTGAATGAGCGAATGATAGAATTTTGAATGAAAAGCTGCATTGGCATTGTTAGGAAACTGTAAGCGACTCAATCGTCATTCGTAAATCGTAAATTCTTTACTGTCGTCCATCGACTATGGACTAAATAAAATTTCTCAATGAAAAAATCAAATAGACTCTGGTGGATTTTGGGTGGCGTTGTTGCCCTACTTGTTATATTTTTATTGGTTGCCAAACAACAAGGTTGGATTGGAAAAGAAAAACCAACCGAAGTTGAGTTTGTAAAAGTTGGTAAATCTGATATTACAGAAACCGTTTCTGCATCGGGGAAAATTCAGCCCGAAGTTGAGGTAAAAATCACACCTGACGTACCAGGCGAAATCATTGCTTTATACGTAAAAGAAGGCGATTCTGTGAAGAAAGGACAACTTTTATTGAAAATCCAACCAGAAAACTATATTTCGATTACGCAACGTGCCGAAGCCGTAGTGAATCAGACCAAGGCAAATGCCGAGCAGGCAAAATCAACGATTGCTCAAGCTGAAGCTCGTTTGGTAAGAACCCAAGCCGAATATAATCGCCAAAAAAGATTATTTGATGAAAAAGTTGTTTCGGCATCTGATTTAGAAATTGCAGAAACCAATCTGAAAGTTGCTCGACAAGATTTGGAAGCAGCTAAATCAAGCGTTGAGGCATCGAAATTTAACGTAAAAAGTGCTGAAGCAGGTTTGAAAGATGCTTCAGAAAATTTGCGTAAAACAAGTATTTATGCTCCAATGAGCGGTATCGTATCGAAATTGGCCGTCGAATTGGGTGAAAGGGTTGTTGGAACTTCACAAATGGCTGGTACTGAGATACTTCGTATTGCGAATTTGAATAATATGGAGGTTAGAATCAACGTAAACGAAAACGACATCGTGCGTGTAAGTTTGGGTGATACAGCCATCATTGATGTAGATTCGTATGCCATGACTGGTAAAAAATTCAGAGGAATTGTTACTGAAATAGCCAATACGGCCAATGGTTCGGGAACAGGTTCGTTGGCGGCTACTTCAACTGATGCCGTAACGGAGTTTGAAGTAAGAATCAGAATTTTACCAGAATCATATCGTGAATTAGTTGACCGTAAAGCTCGCAAAGTATATCCTTTCAAACCAGGTATGACTGCCACCGTTGACATCGTGACTGAAAAGAAACTGGGTGTAATGAGTGTACCAATTGCCGCCGTAACGACTCGTGGGGCAGACGATGCTGCAAGTAAAGAGGAGAAAAAAGATAGTGATGCTCCAGCAGCAACAACTCAAGAACCAAAACCTACGAAAAAAGATAAACCTAAAGAAGTAGTATTTATTCACGATAAAGGCAAAGCAAAAATACGTGAAGTAAAAACGGGAATTACTGATACAGCCGCAGGAACAATCGAGGTGATTAGCGGTTTGAAAGAAGGAGAAGAAATTGTTTCGGGGCCATTTATTGCAGTTTCCAAAAAACTGAAAGATGGTGAACTGATAACGAAAAAAGTAGAGAAAAAAGACGATAAAGACAAGAAGAAGGAATAAATAGTGAGTTCATTTTAAACTATTTATATGGTATATTTAAGGAAGTCTTTGCTTTGAGCGAAGACTTCCTTATTTTTTTTATTCAAGTCTTTTAATTTACTTAGCATTGAAAAAGTAGAACAAGTTTCCAAACTTGTTCATAATCGTTGGAATAGAATGAAAATCACAGTAATTGGAGGTGGAAGCTGGGCTACGGCAATCGTAAAGATATTGAGTCAAGGAAATGTGCAAATAAAGTGGTGGATGCGAAGCGTAAATGATGTAGAGCATATCAAAAAACACCATCATAATCCTAAGTATTTGAGTAGCGTTGAGGTTCATCCTTCTAAAGTAAAGCCTTACACGAATCTCAAAGAAGCATTGAGAGGCACCGAATGGGTGATTTTGGCCGTTCCTGCGGCTTTTGTAAGCGATGCCGTCAAATCTATATCAGCAGAAAATTTAGCCAATAAAAAAATCATTTCGGCTATTAAAGGTATGATTCCTGAAAGTAATCAACTTATTACTGATTATTTGGCAGAAAATTACGGGGTTTCGCATCAAAATATGGGAATCATTGCGGGGCCATGCCATGCTGAAGAAGTAGCTCTTGAAAAACAGTCATATCTCACAATTGCTTCTCCGAATATCGAACTGGCCACCGAATTTGCCGAATTGATGCGTTGCAGATTCGTTAAAACTTCTGTTTTAACCGATATTTATGGGGTAGAATATGCCGCAGTTATGAAAAATATTGTGGCTTTGGCTTGCGGAATCACACACGGGTTAGGTGGCGGTGATAATTTTCAGGCAGTAATGGTTTCAAATGCTATGCAAGAAATCAAGCGAGTAGTTGACGTAATTGCACCAATGGAGCGAGATTTAAGTGCCTCCGCTTACTTGGGCGATTTGCTCGTCACGGCATATTCGCAATTTAGTCGAAATCGCACTTTTGGTAATATGATTGGTCGAGGATACAGCGTACAAGCGGCTCAACTCGAAATGAATATGATTGCCGAAGGCTACTACGCCGTAAAATGTATCTACGAAATGATGCAGCAACACGCAATAGAAATGCCCATAACCAATTTTGCCTATCAAACTCTTTATAAAAATGCTTCTTTGAAAAAAGAATTTGAGATTTTGAAGGGAAAGTTGAAGTGATTTTCTTCTTCGATGCCTCGTTACCTTCGACTTCGCTCAGGCAACGAAGAAGAACGTTTTTCGGTGGGTGAGCGGATCGGACTGCCGAAGCAGCCGAACCCCACCGAAAAAACAATGAATCATCTTTCAATTACTAACCTTGCAATCGAAACAATTGGCTTTTCAATATCGGTTTTGTTTTCTTGCAAAAGTCTCACCACATAAAGTCCATTTGGTATTCTTGAGATATCAAGTTTTAGCTCGCCATTTGGCTCTTTATTGTAGCCTATTTTAAAGTTTTTTCCTGTGTAATAATCGTAAACTTCCAGTTTTTCTATTTTACCAAAAGCAGTCGCTTTTGTGCCATCTTCGGTTTCGAGGACTTCTGGCTTTAGCAAAACATCATTTGATAGTGCGATATTTGGGTAAATAGATAACTTTTTAGGTTGGGGAAGTTTTTCTTGGGTGTCTTCAATAGAGCAGATATTACTATTGCTTACGATTCCATAAGTCCCTGTCGAAAACTTGCCCTTTATATTTGCATAACCTACCACCACCACTTCTCCCAACACAGTTTCTTCCATTTTTAGATTGATATTCGGATTATCTTCGACTTTAATTTCTTGGGTTTCGTAGCCAATAAAACCAAACCGTAATTTTTGGTTTTTCTCTATTTCAATTTTGTATTCTCCGGCAGCGTTTGAAATTACCCCTTTCTCCGTACCCACAATCTGAATCGAAACCCCTGGTAAACCCGAGCCATCGTTGGCGTCTGTGATTTTACCAGAGATAATTTTCTTTTGGGCATTGACCGAGAAACTCAAAATCAGCATTGCTGCAATCGAATTTCTGATGAATTGTTTGTTTGAAAAATGAGGTAAGGTAATTCGTAGGTTCTGATTAGATAGCTTTTCAACAGGAACTTCGTAGAAAAGCTGATTTTCTTCAATAATCCATTCTGGAAACCACTGATTTATATCGAATTGGGTTTGGAGTTGAGTATTCCGAAAGCGTCCGCACAATGACTGGCTTTTCTTTGATGCAGTATTTCTGAAAAAAGCAATTAGTTCGGTATCAGACATTTGCGTGAAGTCTCGAACATTTTTTTGACAAGAGCTACAGAAGCCTCCTGTTGCAGTAGGAGTGAAATTATCCCAATTTTCGTGGCAAGGTTGGGAAATTGAGAGTTGAAGAATATTTTTCATAAGCATCAATGTTTTAGGTTTTGCAGTATTGATGCTTATGAGTTTAATTTTCCATAAGAAAATTAAAAAAAAATTTAAACCCTACTCAAAACCCTTGATACCAAAAATACTACGCCCGACATAATGATTTGTACGCTCGTCAGAACGCCCACGCTCATGTTGGTTTTAGCCGTTTCGAGATTCATAAAATGATGCACACTTACGCTGATTGATACCAAAATAATTCCGCACAAAACAGCGATAATGATACTTTTCATAAAATCAGATATTTTCGGATTTTTACGAAGCAACAAAATAGTTCTTAGCGATAGACACAATGGTATTATCGCAATGATGATGGCATAAATAATTTCCATGATATTAATTCAGAAAACTTCTGATTTTGGCAGCAGTTTCGGCGAGTTCTTCTGGTGAAAGTTTTAGTTTGTTATGAAAATTCATATCGCTCATGCTATTCATTGGAATCAGATGAACGTGGGCGTGAGGTACTTCCAAACCAATAACAGCTACACCTACACGCTTGCAAGGAACAGCCTTACGAATGGCTGGCTCGATTTGCTTAGCAAAAGCCATCAGACCCGCATAAAGCTCATCGCTGAGGTCGAATAAATAATCAATTTCTTGTTTAGGCACTACCAAAACGTGGCCAACGGCACACGGGAATACATCTAAAAACGCAAAATATTGCTCGTTTTCGGCAATTTTATGGCAAGAAATTTCACCTGCAATGATTCTTGAAAATATGGAAGCCATTTCTTTAGATATGAGATATAAGACTTGAGATATGAGAAAACGACGACTATTTTCCCAACAAATCGTTCAGAGCGTCTTTAATAGTTGTAAATTTATACTGAAAATTGGTTTCTTGTGAAAGCCTTTTGTTCAGCACAAAGTTACCACCAGTTACGACAATTCCCATTTCTCCGAAAACTAATTTTAATGCAAAACTCGGAACATTCGGCAACCAAAGTGGCTTTTTCAGCACTTCCGCAGCAACGTTTGTCATTTCTTGATTCGTTACAGGATTCGGTGCAACGGCATTATACGGTCCTTGCATTTTTTCATCTTCGATGGCTTTTACGAAAACCCCACAAAGGTCATCTACGTGAATCCACGACATAAATTGTTTTCCGCTTCCCAGAGCTGCTCCAAAACCAAGGTGAATAGGTTGAACAAGTTTAGGTAAAGCTCCACCTTTTTCGCTCAAAACAATGCCGATTCTAACACTCACGATTCGAGCAGCATTCGTCACTTTTTTTGCATGAATTTCCCAAAGTTTGGTACATTCAGCCAAAAAGTCATTTCCTAAAACACTACTCTCATCTAATTTAATATCGCCCGTATCGCCTCCATAAATCCCTATTGCTGATGCAGAGATAAAGCCTTTGAGTTGAATGTTTTTTTCTTGTAAATATTTATTAATCAACTCAATAGGCTGAATGCGAGAATCAATGATTTCTTTTTTCCGTTCGTCTGTCCAGCGTTTATCGGCTATGCCTGCCCCTGCTAAATGGACTACATAATCGGTTGCTTCTAAAGCACCTTCTTCAATATATCCTTTCTGAATATCCCACTGAAAAACCTCTACATTGGGTAATTTTTCTTTTTTTCTGCTCAAGTAGGATACCTTATGACCTTTTGCCAAAAGTAATTCTGTGAGCCGATGCCCAATCATACCCGTGCCCCCTGTAATTAGAATATTCATTTTCGATTAATTTTATTGGTTAAATCTTCACCCGTAGGAACGTCCAAATTGGACGTTCCTGCAAAATTTATCAGCATGCAGCTTTATAACACCATAAACAAAAAACAGGTAAATAGTCATTCAGCTACTTACCTGTTTATTTAACCCTTATATGTTAGAATTGTTTGCGAAAACCAGTAAAACGGAACGCCGCCCGCTAATTCTCCAATAAGCACTTACTTTCTCTTACGCTTACCTTTGTCTTTACTGCTTGTTCGGCTGCTTTTTGGAGCAGTTCGACTTGGTTTTTCTCTGCGGCCTCCTCTGCTGCTTGAAGTGTCTCGGTTGTTGCGTTTCTTACTGCTTGCTGGCATTGATTTGCCTTCCAGACCTACCAATTCCAAATCCATGCTTCTACGCTCCAAGTCAGTGCCTTTTACGGTTACTTTCACGGTATCGCCAAAGTTGATGACTCGACCTGTACGTTTTCCTACAACTCGATAATTATTTCTGTCCCATTCGTAAAAATCATCTTTCAAATCAGCCAAACGAACCATTCCTTCACAACTGGTAGAAGTAATTTCCACAAAAATTCCGAAATCAGTTACGCCCGTCACAACGCCCGTAAAAATCGTTCGGCGTTCTTGCAGACTCATGAATTCTACTTGTTTGTACTTAATTGAGGCTCTTTCGGCTTCGGCGGCGAGTTTTTCTCGGTCAGATGAATGTTTCGATTTCTTCTCATATTCATCGTGCGAAACCTTGTTTCTGTCTTTCGGTGAAGCTGTGAGATAATGTTGCAAAAGTCGATGTGCCATCATGTCGGGATAACGACGAATAGGCGACGTAAAGTGGCTGTAATGCTCAAAAGCAAGGCCAAAATGCCCCAAAGGTTCGGTTGTATAACGAGCCTTCGACATCGTGCGAACTGCCAGTTGTTCGAGTACATTCTGTACGGGCGTTCCCTCAACTTCGGCCATCATTTTGTTCATCGAATTCGATAAGGTTTTATCCGAATCAGTTTTGATTGAAAACCCAAATCGACCAGCAAAATTGGCGAAGTTCTGTAATTTCTCAGGATTTGGTGGCTCATGCACACGATAAACCATCGTTGGAGAGTTCTGAGCGGCTGGCGTTCCAGTTTTGAACGGTCCGCCGTGCGGTTCTGAGTTCTGAGTGTCTTTTGTCTCGTGTCTCTTGTCTCCCATCTTAAAAACAAACTCCGCCACTTTTTTATTGGCCAAAAGCATAAATTCTTCGATGAGCTTGTGGGCATCTTTTCTGATTTTTAGCACCACACCGAGCGGTTTACCCGTTTCATCAAGTTTGAATTTTACTTCGTTGGTTTCAAAATTAATAGCTCCATTTCTGAAACGCTCTTTTTTTAGAATCTTTGCTAAATGATTAAGCGTATGTAGCGGAAAACGGTACTTTTCAAGAACTTCGTCTGGCTCAGTTATAGGATTTAGCACATCGCCTTCTTCGTTTTCTAACACCTCTTGGGCATCTTCGTAGCTAAATCTATGGTCAGAGTGAATAACCGTGCGTCCAAACCATTCGTTTACCAGTCGTCCGTCGTGCGTCATTTCAAAAACTGCCGAAAACGTCAGTTTATCTTCATGTGGGCGAAGCGAACAAAGGTTATTAGATAATTTTTCGGGCAACATCGGAATCGTGCGGTCAACCAAATAGACCGAAGTGGCACGGTTGAGAGCTTCTTCTTCGAGTCGTGTACCTTCTTGCACGTAGTGCGTTACGTCGGCAATGTGAACGCCAATTTCGTAATTCTGATTTTCGAGGATTCTGAAACTCAGAGCATCGTCAAAATCTTTGGCATCGTGCGGGTCAATCGTGAAAGTCAGAATATCTCTAAAATCTCGTCTTTTCTTGATTTCTTCTTCGGTGATAGCCTCCGAAATGGCCGCTGCTTCTTCCTCAATGGCTTTATCGAATCGGATTGGTAAACCAAATTCGGCCAAAATTGCGTGCATTTCGGCATTATTATCGCCTGATTTTCCTAAGATTTCGGTCACTTCGCCAACTCCTTGCTGAATTTTAGTTGGGTATTCAACGATTTTTACGATAACCAAATCGTCTTTCGTTGCACCATTGATTTTATCTTTTGGAATAAAAATATCATCGTGCAGATTTTTGTGGTCGGGGCGAACGAGGGCATAATTTCCAAAAACTTGAATCTTGCCCACTATCTCTTTACGGCCACGTTCGATAATTTCGATAACTGCACCTTCTGGATTATCTCCTTTTTTATAAAATTCGCCATAAACGGCTGCTTTTACTAAATCACCATCGATTGCACCTTTTAAGTCATCGGCATTTACCCAAATATCGGGTTTTGTATCGTCATATCTGATAAAACCAAAACGAGCATTTACGTGGTCAAGGCGACCAACGACTGAATTTGCGTTTACATCAACAGTATATTTTCCTTTATCAACTTGGTGTACTTTCCCTTCTTCCAAAAGGTCTTCCACGAGCATTCCATACAAGGCTTTTTCTTGCTTATTTTTTACATCATAATGCGTAAATAGGTCTTGTAAAGTGTATGGACGCTCAATATTCACCGACAAAAAAGCCAAGATCTCGGCTTTTAGTTGGTCATAATATGATTTTTGTTTGTTTTTTGCCATTATTTGTGGGGCGAATTAGGCAAAAATCGCTGCCAATTCTACCAATATATTATTTTTTATAAACGATTTAATATTCCCAAATTTGAAAAGGGATTGAAATGCGAGTCAAAAGAGCAAATTTTGTAGCGACAAAGCAAATAAAATGCTCAAGACGACTCTCTTACAGACAAATTTACTACAATCAAAGGTAAATATCATTACTGTTGGGGAGAAATAAAGGAAAGAGGCTTATTTCAAAATACTACCACCAAACGATTTATAAAATCTAATAGCTTCTCCGCATTAGCGTTTGTTCGGAACAATTTTAGTTTTTTTCATTAGATTTGTTTGACAAAATTCCAACACAATGAAAATATCTACCAAGTGGAACAATTCTAAACAATAATGTAATCATCAAAAAACAGCTTATACTATCATAATTTTCAAGCAACCATCAAATGTATTTCGACCGAAAATGGTGCAGTTAAAAAAATACTACAAAGTGCTGTTTTTACTGTAAGCCTAAAATAATACCTAACCAAATATTGATAATTATGAATCTTCCTACCATTCGCCTTTTTCAACAAAAAATAAATCTTCGGGACTTATCAACTCCGCAAGAAGTTGTGGCTTATATGGGGGCAATGCAAGCCCAAGATTTAGAGATGTCGAAATGGGCAGTCGGGCTTCGTTTGTCAAATTCGACTAAAACCCTCATCGAAAATGCGTTGAATGATGGGTCGATAGTTCGTACGCACATTCTTCGCCCTACTTGGCACATTATTTCTGGGCAAGATGTACGCTGGATGATGGCACTTACTGGCAAAAATATCAAAACATTGGCAGCTACGTATGAGCGTAAGTTAGGAATGGATGCTGCTTTATTCACTAAAGCCAATGATTTGATAGTGAAAGCATTGGAGGGTGGCAAGAGCCTTACTCGCCAAGAACTTATGCAGAAATTAGAAAAAGGTGGTATAAAAACAGATTCCAGTCGAGCCGTGCATTTTATGATGAATGCCGAAACCGATGCGATTGTTTGTAATGGTACCCCTAAAGGAAAAGAAATAACTTATGCTCTACTTGACGAAAAAGTACCCAAAGGGTTGATACTTAACAAAAAAGAAAGCCTTTTTGCTTTGGCTCAACGTTATTTTAGAAGCCATTCGCCTGCTACCTTACAAGATTTCCATTGGTGGTCGGGCTTATCAATGACCGATGCACGAGCGGGATTGCAGAGCATCCAAAACGAGTTAGAACAAATGGAATATGAGGGAAAATCGTATTTCTTGCATCGAGAAATTGAGATTTCTGACTCAGAAGATTCAGTATTTATGTTACCTGCTTTTGACGAATATTGCGTGAGTTATAAAGACCGGAGTGCTGTTTTTGATAAACATTTGCAAGGACAAGCCATAACGAGCAACGGAATTTTTAAGCCAATCATTGTTATCAATGGAAAAGTCGAGGGCGTTTGGAAGCGAACAATTCTGAAAAATAAGGTTTTAATCGAACCTACTTTTTTTGATGCTTCTAAAAAAGTTGATGTTGAAAAAATGCAGTCAGCTGCTCAAGGTTTTGGAGATTTTTTGGAATTGGAGGTTGAGATTTAAAATTAATTTAAAGGAAAATATCGTTCATTGCCGTCAGTTAAAACTGACGGCAATGAATTTTTCAAAGCACCATTTTCAAATAGTAGTGCTGAACCATCAAAAATTCGCAATCGCTAATCTTCAATCAACATCACCTCCAACCGCCACCAAGCGATTTATAAAGTCCGATCACTGCTCCGTATTGACGTTTTTTGAGATTTATTAGCTCTATCTGAGATTGAAGGGCATTTTTTTGTGCTGTAATTACTTCAATATAAGTTGCTCTACCCGAGCGAAATAACTCCGATGAATTATTGATTGATTGCCTAAGCACATCTACTTCTTGTACTTTTAGGTCATACATATCATTGGTATTTTGAATCAAATTTAAATGATTATAGACTTCCGTAAAGCTATTCACAATAGTTTTCTGATAATTGGTGTAAGCCATTTTTTGGTCGGCCTTAGCTGCCATTAGGTCAGAAATAATCTGGCGACGGTTGAGCAACGGAGCAGTCAATCCGCCAAAAGTATTCATCGCAAAAGATGATGGATTTAGAAACAACAGTGCTTTAAATGCCTGTAAACCAACCGCTCCAGTAATATTGAGCGATGGATAAAAAGCAGCTTTTGCCGTAAATAAATTGGCATTGTTTGAGAGTAATTCGTATTCAGCTTGCTTAATATCTGGTCGATTTTCGAGCAAGCTTGATGGAACTCCCGAAGTAAGTTTTGGCGGAATCACATTTGCCCAAATCACCTTCGGACGAGCAATTGACTGTGGATAACGCCCTACCAAAAAATTGATTTTACTTTCAGCATCAATGATTTCTTGTTTCACATCAATTTTTAAGGCTTTTGAACTCAGCAATTGGGCATTTAATAAATCGACACCCAATTGGTTGGCTTGCCCTGCTTGTTTCAAAATTCTTGTCAATTCAACGGCTCTTTCTTGCAAAACGATGTTTTCTTCCAAGAAGTCTAACTCATTATCAAGAATCAATAACTCGTAATAAGCAGAAGCTATTTGAGCTACTAATTCGCTCACTACTAAACTTTTACCCGATTCGCTGGCCAGTAATTTTGCAGCAGCCGATGCTTTCTGGCTTTTCAGTTTTCCCCAAATATCAATTTCCCACGAGGATTGTACGCCCAAATAAAAATCAGGCACAATTGGCTGAGGAATTTTCTGTTTATCTGTGATATTATTTGAGAAATTTGTGTCAAAATTACCAACGCCATCAAATGTATATTTACCAAATTTTTGTTGTCCGATAGCAAAATTTCCTGCTAAATCTGGCTTTCCGAGTCCTTGCGTAAATCTTACGCCCGCACGAGCCATTTCGATTTTCTGCAAAGCCATTTGCAAATCAAAATTATTATTGATGGCCGAGTCAATGAGCGTAATAAGAACTGAATCTTTAAAAAAAACACGAGCTACTGGCAAACCCACCTGCAAACTATCCGATTGCTGAGTAAACTTCTGAGGCATAGCCAACATTGGTCGATTTTGCGGTATTTCTTGCTTTACTTTACAAGCCCCCAATAAACCAACGATAGCCAATAAGCAAATACTTTTATAGTTAAACATACGCTTCTTCTTCGATAACTTTTTTAGTTTTTTTCTTTCGTTTTCTACTACCAATTCCTGCAAAAATGACATATAAGCCTGGAATAATAATTACCCCGAACACCGTTCCGAACAACATTCCTCCTGCGGCGGCCGTACCAATTGTTTTGTTTCCAATTGCTCCAGCACCCGATGCCACCATGAGCGGAATCAAACCCGCAATAAAGGCAAAGGATGTCATCAAGATTGGGCGGAAACGTGCTACTGCACCGCCAACGGCTGCTTCAAGTACAGATTTCCCTTGTTTATGTTGGAGAATGGCAAATTCTACAATCAAAATGGCATTTTTACCCAACAAACCAATGAGCATGACCATTGCCACTTGAGCGTAAATATTGTTTTCTAAACCAAAAGTATATAAGAAAAACAACGAGCCGAAAATGCCGACTGGCAATGATAGAATTACAGGCAGCGGCAAAAAGAAACTTTCGTATTGGGCAGAAAGCAATAGATAAACAAATAATAAACAGATAGCAAAAATATACACCACTTGGTTGCCCGAAAGTACCTCTTCACGAGTCATACCCGACCATTCGTAAGCGTAGCCACGTGGCAAAGCAGTTTTGGCAACTTCTTCAACTGCTCTAATGGCATCGCCCGAACTGTATCCTGCTGCTGCTTCGCCATTGAGCATGGCTGACACGTACATATTATAGCGAGTTAATTGCTCGGGGCCGTACACACGCTCAATGCGACTAAAGATAGCATAAGGAACCATTTCGCCATTTTTGTTTTTGATACGTAGCTTCATAATATCATCGGGCAAGGCTCTGTATTTAGGGTCGGCCTGAATCATTACTTTATACATTTGTCCAAACAAAATGAAGTTTGTGGCATAAAAACTACCAATCAACGACTGCAAATTACTCATAGCAGCATCAACCGAAATTCCTTTTTTAGCGGCCATATCTTGGTCGATATGAATCATGTATTGCGGAAAATTTGGGTTAAAACTCGAAAAAGCATCTTTGATTTCAGGGCGTTTTTTCAGTTCTCCGATAAATTTCTCGGCAACTTCGGCCGTTTTTTGAAGATTTCCTGAACCAGTTTTATCTAATAATCTAACCTCAAATCCACTGGCATTACCAAAACCTGGTACGGCGGGCGGCGGAAAAAACTGAATCTCAGCATCTTTGATATGCTTCGTTTTTTCGATTAGTTGCTCAATAATATCGTTGGCAGTTGCTTTACGTTTGTCCCACGGTTTGAGGTTAATCGTACTCATACCAAACGAAGCCCCCACTCCATCGGTCATCATACTAAAACCCGACAAACTCGAAATCGACTCAACTTCGGTAATCGTTTGGGCAATTTTATCTACTTCGTTCATCACTTCTTCCGTACGCTCAAGAGTTGCTCCTACTGGCGTTGTTACGTTAGCGTAGATTGTTCCTTGGTCTTCGGTTGGAATAAAACTGGTTGGTAAAACACTACCAACGCCCCAAGTAGCCACGCAGAATCCGCCCAAAACCAAGACTGTCACCAAACGTCGATTGGCAATGAGGCGTAGCAAACTGCCGTATCGGTCAGAAAGTTTATCGTAACCACTATTGAATTTATGAAAGAAACGAGTCAAGAAATTTTCTTTTTGATGCTCTCCGTGGGTGTTTTTGAGCATAATCGCACATAAAGCAGGCGTGAGAGTAAGGGCATTTACGCCAGAGATAACAATCGAAATGGCCATCGTGACCGAAAACTGTCGATAGAAGACACCAACTGGCCCCGATAAAAATGCCACAGGCACAAACACCGCCGACATTACGAGCGTAATAGCCACAATTGCCCCACTAATTTCGTCCATTGATTCGATGGTGGCTTCACGGGCATTGAGGTGTTTTTCTTGCATTTTGGCATGAACCGCCTCCACGACCACAATGGCGTTATCGACCACGATACCGATTGCCAAAACCAAGGCAAAAAGTGTGAGTAAGTTGATAGAAAAACCAAAAAGCTGCATAAAAGCGAAGGTTCCGACCAACGAAACTGGCACAGCCAACACAGGAATGAGTGTTGAGCGGAAATCTTGTAAGAATAAAAACACTACGATTGCTACCAAAAGGAAGGCTTCGATGAGCGTTCGGATAACTTCGTGAATAGAAGCATCTAAGAATCTCGAAACATCATAGCTAACTGTATAGGTCATTCCCGGTGGGAAAGTTGTTTCTTTTAGATAAGCCAAACGGTCTTTGATATTCTGAATTACTTCGCTGGCATTTGAGCCTGGGCGTTGTTTCAATACGATTGCGGCCGAAGGTTTACCATTTTCTTTTGAAAGTACATCATAATCGAGCGAGCCAAATTCTAAATCAGCAACGTCTTTCAAACGCAACATTTCGCCACTTTCGGTTGCCTTGATTACTACATTTTCGTATTGCTCTTTAGTAGTCATTTTACCAGTATATCGCAATACATATTGCATCGACTGAGCCTGACGACCCGAACTTTCGCCCACTTTTCCTGGGGCGGCTTCTACGTTTTGTTCTTTGAGAGCTTTTACAATATCATCGGCTGAAATTTCGTAAGCATCCATTCGAGCTGGCTTGAGCCACACACGCATGGCGTATTCACGAGAACCCATAATATCGGCAAAACCCACGCCATCAATACGTTTTAATTCGGCCAACACATTAATATCGGCAAAATTGTAGATAAATTTCTCGTCAACGGTTGGGTCGTTGCTGATGAGATTGATGTACATGAGCATCGAATTCACCTCTTTTTCGGTCGAAACCCCTGCTTTGATTACCTCTTCGGGTAATTCGTCGAGAACGGTCGTTACACGGTTTTGCACGTTTACGGCTGCTACGTCGGGGTCGGTTCCTACCTCGAAATATACTTGAATGATACTCGTGCCGTCGTTTCCAGAAGTAGAAGTCATGTAGGTCATGCCTGGCACACCATTGATGGCACGTTCAAGCGGAGTTACTACGGCTTTGGCACAAACTTCGGAGTTTGCACCTGTATATTTGGTCGTAACGGTTACGGCAGGCGGAGCAATATCGGGATATTGTGTAATTGGCAGGCCAGTCATGGCCAAAACGCCCAAAATCACAATAAACAAAGATATGACCAGCGATAGCACTGGCCTGTTAATGAAATTTGTAAACATAGTTTTCGGTGGGCTTATTCGGGTGTATTTACGTAAGTTAGTTCCTTAGAAATCTCGTTCATTTCCACAAATTGTGGTTTTACGGTCATTCCATCTTTGATGTTCTGCACACCCTCATAAATGATTTTATCGTCTTCGTCCAAGCCCGATTCTACAATGTAATAATGCGGCATCCGATGCTTTGAAGTAATGGCTTTGGTTTTTACTTGATTTTTACTGTCAAGCACATAGACATACATACGGTCTTGAATCTCGAACGTAGCTTTTTGCGGAATAATCAAAGCATTTTTGTAGTTTTTCAATAATCTAATTTTTCCACTCGCTCCGTGTTTCAATACTTTTTCGGGATTATTGAATCTGGCTCTGAAAGCAATATTTCCTGTACTTTGGTCGATTTCGCCCTCGGTAGTTTCTATTTTCCCTTTAAATGGATGTTCTTCACCATTAGCCAAAATCAAAGTCACATTGCTCGAATTATGAGCATTTTCCTTGAAATTTGTTACATAATTGAGGTACTCTTTCTCCGAGACATCGAAATAGGCAAATACTTCACCGTTATTCGAGATATTCGTCAGCAGCGTTCCGTCTTCAATCAAAGAGCCAATTTTGTTTGGAATTCGATTCACGATTCCACTAAATGGAGCTTTGATTTGCGTATAACTTAGCTGAATTTTAGCGTAAGATTCATTAGCTTTTGCTTCCTCAACTTTGGCTTTCATCATCTCAACTTTATTTTCGGCAGCCTTCAATTCAGTATTCGACACAACATTTTTCTCGACCAATCTTTTTACATTACTGAGGTCGATTTCGGCTGCTTTCAATTCGGTTGTGATACTTTTCAAAACCGCACCTGCTTTCGCAATTTCTTCGTTAAGCTCTGGGTTATGAATTGTAAAGAGCAATTGCCCTTGTTTTACGTATTTCCCTTCGTCGATGAATATTTTATCGAGATAACCTTTTATTCTGGCTCTGATTTCTACATTCTGAACAGCGTTAATTTCGGCCACATAATCAGTTGACAGCGTGGTGTCAATCTTGATGGGAGAAGTTACTGGGTAATTCTCCGCAACTTGCTTTTGTTTGGTTTCTTCATTGGCACAAGACGATACAATTATTACCGTACAAATACCTAACAGTGCGTGTTTCATTTTCATTCTTTGGTCAGTTGTAAAGCTTAGATAATCAATGAGTTATTTTGAAATTATAGTAATTTTATTTGACCTACAAAGTTTTCTTTGAAAGTCAAAAATGATTATTAAAATCGTACAATGAATCGACTATTTACCGAATAAAATTGGGCAAATTGACTCATTTTCAAAATAATAGGGATATTAAATAGGTGTAGTTAAAAATACTTAGGAGGTGGGGTACTTAAACCTAAGTAAATCTCATAAGTATTTTTTAGGTAAAAATGTGCGTTGAAGTGTGCGAAAAAACCACGAACATCGAACGTAGAAACAATTCCATTTATGGGTTCATTAATCTCTTCAACACCTGTTTCGTTCGTATCAGCCATAGGGCTATTATCTTCGAGTAATTCTATACCAGTGTCCGTACAAGAAAAACCATCTTTTGAAGCCATATCAAGCAACATCGTATAACTACTCGAAAATAGGGTAGTTAGCAGTAGCACAATATAAATTTTATCAACGATTTTCTTTCTCACAATTCGGTAATTCTATTTGTTTAGCAAATATAACTTAAACAAGTCGAAATTGAGAATTGTTAGATTACAGAAGGATAGCAAAAAGTAGATTTTACAAATAAAAATGTTTAAAAATGCCTTTAAACAGCAGAAAAACAAGGTTTTTGTTAAAAATTAGAATTTTATTAGAAAATTGTAAATCAATTTCTATACTTAGTAAATTATCATTTTTTCTTGATTTTATATTAAAACAAAAAAGGCTCTCACTACTAAAAGTAAGAGCCTTTTGTCTATCAGAATAGATATTCTTATTTAAAAACCTCATTTAGTAAACCAGCCAATCTTACACCACCCTTCAAGAGTTGTTGATTAAGCATTTCTACGTTTTCAAAATCGTAGCGATAGCTTAGGCGTGGCTCTTGAGTTTTGATTCCTGCATACAATTTATCGGCCAACTGATACGACTCAAAAAACCATTCGGTCATGGGTTGTTTTTGCCACTCACGGCGTTGTTGCTTACTTACGTGATTGATATTCGCCGAATATTCGGTATAACTTAAGTTTTGAAATTCAATCAGTTTGCTGTCCCAAAGAGCGTGTAAGTTTGTGGCATCGGCAAACCAAAAGGCTTTGATTCGGTTTCCGCCTAAATCTTCCAAACGACCTACGTGCATTGGTTGGTGAATGTCACCCGCAATGTGAATTAACAAGCGAAGATAAAAACGCTTTTGTTCGAGGCTAATTTTCTTGTTTTTTAGTTCGCCAATCAAAAAATTGAGTTTTGTGTAGGCATCCGTTTTCGTGTCTTCCTGCAAATATTTGGTAAATTCTTCATTATTCAAACCAGTTTTGACATTGATATAGTGCCACGAGTCCAGATATTTATACGAAGTATCAGACTTTATAAAATCCGCCCAATTACTCGAAATAGCTACCGATTCTGTACCCAAAATTTTACGAATATTTCGTTTTGCTTTACAAGACAGATACGAACTGGCAATATGCCCCACTACTCGATGTCCAGTCGAACCCCAAGAAAAGCCTTGTAAGGATATTGCGAGCAAAAGAAGTAGTATAGATGTTTTTTTAAGCATTATGGTAATAGTTTGTTTGAAATTTTATGCAAATTAACGAATAAACCACGGGGTTTCACGATGTAAATGCACTGAGTTTCACGAAGTTTTAAAAAACATTGTGAAACTCAGTGCAAAACTCCGTGAGACTCCGTGGTTAAAATATCGGTCAAATGCTTATTTTTTCTTAACCTTCATAGCAACTGGGTCCCAGTTGATGATTTTTTTATCGAAATAACTCAAATTACAAGCCAAGGCTGGTGCTGCGGCACGGAATCCAAAAACAGGGTCTTGTATGGTTTCTTGACTTCCTTTACGCACATTTTCAAAGAAATTCTGGAAATGTTGAGCGTGAGCATCGTCAGTTTTAGGTGTCTCAAATTTTATCTCTTCCACTGGTGGAGCTACACGGTCAGACTCTGCATATTTAGCATCATATTCTTTCTTATACTCAGCTTGCATTTCGTTCGAGAATGTAGCGTAGCTTTCGCCCGCACCATAACCTGGAGCTTTTGGTAATTTACGCTTCGTAAGAGTCAAACCTTGGGCATTCCACAAAATCTCACCTTCTGTTCCCACAATACGAGTGACGTTTTTGATTGCCCCTGCATTGGCAAAATTTACACGCAACACAGCTTGGAATTTTGTATGTTTGTCAGTGTCGGGATAATCAAGCACCGTTACCATTACATCAGGCACATCACGGCCATCTTTCCAGTAGCTCAACTCGCCCGAAGCAAAGATTCTTTCTGGCCCAATCGCACCCGTTGCGTAATGCATTCCTGTAATCAAATGCACGAATAAATCGCCCGCTACGCCCGTGCCATAGTCACGGTAATTTCTCCAACGGAAAAAACGAGTAGCATCAAATGGACGTTTTGGGGCATCGCCCAAGAATGTATCCCAATCAATTGTTTTTGGCGAAGCATCTGGCGGAATCGAGTATGTCCACGCACCCAAAGCATTATATCGGTCATAAGTTGCTTCTATGAAATTTAAATCACCGATAGCTCCTGTACCCATCAATCTACGAGCTTCGGCATAAGCCGCTCCACTACTTGGCTGGCTTCCAACTTGCACGGTTTTGCCAGTTTTTCTCCAAGTATCAATCATTGCGTGGCCTTCGTCGATGTGTTGCACCATTGGTTTTTGACAATACACATTTTTGCCAGCTTTCATAGCAGCAATACTGATGTGGTCATGCCAGTGGTCAGGCGTGGCTATAATTACGGCATCAATATCTTTGCGGTCTAAGATTTCTCGATAATCACGAGTCGTGAAAAGGTCTTTGTTGAAAGCTTCTTTGGCGTGAATCAAACGGCCATCGTATAAATCGGCGGCTGCTACAAACTCAACATCAGGATTACGGAGAGCGGCACGAGTATCACCATGCCCTTGAATTCCGAAACCGATTGTTGCAAAACGAAGCTTATCGTTAGGGCTGATTTTCTTTAAATCTTTGATGATATTAAAAGGTTTGGCAAAAGTATCGGTTGCCAACAAAACTGAAGCCGCTCCTACGCCTTTAATAAATTTTCTACGAGATGATTGCATAATGAATTGATGATAGATTTTAGGCAATACTCAAAAAAACAGTATTGCAGGGTGAATATTTTTGAAGCGATGAATTTAGTGCAAAAAAAGGCTTTTGTAAATGTTTTCAGCGATTTTATTTTAAAAAAATTTAATAAAGAACTTCTTTCGACAAGCTCCGAGTATATATCGACCATTGACGCATAGTTCCGTGTGACCACAGGAGAGTATCGAATAGTGGATTTACTTATTTTGTCATATAATTTGTGATATATTTACTATCAATTATCAATCTTAAAAAATCTCTATTAATCAAAAAAACTTGAAATGCGACGTCGAATTTTCTTATCGCTATTTCTCTTTTAAAAATTTACCACGGAGGCACAGAGAACACGGATTTACACGAAGAATTCTCTGTGTAAATCTTAAAATCCGTGCCTCCGTGGTTAAGAAAAACAAAAAATATGCTCAATAAAATACTAACAATCCTACTTCTCGCAAGCTCAATTGCCACTGCTCAACCAAAATGGAAGCCCATCACGCAACAATCAAAACCGTGGTCGAGATGGTGGTGGGAAGGCAATGCCGTAAATCCTAAAGACCTGACCTACAACATGGAAGCCTATAAAAAAGCAGGTTTGGGAGGTCTGGAAATTACACCGATTTATGGCGTAAAAGGCTACGAATCGCAGTTTATAGATTTTCTTTCGCCCAAATGGGTTGATATGTTTAAGCATACCCTCAAAGAAGGTTCTCGCCTCGGCATGGGTATCGATTTGGCAAATGCTTCGGGTTGGCCTTTTGGTGGTCGTTGGGTTACGCCCGAAGATGCTTGTAAAGCTGTTTTTCATAAAACATATCAACTAAAAGAAGGTGAAACGCTCAATGAAAATATCACTTTTGTACAGCAACCAATTTTAAGGTATGTTTTGCCAAAGAAAACCGAACTTAAAGATTTAAAATACCCTATTTCAAAAAATGATAATTTGCAGGAATTAGCCATTGACCAAGTGCGTTTCGAGCAAGCACTGCCACTACAAACTTTAATGGCATATTCAGATAAAAATGAAGTTTTGAATTTAACAGAAAAAGTAAACAAAGAAGGCAAGCTAAATTGGCAAGCTCCCGCAGGAAATTGGACACTTTATGCAGTTTTTCAAGGTTTTCATGGCAAAATGGTTGAGCGTGCAGGGCCAGGTGGCGAAGGAGATGTAATTGATCATTTTTCGTCGAAAGCAATTAAAAATTATCTTTCGGCATTCGATAAAGCTTTTGCAAAAACTGATGTTTCGAGTATGCGAGCATTCTTCAATGACTCTTATGAGGTTGACGACGCTCGTGGACAATCTGACTGGACAGAAGCACTTTTCGATGAATTCAAAACTCGCCGAGGGTATGATTTACGCAATCATTTACCTAATCTTTTCAGCAAAGAAAAATCCGACCTTAACCACCGAGTTTTATTTGATTACAGAACCACAATCGGCGATTTGATTCTTGAAAAATACACCTCTGAATGGACAAAATGGGCTCACGCAAGAGGTAAAATAGTGCGAAACCAAGCACACGGCTCACCAGCTAATACTTTAGATTTATATAGCGTAGTTGATATTCCCGAAATAGAAGGAACTGATTTATTGAGAATAAAATTTGCATCATCGGCATCGAATGTGATGGGCAAAAAACTTACTTCTTCAGAATCTGCCACTTGGGAAAACGAGCATTTTCTTTCAAATCTGGCTGATGTGAAGCGTGCTTTAGACCTCTTTATGGTTGGTGGTGTAAATCACATTTTTTATCACGGCACAAATTATTCGCCCAAAGAAGCGGCTTTCCCTGGTTGGTTGTTTTATGCAGCGGTACATTTTACGCCTCACAATCCTTTTTGGAAAGATTTCGGTAAACTGAATAATTATGTGGCTCGCTGCCAAACTTTTCTGCAAGATAGCAAAGGCAATAACGATGTGTTGTTTTATTTCCCAATCACTGACCGCCTAACCGAGCCTTCACCCAAAGGTTTACTGGAGCATTTCGATGGCGTAACGCCCGAATTCAATGGTACAGACTTTAAAGAATTAGGTCAAAAACTCCTTGACCGAGGCTATGGCTTTGATTTTATTTCTGACAAACAAATCGGAAATCTAAACACCAAAAATCAAGTAATCCTGACGGGAGGAATCAGCTACAAAACCATCTTATTGGCTGAAAGTGAGCAAGTTCCACTCGAAACTTTCGAGAAATTGGTTGCTTTGGCAAAACAAGGTGCAACTATCATTTTCCATAAAAAACTCCCTACCGACATTCCAGGCCTGAGCAATTTAGATGCTCGACGAACAAAATTCAAGGCATTATTGGCTGAGTTAAATTTTGTAAAAAACAATGCAGGTTTCAGCCAAGCTAAAATAGGTCAAGGTTCGTTTTTAGTAGGCGAAAACTTAGACGAAATGATGATTCTTGCAAAAGTTTACCGAGAAACAATGATTGATAATGGCTTACAATTTGTCCGAAAAACACACACAAAAGGCAATTATTATTTCGTAAACAACAAAAGCACAAAAGCTTTTGACGGTTGGGTAAAACTTTCTGTTGATGCACAATCGGCCGCTTTGTATAACCCAATGACCGAAACTTTGGGCATGGCAAAATACAACGCTAAAACCAACGAAATTTATCTGCAATTGGCAGCGGGCGAATCGTGCATAATCGAAACCTATAAAACGCCAGTCTCGGGAGCAGCTTATACCTACTTCAAACCAAAGGGTGAAGCACAAGAATTGACAGGTACATGGAAGATTAGTTTCTTGGAAGGTGGCCCCGAATTACCAAAAACCGTAGAGACAAATACGCTCGGCTCATGGACAAAGCTGGACGGTGAAGCCTATAAAAATTTCTCTGGTACAGCGTCATATTCACTTGATTTTGCAAAACCAAACGCATCAGCAGCAGGCTATTGGCTTGATTTGGGCAAAGTTGCCGAAAGTGCTACTATTACAATCAATGGTAAGTTTTTGGGAACTTTACTTGGCCCAACTTACCGAATTTTTGTACCAAACTCATTACTAAAGGCACAAAATACTTTAGTCGTAAATGTTTCAAATTCAATGGCAAATCGAGTAATTGCAATTGAACAAAAAGGTGAGATTTGGCAGAAGTTTTATAATATCAACGTATCGGCAAGGTTACGACCAAATTTGGGAAAAGATGGCTATTTTACGACCCAAAACTGGCAACCAAGAGATTCGGGTTTGCTTGAAAAGGTGACTTTGACAGCAGTTGAGGTCTTTTAAACATAGCTTAATTTCAACAATTATATACAACTTCAATTCGTTTATCTTTAAATTTTCCTAATTTTGACGTAAAGCCAAATATAGAAAGATGAAAATACTCGTAATTGAAGACGAAGCGAAGACTGTGCAGCTCATCAAACAAGGGCTTGAAGAACAACTATGGGAAGTTGATGTAGCTTACGATGGCTTGATTGGCCTACAACTGGCCACCCGCAATGCGTACACAATTATTATTTCGGATATTATTTTGCCAGGAATCAGTGGTTTGGAACTTTGTCGACAGTTACGTAGCAAAGGTGTGGTTTGTCCGATTTTGTTGCTTACTGCCCTCGGCACAACTGATGATAAAATTGTTGGACTCGATGCTGGTGCGGATGATTATTTGGTAAAACCTTTTGAGTTTAAAGAATTAATGGCTCGAATAAGAGCTTTAACACGACGAAACTTTGGTTCGATTCAAACCGCTAATCTACTCAAAATAGCCGACCTCGAAATGGATTTAGATGCCAAAACCGTGACTCGCAGCGGCAAAGAAATAACACTAACCGCCAAAGAGTTTTCTTTGCTCGAATATTTCATTCGTCATCAAGGAAGAGTGATTTCTAAAGTGGAACTGGCCGAGAAAATTTGGGACGTAACATTCGACACTGGCACAAATGTGATTGAGGTTTATGTAAACTTTCTCCGAAAAAAAATTGATAAAGATTTTGAGCCAAAATTATTGCATACGCAAATTGGAATGGGCTACGTTATGAAAAAACAAATTTGAGTTCTGAGTGGTGAGTTCTGAATGGTCTGAAACAGCAAACAAAAACTCAGCACCGCAGCAGCGACATATTAAACTCAGCACTCTAAACTCAGCACTCTAAACTCATAACTCAGCACTCCTCTCATGTTAAACATTCGCTCTCGGCTTACTTATCAATTTATGGCTATCGTGACGGCCATTCTACTGTTTTTTTCGGTGGGAGTATATTTCTTTAGTAAACTTTATCTCGAAAAACGTTTTTTCAAACGCCTTCAAGACCGTGCAGTAACGACCACTACCCTACTTTTCGACCTCCAAACGGCCGATACTACGGTACTAAAACTTGTCAATACTGCCGATAAAGAATTATTGAGCGATGAAAGCATTTATGTTTATGATGAAAATCTGAAAAAACTTGTGTTTGCAAGTCAAGAACCCTATTCGAGCCTATTTGAAGAATTGATTCCGAGTATGCAAAAACAAAATAAACCAACGTATTATCATGCTGGATTCTATCAAACGCTGGGTATTCAGCTCAAAAAAGACACCGCAAATTATTGGGTAATTGTGAGTGCCATAGACCGAAATGGCAAAGAGGCTCTTGAAGATTTACGCAAGATTCTGACTGTAATGATACTCGTTGGACTATTGCTTTCGGGGCTTTCTGGGTGGTTTTTTGCCGATAAGGCTCTCGCTCCGATGTCGGGCATTATTACGCAAGTAAATGAAATTTTTCCTGCTAATACCGAAAGACGTGTCGAACACCCGAATCGTTCTGACGAAATTGGGCGTTTAGTTGCAACTTTCAATCAACTGCTCGACCGTATCCAAGAAGCATTTACGATGCAAAAAATGTTTATCGCCAATGTTTCGCACGAATTGAAGAATCCACTCACCAAAATTTATTCTCAGATTGATATTACATTATTGCAAAAACGCACACCCGAAGTATATGAAGAAAGTCTAAAATCACTCCAAGAAGACACCCGAACACTTACACAACTGACTAATACTTTACTGAACTTAGCCAACACGGTAGTCAATTCCGAAGCTATTCAACGCCTACCCTTACGTATGGACGAACTTTTGTGGGAAGCTAAAAGTCAGCTCAAAAAATGGCACGACAACTATGTGATTAATATTGATTTCAGTGATTTTCCCGAAGATGAAGAAGCTCTGATTATTGAAGGCAATGAGGCTTCATTAAAAGTAGCGTTAATGAATCTGATGGATAATGCCTGTAAGTTTTCAGAAAACAACAGCGTTTTTGTGAGTTTTTCGGCTACCGTAAAAGAGATAAAGATTTCGTTTATGAATAATGGGCCAATCATTCCGAAAGTTGATTTGCCTTATATTTTTCGTCCATTTTATAGAAGTAATTCCACTGCCAAAGCCACTAAAGGTCATGGTGTTGGTTTGGCGATAGTTTCGCAAATAGTAAAACTACATAATGGCGAAATCAGCGTGGTTTCTACTATTGATGAAACTGTTTTTACTTTGGTTTTTCGGAAATAAACTTCCCCTCCCCAATTTTAAGCTAAATTTAAAGTCGATTTAATTCGTCTTTAACCTTGACACTGTTAGTTTGTAACCATAAACTTAAAAAAACAAATAAGCGTATGGAAACGACAGAATCTAACAACAACGGCCTTTTGAAAGTAATCATCGGCGTAATGGTAGGAGTATTAGCACTTTTAGGCTATTTATTCATGGGGGCAAGAAACGAAACCCTCGAACTCCAAAAATCACTCACTTCAAAAGTAGAACAATTATCTTCTACACAAATCAAACTTGACTCTATCTCAAAATCATTGGATGAGAAAATTCTTGAAGTACAAAGCTTGGGCGGAAACGTTGCTGAACTGGAAGCAGTTAAAGCTCAACTCGAAAACGACAAGAAAAAATTGAAAACTGACCTTACTTTCTCAGTTCAGAAATACGAGTCAAAAATCAAAGATTATGAAACATTCTTAGCTACTAAAGATGATGATATTCGTAAATTGAAAGAAGAGAATGGAATGTTAGTTGCAAAAACGCAAACGCTCGAAAACGAAAAACAACAAGTTATCGTAGAAAATGCCTCTCTTAAAACTGAAAAGGAAGTTCTTTCTACTACTTTGGCTGATGTAAACACTAAAAACAGTGATTTAAGTCGTCAGGTAACTTTGGCTTCGGCAATGAAGGCTATCAATGTACAGGTTACAGCCCTTTCTTCAAAAGGTAAAGAGCGTGATGGTGGTGCATACAAAGCAAGACGAATCGACCAATTAAAAGTATCTTTCATTATGCCTTCAAATCCTGTGGCAGCACAAAACAACAAAGATATTTATGTTCGTGTACTTGATGCCAACGGTGCAGTTGTAGAAAACGGTAATGGTGGAATCGTACAAGCTGACGGAAAAGAAATCGGTTATAGCTTCAAACAAAGCGTGCCGTTTGAAAACAACGACCAACGTGTTGACTTAGTATCGGGCAAAGGTGCTAATTATACTAAAGGAAAATACAGCGTTGAACTTTACTCAGAAGGCTTCAAAATTGGTAAAGGAGCATTTGAAGTAAAATAAGTAGCCCTTTCTATTTAGTTTTATAGTAAAGACGGTCTGTGTTTTTCGGAACGCATTCCGTCTTTATTATTTCCACCAAATCCCTATTATACAATCACTTATCTAACCATCTATAATCATGAAACGATACAATTTAAAAATATTTCTCTGGGATGTACTACTCATTTGTGCCGAAATATTCTTTCAAATAGCGAGTTTCGTTTTTAAGATTTTTCGCCAATATCCACTTGCTTATACTGCTTTATTCTACTTATTTATCACGATGGCGTTTTGTTACTACCCAATTCTCGACCATTGGAGTGCTGGGTTTATTATGATGAGTCTGCCTTTGGCGGTCTTGTCTGGACTTACGGCGGCGTGTTACCTACTCATAAAAAAACAAAAAATCGTACCTGCAACGGGCTTCATTTGGGTACTTCTGGCTTTTCCGCTTATCAAACGTATGGTCGGAATTAGCAATGGAGAAATGAAGTCCGAGAATGTTTCTGCCTTAAAAGTGTTGAGTTTCAATGGCGAATGTTTCGACGAAAAACATAAAACCGACGAACATTGGACAAAATTACAGGCCGATATTGCTTGTTTTCAGGAATATTCACCCAACAAAGATATTGAGTCGAAATACGCTAATAACGTAGTAAAATTGACTAAATTCGATAAAAAAGGACTAATTGGTTTGGCGATGTTTTCGCAATATCCGATACTGAAACAATATAGCAAAGTTTGGGATAGAGGAAACCAACCCAACATTAATGGTTATTTGTGTGCTGACATTGCCTATAAAAACGATACCGTGAGAGTCGTGAATGTGCATCTTTGGTCAATGGGTGTACGCCTTAATTTGGCAATTGATGCCCTAAAAAAAGGACACATAAAAACCTTTGCCGTGGAATTGGCCGATAGTTTCCGCCGTTTGAAAGAAGGTTTTGAGAAACGTGACGAACAAATGCGTGAAGTAGAATCTTATGTTTCGGGAAGTAAATATCCTGTCATTATTTGTGGGGATTTCAACGAAACACCTTTTGGGTATTCTTACGGAAAACTCAAACTGAGTTTCAAAAACGCCTTTGAAGAAGCAGGACAAGGGCTCGGTTTTACACTAAATCGCCAACCTTATTTCGCCCGAATCGACCAACAATTTGTGAGCCACGACTGGCACGTAGAATCATGCAAAACGATTTCAAGCGTCGATTTCTCCGACCATTTTCCAGTAATGGCCAAATATAGTTTAAAGAAATCGCTTACTGAAACACCTGCTTTAGTAGCTATCAAGTAAAACAAGTATAGAACGCAGATTATGATGATTTTTATGATTTATCAAGATTTTTATATCAAATATCATAATAATCTTAAAAATCTGCGTTCTATATTTTTCAAACTTATTTAAACTTCACACTGCTGAAATTTCCGTTTACCACAATCTTGCAATCAGCCGAACCTTTACCGATTTTACCAGTATAATATTTCACTGGATTGAAATGATGGTTTTCTTTCTTTGCATCAGCATCAGAGTTGGTCGTAAACGAAATTCCACGTTCGTTCGGATAACTGAAATCTCCATAGTTAGCTTTTACTTCAAAATCATACGAAACGTTATCGCTTAAAATTAAATTAACTGGCGAATAACTGGCGTTGAGGTTCAATTCTTTAACATTCTTGCCCAATTCGCCTAATTTAAAACCTCCCGAAAATTCGAGTTTTAAATTCGATGATTCATTGATAGTTCCAATCAAACCACTTGAATATGAGATTTTTGCGTTTAATTTTCCTACTTCTTTAATATCAATTTCGCCAAAGCTATTATTGAAAATCAAATCGTCGGCATGTTCCATTTTTATACCCGAATACGAAGCCTTTAATTTTCCACCAGTCATCGAACGAATAGTCGAGCCTTTACTAAACGACAAACTAATATCCGACTGCGGATTAGAAATATCTTCGGCAATCAATTTTCCATAACTTTGATTGACCATCAACAGCGAAGTAAAAGATGGTAAGATAGTATTTCCGAACGAATTTTTGACTTTTAAAACATTTCCTTTCGGCATAAATACCTTATAATCAATCTTTAAAGAATTTTTTTCATTACTTCCACCTTTCCAATTCCACGTGTTATTATTATAATTTCCTCCTTCACGGTCAATCGTGGTTTTTATACTTACCGTACCATCAGCTTTTTTTCCTTGCACATCAACCGTACTAATAAAATTGGCGGCTCGCTCTTCAGAAGTAGCATTTGCCAAAATTGTTACCTCAACTTTAATCTCATCTTTATTCCAAAAGCTCACGTTTATATCTCCAAATTGATTTTCGAGTGACACTTTATCGCTGGCCGAAAGTGAATACGAAAACGTAACACTTTTTCGGCGTTCAATCCATTCTGGCGTCGAATTTTGTACTGGGTCTGTACCATTATTGGCAAAAGATATAATCGTTATGAGCGAGAAAAATACCGTCATTAACTTCCCCATCAATCGAGAATTAGGAGAAGCCGACTTATACCATTGTGTTTGTCTTTTCATTTTTTGCTTCTTTAATTTTCTGAATAATTTCTAACTGCTGATTTAACAACTCAATCTGCATACTAAGGTTTTGAATCATTGCTTTAAGCAACTCTTCTTGGTTCGGATTTTTGGGTAATTCTTGTTTAAGATTCTGATAATTTTGGTTCAAAACCGTTAATTCGGTATCAAACTGATGATAGAGTTCGGGGTCTTCTTTTTCGATGGTTTTTAATTCTTCACGCTTCGCTTCAACCAACGATGCAAACTGTGTTAGTTCTTTTGCATAAGTCGGACTCAAAGCCATGATTTCTGGATTCTGAGAAGCAGGTTTGGCATAATTATATGCCAAATAGCCCACCATCAAAAACACCGCAAAGCCAGCCACCATTCCCAACGCAAATTTCGGTCGGCTACCAATCCAATTTTGTAAACTCACGAGTTTACCTTCAGGCTTGGCATGAATGTTTTTTGCCTCTATTTTTTTCCATAAGTCAGCCGACGGCTCGTAGTCGTCAAATGCCTCACGGTTATCTCTTACAAATCTTTCTAATTTATTCATAATAATTACTCAAAACCCCTAAAGGAGGATTAAAACTGAATTTGAAAAGACCACTCTCAAGGCAAGACTGTAACTCGACAACATCCATCTTCTGTGGACTGTTGACTGTCAACTGTGGACTTTTATTTTATAATCTCCAACAGCCTCTTCTTTGCTCGCATGTATTGCGTGCGAGAAGTCGATTCGTTGATACCTAAAATTTTACCGATTTCTTCGTGGTCATAGCCTTCAAACAAATACAATGATAGCACTACTCTAAAACCTTCGGGTAGCTGTTCCATTCCTCGTTTTATTCGCTCAACCTCAAATTTTACTTCTTCTTCATTATAATGATTCGACTGCAAATCGGCGATGTCATGTTCGTCACCATCAAATTCGTCAATATCCACAAACTGCACTTTTCTTGACCTAATCTGATTAATGGCTTTGTTGACCACTATTTGTTTCAACCATATTCCAAACGTAGATTCCTGACGAAAATCTTTGATTTTGGCAAAGGCATCAATAAACGATTCTTGTAATACATCTTCGGCCTCTCCTACATGGTTGAGTATTCGCATACAGACACTAAACATGGCTTTTGAGTAGTGCTTATACAGTTCATACTGTGCTTTACTCTCGCCACGCTTGCATCGCTCGACCAAGTCGAAGTGCTTGTCAATGAAAATAGTGTTCGTCAGAAAAGTGCCGTGTTTTATGGTTACAGTCAAATGACGCAACTAAAAATAAAATGTTGCATGAAACGTAAAACAATTTTGAAAATTTTGAGACTTTTAGCAGTTGGCTATTAGCTTTTAGCTCTTTAGTCGCAATTTTTACGCAAATAAATCATATAGTTTTTAGCTAAAAGCTAATAGCTAACAGCCAAAACCTAAAACAACACATAAATAGAAGCCAAGCTAAGCCCCAAACCGAGTAGAAATCCAGCACCAACCTGTGCGGGCGTATGAGCATTCAATGCCAAACGTGCCGAAATGACGTATCCCGATAGAATAACCAAGAAGAGTAAAGGAAAAAAAAGACCATGCTCACCAAACTGCACCAATATACCAGCCAAAGCACCAATCATTCCTCCAACGCCGGCCGCATGAGCCGAAATCTGCCACCAAAGACTAATAATTCCTACGCATAAAATAACAGCTGCAATGCTCCACAAAATAAATCCACACGGAAAAAGCATGGAGTTTTTAGAATAAAGAAAATATCCCAAAGCGGTGTAGATGAGAGCGGTTACAAAATACGGCAATCGACGGTCTTTCAGATTATCAAGTTTTAGGCTGCTAATCATGCCCCAACGTTTGAGTAAATACACAAAATAAGCAGGCAAAGCAAAAGTATAAATAAATACAAAACCCACTACTGCCAGTTTCATGAGCATTTCGAGCGATTCAGCTCCCAGCGGAGCAGGTGCGATAAAGAGCAGTAATAAAAATAAAATTGTTGGCATCAACAAAGGATGCAAAGCTATCGAAAGAAAATTAGCGAGTCGAGTATTCAAAGAATAATTTGTTTTTTTTTCAAAGTTATCAAAATGAAAGCATCCCACAAAGATATGTCTTCCCTAAAAGTTTTTCATTTTCACGAACTAAAAATAAAAGTCCATCGTTATTCTGATGCAAATAAAAATATTAGGCAGTTTCTTTGGATATTATTACTAAACGAAACATCTTTGCATCCTATTTTAAGAAATGCACATCAGGCTCCCCATATCGCCAGTTCGACGATTCCGATATTTCAATATCAGACAGTAATTGTTTTGTCCAGATGGCAAAACCCCTTCTCATCAAAAAGTTTTCTTATTTTTTCATTTAAAACCATTTAGGATACAGCGTCTCCGTTTGAGGGAAAGCCCAATAAATGACGATGAATAACACAGCACTCACATCCGAAGATTTATATATTGTGCAAGTAGCCAACGAAAGCCACTATCATTTGGCCGAAACTATTTGTGATGAAATGGCCGAAAGTGCCAAAGCACGTGGCACAGGTATTGCCAAGCGTTCGCCCGATTATCTAAGAGAAAAAATGCGTGAAGGCAAAGCTATAATAGCACTTACTCGTGAAGGCGATTGGATGGGATTTTGCTACATCGAAACATGGGAGCATGGTAAGTTTGTAGCAAATTCGGGCTTAATCGTACATCCTGGATACCGTAAAAGTGGAATTGCTACCCGAATCAAGCAAAAAGCATTTGAGCTATCTCGCAAAAAATACCCCGATGCAAAAATCATTGGCTTAACTACGAGCTTAGCCGTAATGAAAATCAACTCTGATTTGGGCTACGAACCAACGACTTTCAGCGAGCTACCAGCCGATGATGCTTTCTGGAAAGGCTGCTCAAGCTGCGTTAATTACGATGTGCTTACTCGTACGAATCGCAAGCATTGTTTGTGTACAGGAATGTTGTTTGACCCTGCCGAGGCAAAAAAGAAAGAAGATGCAGGTAAAAAAGATGAAACTTGGAATTTCTTGGAAGAATTACCTTTGTATGAACGTTGGATGAGATTTAAGCAAAGAATTTTATTAAGACGTGAGGAACGCCGAAAAAAAAAATTAGAGGAAGCCGAATTGATGGCATAATCGACACTATAAAAGGAATAATTGAGTAAAACATAGCTGGTTATTTGAAAAACGTGCCACACTTTTGAAGTGTGGCACGTTTCGTTTCAAGATTATTTGGTTTTATTTGCATAAAAAAACGCTTCATGGATTCAAAACCTCTACCAAAAGATTATCTAAAACTACATTTCATTGTCATTATTCTGGGTTTTACGGCCATTTTGGGTCGTTTGACCGATGTTTCATCTTTGGGCGTAGTGTTTTATCGTACACTTTTAGCCGCATCAGGTATGTGGATTGTGGCTCAATTTCAGAAAAAAAGCCTAAAAGTTTCGTGGAAAGACGCACTCCCACTCTTGGGCGTTGGGGCAATCATGTCGTTTCACTGGATTTGCTTTTTTGGTTCGGCTCGTGCTTCTACGGTGGCAGTGAGTTTAGTTACTTTTTCTACGACCTCGTTTTTCACGAGTATCATTGAACCAATTGTCCGTAAAACCAAAATCAGTTGGGTAGAGGTTTTTCTTGGAATTTTGGTGGTTTTAGGAATGTATTTTGTCTTTACGTTTGAAGGGAAATATATTGTAGGTATTCTGATTGGTTTGGTTGGAGCTTTATTGGCAACCGTTTTTTCGGTAATTAATGCTCAATTTGCCCAAAAGTACGATGCTCAAATCGTTACTTTCTACGAAATGGTCGGAGCATTTGGTGCGATGTGGATTTACATTCCGATTATTATTTTTGCCTTACCGAATGAGCATTTTCAACTGATGCCTACGAACTACGATTGGCTTTGGGTGGGTATTTTGGGTTTGGTCTGCACGGTATATCCATATATTGAAATGATGCACTTGCTCAAAAAAATCTCGGCATTTACGCTCAACCTTTCCATCAATATGGAGCCAATCTATGGCATCATTATGGCCTATTTTATCTTTGGCGAAAGCGAAAAAATGACTTCGGGCTTTTATATTGGCGGTGCATTGATTTTATTATCAGTGGTGTTGCATCCGTTTTTGAAGAAGAAGTGATAAAGATTAAAAATAGTGAAGTATATGGCAAAAAAAGAAGAACATAAATGTATTGAAAGTGATGACTTGCTAAATCGGACAAAAGTCAATATTGAAAAATTTGGGCTACAAGTTATTATGGTCAGTTCAACCGATTATTTGCCATCATTTGCTTATAGTATTGGCTTATATGAAAAATATAAGCATCCAGAGATTATTTGCTTTGGACTTTCCAATAAGTTAGGGCATGAAATAATAAATGATGTTGCCAGTCTAATCAAGAATGGTGAAACCATTAGGGCTAATACAAATTATAGTACAATTTTTGAAAACAGTAAAGCTGAGTTTTTATCTATCGACCCCAAAAATATTGACGATTATTTTGGGGCTGCAATAGAATACTATAATTCAAATAACTTTCCTGCACTTCAACTTATTTGGACAGATGAAAATAATAGATTCCCTTGGGAAGAAAATTTTCAAGAGGAGCTTATTTATACCCAACCCTTACTTGATAGAAATGCTGATTTTAAATTTAGAGAAGCAAAGAATTTGGGTATTTTCACTACAAAACAATGGTTAGAACTTGGAGAACCGATTCTTAGAGTTGTTCACGATAATGACGGTGATTGGCAGTTTTTGACAGAAAATTTTATGTCTGAAGATGTAAGAATTGTTGCCTTAGAGCAAATGGTACTTAAAGATAAAACCTTAAATGACATCTTTTATCTTGATTATGGCCAAGCCGCAGAAAGAGAATCAGTTGGTGGAGAATGGACAATAATAGATGAGGAAGAAGAGAATGATTGATTATGTCCATTACACAATTTAGAAAATTGTGATACAAAAAAGCCTTTCAAAATAGTTTTTGAAAGGCTTTTTACATGATACCAGAAAAAATTATTTCTTTCCGTAACGTTTGTTGAATTTATCAACACGACCTGCTGTATCAAGCAATACGTTTTTACCAGTGTAGAATGGGTGTGAGTCAGAGCTAACCTCCACTTTGTAAACTGGGTATTCGTTACCATCTTCCCAAACGATACTTTCTTTGGTATTGGCACATGATTTTGTCAAAAATTTGAAACCTGTTGACAAATCCCAGAAAACAACTGGTCTATAATTTGGATGAATATCTTTTTTCATTACTTTATTTATTGAAATTCCTATTACTTTTCTAAAACGGACTGCAAAATTAGAGATTTCAATTGAAAAAACAAAAACTATACAATTATTTTAGTCGTTTTTTATGATAAATTTCCTTCAAACCATATAAGTATCACTTTTCATAGCCCAAAACCTTGAAAATACTTACAGCCAAATAGTTAAGACCGAAAAAATATTTTTACCTTCATACAACTTTAAAGGCATCTTCTGCATTTACATCATAAGAAACGTCTGTTACGAAACCACTTGATAGCAACCTCGACCATCGAAAGCTTACGAAGCAAAAACCCCATTGCCCAAAAGAATATTTTTGAGCAGTATGGAAGCTTTTTGTATCGGGTGGCGTATCGGTACG
The DNA here is from genome assembly GCF_040253585.1 of Emticicia sp. W12TSBA100-4. Lineage (NCBI taxonomy): Bacteria > Pseudomonadati > Bacteroidota > Cytophagia > Cytophagales > Leadbetterellaceae > Emticicia > Emticicia sp. W12TSBA100-4. Next base: position 268,333 of record NZ_JBELAU010000002.1, read on the forward strand.
TGCGTGACCGCATGACGGCCGAAGATTTGGTGGTTGATTCTTTCCTCAAGATTTTTGAAGGAGCCGCCAATTTTAGATTCGATAATTTGCGGTCGTTTGAAGCTTGGATGAAAAGAATTGTGATTAATGAGTCGTTAATGCTACTCCGCAAACAGGCAAATTTTAATCTGATGCCCGAAAGCGAAGCCATCGAAGTGCCAGTCGATGATAATATATTGGATTCGATTTCGAGCGATGAAATTCATCAACTCATTGCCGAGCTACCCGATGGTTATCGAACTGTTTTTAATCTTTTTGCCATTGAGGGTTACTCGCACAAAGAAATTGCCGAGCAGCTAAATATCAACGAAGGAACGTCAAAATCGCAGCTAAATCACGCTCGAAAATTATTACAGAAGAAAATTCTATATAGGCAAACTGCTAAGCAAAGTAGCACGAGCCAAATGAATAAAAATCATGAAGACAGAGGAGTTTTATAAGAAAATTCAAGAAAAAGTCGGTGAAACTGAAATGGATTTTGAAAGAGAATTTCCTTTCGGCAAATCATCATTGCAAGAATCTCCATTCGGAGAGTCGCAGTTTCTTGAATGGAACAAACAAGATGTATGGCAACGCATCGAGCAAAAACAAACGAAGCGTAAAAAGCCATTTGTGTGGTGGCAAGCCGCAGCAGCAAGCATTGTTTTGCTGGGTGGATTAGGTATGTATTTTTATAATAATGAAACCGCAGTAACAGCTCATAATCAAGTAATTAAAGAACAAACTCCTACTATTTTAACACAACCAACCTTAAACCCTACTACTGAATCTACACAACTGATGGTCAATAATGGCAGCCACAAAAATAATGTGGAAAGAGCAATGACTATGAGCAAAGAACAAACAACACAAGCACTTGAAACAAACCTCAACGAAGAAAACTTAGAGACAGAAGAGCCAGACGTAGCTGTCAACGAAACTCAAAATAATGTTTCATCAAGCGAAACGGGATCGAATACAGCACAACAAACGCCAGCCAATGATAATTATAGATTTGTACCGTATCAGGGTTTTGTTGAGAAACGAGTCGCTCCACAACGCCGTGAACGAGTAGCGATTTTGGAAATCCCTGACGATGAAGAAGACTATAACCAAGCTCCACGAAAAGAGAAAAAGAATGGTTTGGTAGCTCGTTTGAGCAGAAAAATTGGTAAAAAAAGTACAGAACCCAACGAAGAATTACCTGCTGTGAATAGTGGCAAACCCAACAAAGTTTGGGCTTTTGTAAAAGAAAGTTTCAAGAATGAAACAATGGCCGCTGACTCGACAAATAGATAATAGGCGAACTTCTTCCGTAATAGATAACTTTTCAAATTAATAAACTAATTTCCCCTCCTTTTTTCAAGGAGGGGTCGCCTGACGGTAGTCGGCGGGGGTGGTTGAAAAGGCCGATAAATGCTTAAAAATATGCAGATTTGGAACAAACCACCCCGACTGGGCGTCTCCGTCAAAATTCGACTTCGTCAGAATTTTGCCACCGAGCGTCGGTCGCCCCTCCTTCAAAAGGAGCGACCGTCGCACGGGGGAAATTTCACAGAATACTGATTTTAACTGGAAAGTTGTTTAAAATAAAAACTCTCCCACTTCTAAATGAATAAACTGCTCACATTACTATTCTTGTGTTTGACAACGCTTGCTTTTGCCAAAGAAACCACCGACATTGACTCAATTGTGGTGAATATTGGTAAACGCAAACGAATTGTGCTTTGGGGACAAACCAAAGAAGACTTAAAGGCTCTCGAAAAGTACGATTTGAATAGAATTGTAGTGCAGATGAATCAAGATTTGGACGAAATGCCATCGAACGTTCGTCGAAGTTTCAGACAAGATTACGAAGGAAATAGCTACACCAAAGAAATGACCACCCAACGACAACTGGAAGGCATGACTTCGTGGCAACGCCTTAAACGCAATACCTATCTCAATCTTTCGGTGGGACTAAACTCAGCTAACTATCTATCTGTCAGCACCGTTACGTACAATCCGTTTAAAATGACGGAACAAATTTTTCGTCAAAACTTCCTGACTTCACCGAGTTTGAGCGTGGCATTGATGCGTCAAGAAAGTTTTATTCGTACTGGTCATAAAGAAATTGTACTTCGCTACGGCTTTGATGTAAGTTGGTATCATTTGAGAAGCATCAGCACCAAACGCAACGCTTATTTGCTTCGCCTCAATAGCCTTGATAATACAAAATATGATACAGTGGCGGTTTTCAAACCCGCCCGCAATGGCGATAATTACTACACCATTGACCGCCTAAACGCCACCGCTTTGCCGAAAGAAATAACACCTTATACCAACAATCAGTCGTTGTTTTATACTGATTTTAAGATAATTCCAACCATCAATTTCTACGGACAAAACAATCAAAAAACCTTCAATTTTGGCATTGGGGCTTATATCGGAATGTTGCTGAGAGGCAGCAGAAACTACGCCGAAATAAAAGCCCTCAATCGGCAAGAAACAAAAGTGAGCATCAAAAACCCAGAGAATCCCTACCGTTACGGAATCATTCTGAATATGGGCTATGGAGTAGTGAATCTTTTTGTGGAAGCTGATATAAAAAATGTTTTCTTGAATAAATTAGAACGAAGTTCGGCCACTCAGAATATTACGACCGTTGGTTTGAGATTTGGGAGGTGAAAAACCTTTTTCAATTGTATCTTTGAAAAATCTTTTTAAATAAATCCATTTTAAAGTTTTTTCTAAGCACTCTTCATGAAATCACAAACTAAAACCCTCCTACTTGCTTGCTTTTGTTGCTTTATTTTTGTGGTAAGCACATTCGCCCAACCTAAAAAACAAAAAGAAATTGCCGTCATTGGTTATTATGCTGGCAATAGTCAAGACATCGACCAGTATCAAGTCGATAAACTCACGCACATTATTTTTTCATTTCTGCACTTAAAAGGAAATGTATTGGCAGTTGACAATAAAAACGACAGTCTGACTATCAAACGTTTAGTAGAATTAAAAAAGAAAAACCCGAGACTCAAAGTTATACTTTCGTTGGGTGGTTGGGAAGGCTGCTATACTTGTTCGGGCGTGTTTTCTACCCAAAAAGCACGAGAAGAATTTGCCGTTTCGGTGAAAAAGCTTTTTGTAAGTTTCAATGCCGATGGACTGGATTTAGATTGGGAATATCCTGCCATTGCTGGCCCTCCTGGGCATCCGTTTATGCCCGAAGATAAACCAAATTTTACGGCACTCATCAAAACTCTCCGAGCAACTTTCGGCAATAAATACGAATTAAGTTTTGCAGCAGGTGGTTTTACTAAATACATTGAAGAATCAGTTGAATGGGAGAAAGTTACGCCGCTACTCGACCGAATCAATCTGATGAGCTATGATTTAGTGCATGGATACAGCGAAGTAAGCGGTCATCACACAGGTTTATATTCTACGCCACAGCTAAAAGAATCGGTTGATAATGGTGTAAAAATGCTCCTTGCCAAAGGTGTGCCTGCCAATAAAATTGCGATTGGAGCGGCCATGTATGGTCGGGTATTTAAGCTAAGTGCCACCGAAAACAACGGACTTTATCAACCTTGTAAGTTTGAGCGAGGGGTTTCTTATAATAGCTTGGAAAAATATTTAGTCGAACACAAAACCTACAAAAAATATTGGGATTCCACGGCTCAAGCTCCGTATCTGTTTTCGGAAGAAGAAAAATTGTTTTTCTCTTACGACGACCCCGAGTCAATGAAACTCAAAACTGAGTACGTAATCAAGAATAAACTAAACGGAATAATGTTTTGGCAATTACGTGAAGACAAACCACAAAATGGCTTACTCGAAGTGATTGATAAAACGCTGAAAGCAAAGTAGATTTTGATTTACGATTTACGAAGTATGATTTACGAATGCTTCGCCGTAACAATTAAATTATCAAATCATAAAAAACGTGTCTCGACCTTCCACTCCGCTCAGGTACCGAGACACGTTTTTTATCTGTGGACAATCGACCACCGACCATTGACTATTTTTTAGCAATTCTATAAAGGCGACCTTGGTCTGTAACGGCGTATAAAGCACCATCTTTGCCTTGTGTTACATCACGGAAACGTTGAAATTCTTCGGTTAATAATCTTTCTTCGCCAACAACACGGTTATTTTCGATAATCAAACGAGCAATGTGCATTCCGCTCAAACAGCCTACAAAAAGGTTGTTTTTCCATTCTGGAATCATATCTCCGCTATAAAAAGTCATTCCACTTGGCGAAACAGATGGGTCCCAATAATAAACGGGTTGTTCCATACCTTCTTTTTGCTGAATGACAGGCTCACCGATTTGTTTACCACTATACTCAATTCCGTAAGTAATCGTTGGCCAACCGTAGTTTTTGCCTGCCTGTACGTGGTTGATTTCGTCGCCACCTCTTGGGCCAAACTCATTCGAGAACAATTCGCCAGTTACTGGGTGAAAAGTCAAACCTTGCACATTTCTATGTCCGTAAGAATACAATTCTGGTTTTGCTCCTTCTTTTCCTATGAATGGATTTCCTGCAACTGGTTTTCCGTCAGTTGTGATATGAACAATTTTACCTAAGCTTGAATTTAATTCCTGTGCTTGTGGGCGAGTAACTCTATCCGAACGCTCACCTGTACTCACGAAAAGGTTTCCGTTTTTATCAAAGATAATTCTTCCACCGTAGTGCAGATTACCTTTGTGGGCAGGAGTTGCTCGGTAAATAACCGTTGCACCTTCAATTTTGGTTTCATCAGCCGAAAGTTTTCCTTTGGCTACCGATGTATGCGTTCCACCCGTTACATTTTCAGAAAAAGTCCAGTAAATCATGCGGTTTTTCTGAAAATTCGGGTCAATTGTAATACCCAACAAACCACCTTGACCATCTGAATTTACGGCTGGAGCCCCAGTAATTGGCTTGCTCAATTCGCCACTGACCTTTGCGATTCTCATTACACCGCTTTTTTCGGTGATAATTAATCTACCATCGGGTAAACTTTTTACACCCCACGGAGAAGTTAATCCTTCGGTTAAAACTTTAACTGCGTAAGGCGTTTGCGTTTTTACAGCCCCCACACGGGTTTGTCCCGCAAATGCCGATGGATAAGTAGAATTCGGAGCTTTTGTTTCTACCGAAGTGCTTGCACTTTGAGCACACGAAGCATAAGCAAGCGTACTGAAAGCCAAAGAAAATAAAATATGTTTTTGCATTTATTTATTGATTTTTACGATAAAACTACTACATTTTAAGCCAAAATACTATTAATTTCTTGTAATTCTGAGGCGTCGAAAGAAGTATTTTTTAGACATTCCAGCGAATCTGTCAATTGCTGAGGCTTACTTACACCCAAAATAACCGACGTAATGCGTGGGTCTTTCAAAATCCAAGATAAGGCCATTTGTGCCAAATTCTGTCCACGTTTTACAGCCAAATCATTGAGTTTGATTACTTTATTTACGTTTTCTTCCGTGATTCGATTTTCTTCAATCGCACCGTTTCCACGACCCGAAGCGGCTCTCGAATCGGCAGGAATACCTTTGATGTATTTGTTTGACAATAAACCCTGTGCCAATGGCGAAAACGCTACACAACCCGCACCATTTGCTTCCAAAACATCAAGTAAACCACCTTCTACCCAACGGTCGAACATCGAATATTTGGCTTGGTGAATGATACACGGCGTGCCTAATTCTTTCAAAATCTTAGCGGCTTTTTCGGTGTCGGCGGCACTGTAATTTGAGATTCCCACATACAAGGCTTTTCCTTGACGAACGATCAGGTCAAGTGCAGACATTGTTTCTTCGAGCGGTGTTTCGGGGTCTGGGCGGTGGTGGTAAAAAATATCCACGTAATCTAAACCCATTCTTTTGAGACTTTGGTCTAAGCTCGAAACCAAATACTTTTTAGAACCCCACTCGCCATACGGGCCTTCCCACATATAATAGCCCGCTTTGGTCGTAATCACTAATTCATCTCGGTAAGGTTTCAAATCTTTTTTCAAAACCTGTCCGAAAGTTTCTTCGGCCGAACCCGCTGGTGGCCCATAATTATTGGCTAAGTCGATGTGCGTAACGCCACTATCAAACGCCAATTTTAAGATTGTACGGGCATTTTCGAAATTATCAATGCCACCGAAATTATGCCAAAGACCCAATGAAAGTGCTGGAAGTTTTAGTCCGCTTTTACCACAACGACGGTACTCCATGTCTTGATATCGCTGCGGTGATGCTGTGTAATTCATAGAATTTGTAGGTTTTGTTTAATTAGAAACAATTTGAAAAGGCAAAAAACTGAACTTAGAATCTTTATTTCAAGTTTTAAACGTACGATAATGATTTTTATGCAACAATCACTATCGTGAATCTTAGTGCAAAGTTGGGATTTCTTCTCAGAAAAAGCATTGAACTGGAACAAGAAATAAAAAATTATAAGAATTTAGGTCGAATTCATGCAAGAAAGCATTCAGAACTATATTTCAAGATTTGTAAGCCTTACGCCCGAAGAATTATCGGTTGTAGAAAATTGTATGCAATTGCGGGAATTTCCCAGAAAAACGATGCTTCTCAACGCTGGAGATGTCTGTAATTTTGAGGCTTATGTGCTGAAAGGCTGCATCAGAGAATATTTTATTGACCACAAAGGGCAAGAATTAACGCTCGAATTTGCGGTGGAAGATTGGTGGGTAAGCGATATTACGAGTTTTGAAAACCAAACTCCGAGCATTATGTATATCGAAACGCTCGAAGATTGTGAACTTTTGGTACTTTCTCGTGCATCAAAAGACGAATTATTGGCTCGTGTTCCGAAGCTCGAACGAATGTTTAGATTGATGATCCAGCGACATTTGAGTGTGCTTCAAAAACGTCTGTTTCGGACAGTTTCCTATACTGCAATGGATAAATTTGAGGAATTTCTAAGACGCTACCCTTCGCTCCCGCAGCGAGTACCACAACATTATATTGCTTCGTATCTGGGCATTACGCCCGAATTTTTAAGCAAATTACGAAAACGACAAATGAAATCGTAGGGGCGTATCGTATACGCCCAAAACAAAAAAAGCATTGCTCGAAACCGAACAATGCTTTTTCTGTATCTATTACGCTATTATTTTTTATACATCACTTGTTTCACTGCATCTACCGTACGTTTTACGTTTGGTAACGTAGCTTCGATGAGCGTTGGAGCGTAGTGAAGCGGAATATCCATGTTATTTACACGAATCACTGGAGCATCTAAATAATCAAATGCATGACGTTGTAAGTGATAAGTAATTTCTGATGAAATCGCAGCTAATGGCCATGCTTCTTCAACTACTACACAACGGTTTGTTTTCTTCACTGAGTTGATAACGGTTGCGTAATCAATCGGACGAACAGTGCGTAAGTCGATTAATTCTACACTAATTCCATCTTTTTCTAATTCGGCAATTGCAGGAAGAACAACCCTTGGAATCATTTTTCCGAACGAAACGATAGTAACATTTGAACCTTCTTTTATTACATTAGCTTTGCCTAATGGAATAATATATTCGCCTTCTGGCACTTCGCCTTTATCGCCATACATTTGCTCCGACTCCATAAAGATAGTCGGGTCGTTATCACGAATTGAGGCTTTCAATAAACCTTTAGCTTCATAAGGGCTACTTGGCACTACAACTTTCAAACCTGGGGTATTTGCAAACCAGTTTTCAAAGTTTTGTGAGTGTTGAGCTCCTAACTGACCTGCATTTCCTGTTGGTCCACGAAATACAATCGGACAAGAGTATTGACCAGCTGACATTGCCATAAATTTGGCCGCCGAGTTGATAATTTGGTCGATAGCAACCAAAGAAAAATTGAAAGTCATAAATTCGATGATCGGACGCAAACCATTTACGGCAGCCCCAACTCCAATTCCACCGAAACCTAATTCGGCAATAGGCGTGTCGATAACTCGTTTTGCTCCGAATTCATCTAACATCCCTTGACTTACTTTATAAGCACCGTTGTATTCGGCTACTTCTTCACCCATCAAGAAAACGTTTTCATCACGACGCATTTCTTCCGATAAGGCTTCACGTAGGGCTTCTCTAAATTGTATTTCTCTCATTTTCGCTTAGAATTTTGCATTTTTGCGGACGTAAAATTAGTGCATCTGTCCCGAAACTCAAAACAATCTTGTGTAATATTCAATATTTTAAAAAGTGTTTAGCTATTAGTTATTAGCTGTTAGCTTTTTATATCCCATAACTACTTGACTATAAATTAATTACAATAAATTATATTGAATAATATGTATAGAAAAACCTGATGCTTCAATAAAAAGAAAAGCGTCAGTTTTTCAACCGACGCTTCATCTTTCACTTGTAAATAGTCATTATTTCACATCATTAGCACTAATTGCATTTCCTTGTAAAGTCGGTTTAAAAACATCAAGGTCATAGAACAGATATGCCAATTTTATTACCCCACGGGCATACGGCTTGAGGGTTCCATCTTTTGTTTTTTCAAAAACCTCTTTTACTTGTATTAAATAAGTATCTTCATTTCTGGCCATTGATGCCAAATAAGATATTGAGCCACTACCAAAAATTGTCTGGTTTGCTATCTTTTTACCATCTCGGAGCAACGAAACATCAAATTCTTGTACAAATAGTTGTTTCTTTTCTTTGCGGTCTCTTTCATAAAACGGAAAAGTTTTTAAGGCTAATTCAGTATCCTTACGCCCAAAAGCCAAATTGGATGGAGCAATTTTACCGTTAATGAAACATTGTACTTTGATAATTTTCTTTTTTTCTTCCTGAGGTGTCTCTACTACTTCTATGGCACTCTGGGCGAAGCTTATCGTTGATGTTAGACCTAAAGCAATAGCCATTACCTTGAGTCTGAGTTTGGAAAAGTTTATCATTTTACAGCAATATTTTTAGTTGAAGCTAAAAAGTTGAACATTTGTGTTTTGATGGTTAAAAGCAAAAGTTTTATTATTAAACGGTATCAAAAGGCGTGCCAAACCAGTTTTTTGCAAATTATTGCTTATTTTGGGCATAAAATCTGATATAATATTGTAAATCGTATTGAGTTGATTATACAAGAGTCCTGATTAAAGTCTTATTTTTAATTTAACAAAGAAAATTCTATCATGCCAATCAATATACGTCCAGCAATTTTAATCATCGAAAATGGGCAAGTACTTACCATGCAGTATAATTATGGAGGGCAAGAAGTATATAATTTGCCTGGAGGAAACTTAGAGCTGGGCGAACACCTAAGCGATGCCCTCGCCCGTGAAATGCAAGAAGAACTCGGAATAGAAGTTTGGGTTGGAGAAATGGTTTTAGTTGGAGAAGTCTATTTTGAAGACCGTAAAAAACACACGCTTCACCTGCTTTTTGAAGGAAAAATCACAGCAGGAATTCCAACACTAAACCCAAAAGAAACATCGGCACTGGCCATTAAATGGCTTACTATAAATGATTTAGAGATAGTAAACTTATATCCAAACCTCTCTAAATCTATAAAAGATTATTTGAAAGGAAAACTCAGCAATAAATATATTGGAAAGATTGACCAGCAGTGGTTTTGAAATAGTCCACGGTCTATGGCCACCAGTCAACAAAAGTAAGTTGAAAATTTATGCGTAGCCCAAAACAACATAAACGCTCCTGATATTCTCTAATCAAGAACTCGCCTTCATGGCACGAATCTTAGGTGAGTAAAGATAAAGCAAAGCTATTATCGAAAAACTTCCCATTGTTGCAAAAGCAATCGGGAAGCGACTGGCGTCGTTTCCGTAAATCCAAGCTGAAAAGAATGCTCCTAAACCAATACCTGCTTCGAGCGAAATATACATCGTAGCCAATGCTCTACCACGATTTTCTTCTTCGCATAAATCGACAGTCCATGCCTGCGTAATAGGAGAAATCACGCCTAAAGCCAAACCAAAAAGAATGGCAGAAGCTACAAAAGTATAAATATTGCTGGCAAAAACTGGTAACATCATTCCAACAATCAGGACCATACAAGCCCATCGAAGCACCGAAATTCGACCATTCCGGTCAGAGAACTTTCCTGCAACAACCCTTATAAACAACGATGCAAGCGTATAAATCAGAAAGAAGATTCCTTTGTTTTTGAGTCCGACTGTTTTGGTCAAATCAGGGGCGAGTGTTACGATTGCACCATAACTAAAAGAGGTCAAGAAAACCACAATTGCTGCTGGCAAAACCATTCGATCGAACATATCATTTCGATTGACTTTCAGTGAATTAAGTGTAAATTTCTCTTGTTTTTCTTTCGGCAAAGTTTCTTTCATGTTATACAAAATTGCTATCGAAATGAGTGCAAACATCGACGAAATATTAAACAACACATTTATCGAAAAAGTATCGGCTATCCAACTTCCCAAAGCAGGGCCAAACGCCATACCGAGGCTTCCCATAAGCCCGTGCACACCCATTGCTTCACCTCTTCGATGCACTGGCACGATGTCGGCAATATAAGCAGCCGTTCCAGTTGGTTTAAAGCCTGTGGAAAAACCATGAACCAAACGCAAAAATAAAAAAGGATAAACCGTTGTAACCAAAGGATAGAAAAAACCACAAACGAAACAAACCAACGACCCGAAGGCCATCACAGGAACACGGCCAATGCGGTCAGTGAGACGACCACTAAAAGGGCGTGAAAGCCCAGCCGTGAGTGTAAACAAACTGATAATCAAACCTTTATACTCTTCGCCACCCAGACTCGTCAGATAGTCGGGAAGCTCTGGAATAAGCATATTGAAACTACAAAAGAACACCAGCGAACTCAGACAAAGCAGCCAAAATTGGAGAGAAAATATACTATCAGATTGTTTTTTCATAAAAATCAAAAGCCGTCAAAGTCTCAGTGAAGTTTTTCTAAAATATGTAGGCTTCTATGACCTTTTAGAAGAATTTTTCTGCAAAAATAAGAGCAAAATCTCGAAACAGAAAGGCGGGGGTGAATTAGGATTTATGAATGACGATTTACGAATGACTTTTAACAACATAAATACTTAGTAGTCAATCACTTGCATTGTTTTAATAAACTTGTATTATTTTTATTTAGAGATTCTTTTTAATGATTGAAAACACTCATCAAAACTCACTACAAATGATATTTATTCAAAAATTCCTTTAAACCTTGTGCAACCAATCTAATCAAAGCCTACGTCCTTACCCACAGAATACAGGAATTACAATCAGTTTTATATCTATCCAATTTTTATGAAAAGATGTGTACACAATAATTTTTTATGTATTACTCTTAAACTAACAAAATCAAAATGAAAACCAATTTTTTCAAGATTACAGCTTTGTGCTTTGCATTGAGTGCAGCAATGATTGCTTGCGACAAAACAGCCAACACCGTAACATCAAGTGATCAACTCGCCAATGCTGTAATTGACAGTCAAACTGCCAACGAACAATCAGAAGCAGGCTATGAATTAGCCGATGAAGTAACTTTTATGCCTTTTGGAGGGCGTAATTTTAGAGAAACTGGAGAAGCTCTTGATAAAGGAAACGGATTTTTTCCGATGCTTGGCTTGGGTTGGAGTAAACCTTGGAAAGGAAAAGACGGAAACTGTGCAACCGTAACCAAAACAGTAGCCAACAACGTAATCACAATCGTATATGACTACACGACAGTAACAGGTGGTGTTTGTAATGATACCGAAGTTGGTGGAAAAATGACAATCACGATGCCAGTAAAACCAGATTCAACATTCTCTGGAACTTTAGTAAGAACCGTTACTTACGATAATTTAAAGCGTGATTCGCTTACTGTGAATGGTTCACATACCATCACAACAACAGTTGTAAGTGGCAAAGCAACTGCCAGCGAGAAATTGGCGAAAATGACAATTTTAAACTCAAATTCGGGTAAAACAATTACTTATACAAGCACTCGCTCAAGAACAGTTGATAACAAAGGCACATCGAGCCGTAGCGATGACGAATCATCAGTGACTGGTTCGACAACAGGGAGCTCAAGCGATGGCACAACTTTCTCAAGCAATATTACAAAGGCTCTCGTGACTAAAAACTCATGTTCTACGTCTAAGGGATTCCCTGTGAGTGGAACAGAAGAGATTGTAGCACAAGATGGCACGAAAAAAGTAGTTGATTACGGCGATGGTACTTGTGACTTGAAATATACAGAAACAACCAACGGTGTGACTGTGGAAAAAGAAAGAACAAGAGGCGGCAAAGGTGGAAAGGGGAAGAAGTAATCAATAATTTAATCATAGAATTTTTCAATTTTTCATAGAATAATAGAAAAAGGTTAGTAACACGTTTAAATATTCGGAAAGCGTTGCCAAAATTTTGGCAACGCTTTTTTTTATTCATCAACCAAAAACGTTTTCTTTGTGTAAATACAAAAAACAAATACCAATGAAACAATATGTAGTTGTAGCCCAAGATGGGCGTGATGAAGAAGCTCTCGACCGACGTATGGCTGCTCGACCAGAGCATTTGGCGGGAGCAAAAGCCCTAAAAGCTAACAATAATTTTATCGTAGGTGGAGCAATGCTCGACGATAATGAAAAAATGATTGGCTCAGTAATGATAGTGCAATTTGAAAACGACGAAAAAATGCAGGAATGGTACGATAATGAACCATATATCAGAGATGGTGTTTGGAAATTCGTGGAAGTAATGCCTTTCAGAGTAGCAAATATTTAAGTACCGCAGCTATCAATAATGTTTTCATAGAATCGTGCCAAGGGATTTATTCCTTTCAAACACAATTCTATGAAAAATTATTGTCTAACTAAGACAATACCTATAAATAACTGATAATCAATTAAATAAAGCCAAAATACTCTATCTTTAACATCAATCCTACGTTATTGAGTTAGCTTTTCGGCTAACCATAGGTATTCCTTTACAAATGAATCAATTTGCTTTTGAAAAGACTCATCTAATAGATTACCCTCAGTATCAAATTTCTTATCCACCAGTGGCGTAACAAGCATTTGAGGAGAAACAATACCAAATAAAGCACCGATTAATAAAAGCATTTGTTGGCTCGCTCGCATTCCTCCCATTGCACCAACCGAAGCCGTCACGATTCCAAAAGGTTTATGGCTTTGTTTTGGAAAATGGTCGAGTAGATTCTTCAATGCTGGCGAATAGCCTCCGTTAAATTCGGGCGTAACCAAAATAAAAGCATCGGCCGAAAATATTCTTTCTCCCAAATGTTTCCATTCATCGGGAACTGCTTCGAGCGAAGTCCATACTTTCTGAATCGCAGGAAGTGGAAAATCTCTCACATCCAATAAACTCACTTCGTGTGTGGTTGTTTCTGACAAAAATTTATGCAAAAACTTCGCAACTCTTACCGTTACGCTCTCGTGTCGGGGGCTTCCCGAAATAATCTCAATTTTCATAAATTGCTTATTATCAATACTCTACTTGATTACTAAATTCATCAGAAGCTCATCGGGATATCCATCAACAAAACCTCTGCATCGCTACTTGCTTTGATTTGTATTGCCTCAGTTTCGCTCACTCCCAAAGCATCTCTACGGCCTAATTTCTGACCATTTATCTCAATTTCTCCTTCCAAAACAAAAGCATAAACACCGTTTCCTTGACGTTTGATTGCGTAAGAAATATCAGTTCCTGCATCAAGGTTTCCGAGCGAAAACCATGCATCTTGATTGATTCCTACGCCACCATCATTAGATTCAAGCGGCGAAACTACGGTCTGAAATTTATTCTTACGTTCTTCAATCGAAAATTCTTGTTGGTCATAGCGTGGCTCAATATTTTTGAGTTTCGGAAATACCCAAATCTGCAAAAACTTCACCGCTTCACCATGATTTTTGTTCTTTTCGGAGTGATAAATCCCCGTTCCAGCCGACATGATTTGCACTTCACCTTTTTTGATGATGGCCGTATTGCCCATGCTGTCTTTATGCTCTAAATCGCCAGAAAGTGGAATCGAAATGATTTCCATGTTGTCATGCGGGTGTGTACCAAAACCCATTCCGCCCGAAACGGTGTCATCGTTTAAAACTCTTAAAGCTCCAAAATGAATTTTGTTTGGGTCGTGGAAACCAGCAAAACTAAAAGAATGATAACTATTGAGCCAACCATGATTGGCATGTCCACGTTCGTTGGCGTTGTGAAATATCGTTTTCATAATTAAAATACATTTACATTTAATGTATATACATATTTATTTTTTAATTAGTTCAATCTTGATTAATGAATAATTGAAAATTGGCAATTAACAATTGCAAGTTATTGATTATTAACTATTTGTGTTTTTACACTTCAATCGCACGATTCAAAAAAGCAATATAGGGCTGCATTGCTTTGAAGCCTTTCAAAACTGTTTCAGTAAAATTGGGTTTTAAGATTTCTTTTGCATCAATAACTGATGAGGCCGTGAAACTTTTGAGTTTAATCAACTCTATGGCAGGATTCGCATCATCATAACCTTTGGGTGGACGAACGGTTGCAGCGTCTCTATCAAGTCCATTCGGGAAAATGTTTTTGAAACTTTCCGCATTTAAAATATTAGTAAATTCATCAAAATTATAATCGATTTCGATGCGAATCTTCTTCAAATCATCAGGTTCGGGCATCCAAATTCCGCCCGCCAGAAAACATTGAGTTGGGTCGATGTGCAAATAATAACCTGCCGAATGAGCCTTTTTTCCACCTTTGCTAAACGATGCTCCAAAATTAGTTTTGTAGGGGTCTTTATTTTTAGAGAAACGCACATCACGATTGATTCTGAATGTACAATTTTTAACTTCGAGTTGAGCTTCTTCGATACTTTTATCAAACTTTTCGATGCCTTTGATGAGTTCTTGTACTACTTCGACGAAGTTATTCTTGGCTATTTCAAACATTTTGCGGTTGGCATCGAACCAAGGTTTATTATTATTTTCTTTCAATGCTGAAAGAAATTGTAGTGTCTGTGCTTGAATCATAATTTTGATTTATAAGGGTTAATTTTATAAAACTAACAAGTCAAAACTGCGAAAGGTTTAAGAAAATAGGATGATTTAAATCGGATTTATTATTAATTCTCTCTATTGACAAGTTCCTACGACTCAACTTCATTTCCAGATTTTTGCCCTTGTTCAAAAGCTGTAATATTGTTGAGCGTAATGAAAGCAATTTGTGTCAGTGCTTCTTCGGTCAGAAATCCTTGATGCGAAGTGATTAGCACATTCGGAAATGTCATCAATCGAGCCAATGTATCATCTACCAAAATTTCTTCCGAAAGGTCATTGAAGAAGATATTACTTTCTTGTTCGTAAACGTCAAGCCCCAAATAACCCAATTTTTTACTTTTCAGGCCTTCAACTACTGCTTGAGTATCAACCAACGCCCCACGACTTGTGTTAATGAGCATTACCCCTGTTTTCATTTGAGTAATTGACGTTTCGTTAATCAAATGAAGAGTTTTATCAGTAAGCGGACAATGCAACGAAATAATATCTGATTGCTGTAAAACTTCGTCGAGTGTTTTATATTTTACGCCCGAATCTATTAACCCTTGACTTGGGAAAACATCGTAAGCGATTACTTTACAACCAAAACCTTGCATGATGCGTGCAAATGCCTCACCGATTTTTCCTGTACCAATCACACCAACGGTTTTCTGATAAAGGTCAAAACCGATGAGTTTTTCGAGTGAAAAATTACCTTCACGTACTCGATTATAGGCTTTGTGCGTTTTCCGATTGAGGGTCATTATCAAGGCAACGGCGTGTTCGGCAACTGCATGAGGCGAGTACGCAGGCACACGGACAACACCAATATTTGCTTTTTTTGCGGCATCCAAATCAACATTATTGAAACCCGCACAACGCAAAGCAATGAGTTTGATACCCAGTTTTGCCAGTTTTTCGATGATTGCGGCATTTACTTTATCATTCACAAAAACACAAATGCCATCGAACCCTTCGGCCAGTCGCACGGAAGTTTCGCTCAGTGCCACATCGTAAAATGTGAGTTCGTGGGTTTGATTATGCTTTTCAAAGAAATCTTTGTCGTAAGGTTTTGTGCTAAAAAAGGCGATTTTCATGGAGAAAGATGTGTTTTATGTAAAATTATTTGGTGAAGATACGAATAATTATTGAGCATTACTTTTACCAATCTGATAGCTAATTGATAAATGATTGGAAAAACCTAAAGCCGAATGACTACTAAGTGCGTAATCAAAAATGAATTGTTTTGAATGAAATCCAAAGCCAAAATGAGCGTTGTTAAGTTTAGAAGTAAGCCCCGTACGGAGATAAAAATGCTTAACAATTTGATATTCTAAACCCGCCTTGATTAGCGTCGGTAGTTCAATGTCTTTTTCGGCTTCGGCAACTAATAGAATCTGTTTACTTGGAGTAAAAGAAAGCCCCAAACGAAGCACCGTTGGAATATGTTGTGAAGCAAAAAGTTTCGCTCCAGTGAGGTTATAAGCATGAAAACCCATTTGGAGTTTTGAGCTAAGTTTGGTCATTACTCCGAACTCGGTCAATAACGTATTTTTTGAAGCAAAATTTTCGATGGCGGCTTGAAAGTAGCTTACTTTTAATCCTAATGAAACTCGATTCATATTTTTACCGATGGCCAAACCGAGCTTTTGTTCATTATAAAGTTTATCGCCAAAACGCTCAATACCAAGTCCGATATTAGTAAATTTTGTATTGTAATTGCCTGATAATGAGAGCGTTTGCAGACCCGCAATAGTATAGCGAGCATGATACGATGTACTAACAAAATTTTCTTTCAGAAAACCTAAACCAGCGGGATTGCTGAATATGGAGTTGCGGTCGGCTATTGCGGTGGTGGCGTTGCCAATTCCCCAACTTTTTGCTCCAATTGGGAATGGTTCGCCCGAGGCTAAAATCAAATGTGTTTTCAAAAAAAACATCATTCCGCAGAAAACAAACGTTTTCCACTTTCTGATAAAGTTTTTATAACGAACAGCAATTGACTTTGACATTTCTCCGAATTTTGGGCAAAATAGAGAAATATCAAGAATCTGACAAGTAAAAAAGCCTTGAAATCAGACTTTCGGTACAGATTTCAAGGCTTTTTAAAGAGCTATATCGCTCAAGATTAATTAAACCTACGTTTTACGATGTCAATAAATTCTTCGGCTTCTGCACCTGTAATATCCCACATGTAGCGAGGAACGTATTTTTTCAAAATCAACTCTTTAGCCTCGCTGAAATCTTTACATAATTCGAGTTCTTCGAGTGCATGAGAAAAAGCCTGAATGTTTCCACCAAAAAGATTATTGGTAAATAAAAAACGTTGATTCAACGAAATTGCACCTGTAATGCCTTCGATGCGAGAATTTTGGTGATAATCCAACACCGATTTGCTCGATTGAGCTTGGTCATTGACCGATTTTTGGTCGCTGGCCAACTTTTCATTGAGTCTAATGTCTTCGGCTTCTTTCGGTGCTATTCTCTCGGCAATTGCTTCGTTTATTCTCGGCGTGAGCGATTCTACTTTCTGCTCATATATTGGCGTTGGCTCTGGTCTTGGTACGACAACAGGAGCAGCAACTTCTACAGGTTTTTCTACATAAACAGGTGCAGGCTCAACGATACGCTCAACAACTGGCGGAGGTGTTTCGATAACCCTTTCTATTACTGGCTGTGGCTCGTATCTTGGTTGTTGTACTTCTTCTCTTGATTGTGTTGTTGGCACTACAAAATCAAAGAAAGACGCACTTTCAGGTGCTACTTTTGGTGCTTCTTTGCTCGGTACTAATTCTTCTGGAATCGGTACGATTTCGGCAAATTGAGCTAAATATTTTTCTGGATTTTCGGCCGAAAGCGGAGTTTCTTCGAGCCAAGTCATGGCCTGATTGGCAAAAACAAATTCCTGACCGTTGAGTTTTTCGGCGATTTTGGGCAGAATATCTTTATTAATAAGAATATATTTTGTGAGCGGACGAATGTTTTCTTGACTAAATTTGAAACTTGGTAAATCTCGCATCAATTCTTTGTAGAATGTTTGCGGTTCGAGAATAAGCACTAAAGTTTCACCCACAGAATCGACCAAAAGTGGCTCAAAATGCTCTCTTTTTATCGAAATATGTTGCGAAACGGTATTCATAAAAGTTTTGAGTGCTTGCTGAACTTCCGAAGCACCAAAATCAAAATACGGACTACGAAGGCGTTGAGTATCGGCCTGCCATTTATCGAATAAAGCCTTGATAGTAAGCATATTCACTTGTTGAAGGCTGGTCAATCCAAGTATTTGCTTTCCCGTAATACTGCTATATTCGGCAAAAAAATCATTACACACCTTAGCGGCAAAAGCCTTACTGTATCTCTCGACAGCGGACAAATTCAATTTGTTCGACATTAGTAAATTCGTTTTTTTTGTATTTTATTAGTGGATGGCTATGGTTTTAGCTAAAAAAGCTACTTGACAGCAAAATTAACGCAACTTTGTTGCCAGTTTTTATTAGAACGAAAAAAATAATTAAATAATGTTTATCGAACCAAAAAGAGGGAGAATTCACGAACAAAGAACTGGCTGGATTGAAGTGGTTTGCGGCTCAATGTTTTCGGGGAAAACTGAAGAGTTGATTCGCCGACTGAAACGTGCAAAAATTGCGAAACAAAAAGTTGAGATTTTTAAACCTGCCATTGATGTACGTTACCACGAAATTGATATTGTATCGCACAACCAAACGGCGATTCGCTCTACGCCTGTGCATTCATCAGAAGAGATTTTATTGATAACTTCTGATTGTGAAGTTGTTGGCATTGATGAAGCTCAGTTTTTTGATCGAGGAATCGTGGAAGTTGTTAATAAACTGGCAGAAAATGGTAAACGAGTAATTATTGCGGGGCTGGATATGGACTCTCGTGGTATTCCGTTTGGTCCAATGCCAGCTTTGATGTCGATTGCCGAATACGTGACCAAAGTTCATGCTATCTGTGTTGTCTGTGGCGATATTGCCAATTATTCTTACCGAAAAGTGCCAAGCGAAGCACAAGTAATGCTCGGAGAATTAGATTCGTACGAAGCTCGCTGCCGAAAATGCTTTCATGCGGGATAATTACAAGATATGAAATCTGACGGGGCCGCCCGTGCGGATATGAATTATAAGACAACATTTCATTGCCAAATAATTCATATCTCATATTTTAATCTTTATCATTTCTCCAAAATAGCCTTCCAACCTTCATAAACTGCTTGATATTCAGCCACTTGTGAAGCATTTGGCTCGATAACTTTTAGTTTTGTAAGTTTGCTCATGGCTTCCTTTGGCGAACTATAAATTCCTACGCCGAAACCTGCTCCGAGAGCTGCACCTTTTGCTCCGTCGGTATCATATAACTCAACAGGTGTGTTGGTTACATTTACCAAAGCATTGCTAAAAATATCGCTCAAAAACATATTGGCATTTCCTGCACGAATCACCTTCGGAATTACACCATTGGCTTGCATCAATTCAAAACCATAATGTAACGAAAACGCAATTCCTTCTTGTGCTGCACGGAAAATGTGGCTTCTTGAATGAATATTAAAGTTTAGATTCTGAAACGAAGCTCCTAAAATTCTGTTATTTAACAGACGTTCCGCACCATTTCCGAAAGGCATCACCAAAAGTCCATTACTACCGATTGGTGCTTGAGCCGCCAATTGGTTCATTTCTACGTAATTGAGGTTATTTCCAAAATTTTCTTTTACCCAACGGTTCAAAATACCCGTTCCGTTGATACAAAGTAAAATCCCGATACGAGTAGTTTCTTCAGTCAATTGATGATTCACGTGAGCAAACGAATTGATACGAGATTGTGGGTCATACGAAACTTGGTCGCTTACGGCATAAACCACGCCTGAAGTTCCAGCCGTTGCGGCAATTTCACCAGGTTCTAAAACATCCAACGAAAGTGCGTTATTTGGTTGGTCACCCGCTTTATAAGTTACAGGAATTCCAGCTTTTAGACCCAGACGTTGAGCAATTTCGCTCGTTACTTCGCCGTGATTACTGAAAACTGGTTTTATTTCTGGAATCAAATTATCATCAAAACCATAATAGTCCATCACATCTGCCGAAACCTCATTTGCTTGAAAATCCCAGAAAATACCTTCTGAAAGCCCAGAATTTGAAGTCGTGATGGCATCTGTGAGCATCATGGCAATATAATCGCCTGGCAACATGATTTTATCGCATTGCTCATAAATATGTGGCTCGTTGGCTTTTACCCAAGCGAGCTTTGAAGCCGTAAAATTTCCTGGTGAATTGAGCAAATGATTCAAACAAACATCTTCGCCAATATCCGAAAATGCTTTTGCACCAATCTCAACGGCACGGCTATCGCACCAAATAATTGACGGACGCAACACTTTCTTATTTTTATCGACCATCACCAAACCGTGCATTTGGTAGGCAATACCAATCGCACCGATATTTTGAGGGTCAAAAACTTTTGATGCGTTTACACGTTTGATTGCTTCAATGGTGTTTGCCCACCACATTTCGGGGTCTTGTTCGGCCCAACCTGCTTGCGGAGACGAGATGCTCGCCTCAACATCGGGATATTGTGCCGAAGCGATAACTTGTTGTGTATCAGCATCTACAACCGATGCTTTGATAGATGATGTGCCAATGTCAATGCCGAGTAATAACATGCGATAGGTTGAAATAATGTTTTTAATTGTCAAAGTTACAATTATTTTTTATTGGTGCAAAATTGAGGGTTGGACTTTGAATTTATGTGATTTTTCTGCCTCTCGGCTTGACAAGTTGGAAACTTGTTCTACACACTCAAATAACATATTTCATTCTTCCCCACAAAATACCGTAATTTGTATTCAATTTTAAAAAGAACTCGTGCAGAATAATTATTATTTCCTTCGTCAGCTTACTAAGCAAATCGAAACCAAGATTGTGGGTTTGAAGCTGATGGAATGTTTTAGTCAGGAAAAAGATGAATTGGTGTTTGGTTTTGCGGCAGCTCGTGGCAAAAACCGAAACTATAAAGAGTTTTTTATCAAAGCAGTCATTCTACCTGACTTTTCGTCGCTGTATTTTACTGATAAGTTTGAGCGTGCCAGACGCAACAGTGTTGATCTGTTTGAGCAACTCATGGATTTAGAGGTTACGGGCGTTCGACAATTTCTGAACGAACGTTGCTTTTCAATTGATTTTGAGCAAGACTTTTCGATTGTTTTCAAGATGTACGGTACTCGCTCGAATCTTATTTTGTGTCATAATCAAGAAGTTATTGAGCTTTTTCATAGCCGAATTGTCAGTGATAAAAACTTGATAATTAATGACTTAGATAGACCAATCGACCAATCTTACGAGCGTTTTTTGAGCGAAAAACAAGATTACAGAAAGCTATTTCCAACATTCGGGAAGCTTGTCAATGCTCAGTTAGAAGTTAGAAAAAGCACTTGGGAGGAAGTGCAGAAGATAATTGAACAACTCGAAAACCCTCGTTATTATTTGGTACGTTGGGAGCATCAACTGCATCTTTCTTTGTTGCCAGTTGGCGAAATTATTCAAGAATTTGAGCAGCCGATAGAGGCCATGAATGCCTTCTATATTGCTTATAATAAGGTCAATTCACTCGATTCAGAAAAGGTAGAAGTGCTTCGAAAATTGACCAAAGAAAAAAAGCAAACCGAAGCCTATCTACAAAATTCGTATCAGCGAATGGAATCGCTTGATTCGGAAATAAAAAATGAAGAAATTGGGCATATTCTGATGGCCAATTTGCACCAAATCGAAGAACGTGCCGAGCGAGTGGAGTTATTTGATTTTTATAGAAATCAGAATATCACAATCAAACTTCGGTCTGACCTTTCTCCACAAAAGAATGCTGAAAATTTTTACCGAAAATCAAAAAATGAAAAAATTGAACTCGAAAAATTAATAGAAAACATCGAAAGTCGAGAGCAATTACTGACAGTCATCAATAATCATATCGAAGCTATTGAAGCAGCCGAAAATCTAAAGACTTTGCGTAGTTATCTGAAAGCCAATGGATTATCGCCAAATACAAAACTAAAAATCCAATCTTACAGAGAGTTATTCAAGCGTTTTGAAGTTGAAGGATTTGAGATTTTAGTCGGAAAAAATTCTAAAAACAACGACTTGCTCACACAGCAATATGCTTATAAAGAAGACCTTTGGCTACACGCCCGTGATGCAACTGGCTCACACGTGGTAGTGAAATATCGAGCGGGTAAAAAATTCCCGAACTCGGTTATTGAGACGGCCGCTTCTTTGGCAGCTTATTTTTCTAAGCGAAGAAACGAAACACTCGCTCCAGTAATCGTAACACCAAAGAAATTTGTAAGAAAACCAAAAGGCTTCGCCGATGGGCAAGTAATCGTAGAAAAAGAAGAAGTAGTAATGGTAGAACCGAAATTAATCTAATGATAGAATGAGTGAATGTTTTTTTATTCTATCATTCGCTCATTCCGAACGGGCGGCGAACCGCTTGAAAATTAAATTGTTTTCCAACCTTTTAAAACAAAAACAGTCAAGCATGTCAAACAATGATATTTTAAAGAAACTACGTGTTGCTCTGCAACTACGTGACGACCAAATAGTAGAGATTTTGAAACTGGCCAATTTCAATGCCTCTAAAGCCGAAATCGGTGCTTTTTTCAGAGATAAAGAACACCCCAACTTTAAACCTTGTGGCGACCAAATCCTGAGAAATTTTCTTGATGGACTCATCATACACTTACGTGGGCCAAAAGAAGACAAAAAGCCGTCGATTATTAAAAGCAAAATTTTGGTTCAAGACCCCAAAACACCTACCAAATAGTGTTGCGTAGAGCGTTGGCGGGCGTTTCTCTAAAAGTCTGATTATTCACTTTTGGAGTTTTCTCCGTTAAACCTCAGCAACACTGTGAGATTATTATCGCAAAAAATCTTTACAGGCATGGTATGCCTGTGCGTTTTGGCCTGTTCGCAACCTAAAAAGTTTATTGAACCAATTTCAAAGGAAATAACTATTCCGAGAAATACCGTAAACGTACCCAAAGACACGATTATTGTACCCAAAAAAGATACGGTTATCATAAAAAAAGACACGGTAATTATAAAAGTTGATACGGTAAAGAAAAAGCCTGATGGAGTACAAATTTTTGAGTTTTATGACATCACTTCACCAGATATTTCAATCAGTTTTCCTTCACACAGCATCGTGATGATACCAGTAACTAATGTCGGAAAAGACATAGGAGTAGCGAATAGTTTCTGTGAATATTGGCTTTATACCAAAGATGGGAAGTTGGTTTGCTATTGCAAAAATACGGTGAGTGGCTTACACCCAGTTTATGGAAATAGCTTCAACACAAACAATCATTTACCGCAGTTTACGAAGAAAATCGCTTATGGAGAATATCGCTTGGTATATAAGAATATATCGAAAGACCCTGTGAGACAAGATTTGGTTTTCGGAACTATTGCCAGCGAAAGCAAAGACCAAATTAATGTAAAAGTTGATAGTGGCGAAACTCGTGAGTTTTGGATAAAGATTTTCCCATCAGAGAGTAATTTCAAGATGAATAATAATAATAAAGATAAATTGTAAACTGATTATTGAAAAAATGACTTTCCGAAATCGTTTGCAATATTTATTGGTCGTGAGGCTGCAAGTCTCAAATAAGGAGGCGTTGAATCTTATTTTTTCGGGGAAAATTTTGGTAAATGGCTTTGCTGTGAAGTCAAACTGTGAAATCACACAAACCGACGAAGTTGTGTATGAAGGGAAAGTTTTGCAGGAAGCTAAAAAAATAATTTACATTGCCTATTACAAACCCCGTGGCATAGAAACAACTCTCAATACGGCAATTGAAGACAATTTGAAAGCAATTTTACCTTTTGAAGAAGAAGTTTTTCCAGTCGGAAGGCTTGATAAAGAATCAGAAGGTTTACTGCTTTTGACCAATGATGGAACAGTTTATGACAAAATCCTCCGCAATGAAAATAAGACTGAGAAAGATTATATCGTCGAGGTTGATAAGTTAATTACGGCTGATTTTTTGGAGAAAATGTCAGAGGGAATTGTGATTATGGGCAAAAAAACATTACCATGTAAACTCATTCAGATAGATAATTTTACTTTCAAAATTACTTTGATTCAAGGCTTAAATCGGCAAATTAGACGAATGTGTTATAAACTTGATTATGAAGTTTTGAGCCTGAAACGAGTCAGAATTGGCAATATTCACTTGGAAGATTTAAAAGCGGGTGAGTATCAAATTTTAAAAATGTTGTAGGGGCATATACATAATTGAATTACGCACAAGCCCCTGCAACATCAATTTCTTCCCTTCGGTTTTTGCCCAACTTTTTTGATTGGTCTTCCGTATTTCGCCCACTTTTCGGCCTTAATATCACGCCTAACATTTACTTTCTGATTTTTTGCAAGTTTTTCGTGAAAAGCAGGCCCTACATCCTCTTTTTTGGGAGCTTTCACCAATACGTGTTTCATTTTCACCTGTGGCATTTCTGCTTCGGTGAGTTTATCAGAAATGGTTAGATTTTCGGGCAATTCGAGTACAGGGATTTCGTAGTTCATTACGGCCTCGATAGCCTCCAACTGTTCAATTTCTTTCTCAGTAACAAACGTAATCGAAACACCTTTTTTATCAACACGGCCCGTTCGACCGATGCGATGCACGTAATTTTCTGGTACTTCTGGCACATCAAAATTAATTACGTGTGAAACTTCAGCGATATCAATACCACGAGCAATGATGTCGGTCGCAATCAGCATCGTGCAGCTACCATCTTTAAATGCACTTACTGTATTAAAACGATTATTCTGAGCTTTATTAGAGTGAATTACGCCTACTTTTTCGCCGTATTTCTTCGAGATTTTATCGTAAAGTTGGTCGGCGAGTTCTTTGGTTGCGGCAAAAATCAATACTTTACTCATGCTTTCGTCTGCCGATAAAATGAGTTCAAGTAGATTTACTTTTGTATTGAAATTCGGAACGTGGTAGAGTGTCTGCGAAATATTATCCAAAGGCGAACCCGCTGGTGCAGCTTCTACTCTGATGGGTTCGTTGAAATATACGTCTATGATTTGCTCTACATCATCGGTAATTGTGGCCGAAAAAAGCAAGTTTTGACGTCTGACTGGCAATAAATCAAGAATATTTTTGAGTTGAGGTCTGAAACCTAAATTGAGCATTTCATCCACTTCATCAATGATAAGTTTCTTGAGCGATTTTGTCTTGATAAACCCACTCGTCAGCAAATCAATCAAGCGTCCTGGCGTGCCTACCAAAATATCCGCACCTTCTTTCAGTTCTAAGATTTGCGATTTAATATTTACACCACCATACACACCTACCGTCGTCACACTCATGTAAGGCGTAAGTTTTTCGATAGCCTCTACGACCTGCACGACCAACTCACGGGTTGGAACAATGATAAGCACTTGCGGAGTTTTATCTTTTGAAAACTGATACTGACGCAAACTTGGTAGTAAATAAGCGAAGGTTTTACCTGTACCCGTCTGTGCGATTCCACATACATCTTTGCCCGACATCACCACCGAAAAAACTTTTTGCTGAATGGTCGTTGGCGTAGTGTAACCCAACTCGTCGAGGGCATTGAGAAGCTGTTTATTGAGATTTAATTCGTTGAAAGTCATCTTGTTTTTATTGATTGACCAACTAAATGGCCGTTTGTTATCAGATTTAGATAACAAAAATTCCTTATTTATGCTAAAAATAGTCCACAAAGGTAACGCTATTTTGGCAGTAAATAAGGAAATTTTGGTTGATGCCTACGAATATCGTGCGTTTTAGTGCATTTCGTTAGCTAAGTGTG
This sequence comes from Emticicia sp. W12TSBA100-4, assembly GCF_040253585.1. Taxonomy (NCBI): domain Bacteria; kingdom Pseudomonadati; phylum Bacteroidota; class Cytophagia; order Cytophagales; family Leadbetterellaceae; genus Emticicia; species Emticicia sp. W12TSBA100-4. The sequence continues at coordinate 294,149 of NZ_JBELAU010000002.1, forward strand.
GCACATCTTGATAGCTATTTTGTTTAAATTTTGAATCAAATTAGATGTGACACACTTGTTATTATAACTCCAAGACTTGTTTTTCTTTCAAAAGCTCGGTTTTGAGTTTTGAGTATGGAATTTTATGCGGAATCGTTTTAGCATTAATGGCCATCACGGCCGCTACTGCCGCCGACTGCCCCAGAATCATAAAAACAGGTTCCATACGAATCGAGCCATAAGCAATGTGCGAACTTGACACACAGACAGGTACTAACAAATTTTTACATTCATTTTCTTTGGGCAAAATTGACTCATAAGCTATCGAATAAGGTTTGTCGGGATGCACGCCAATATCGCCCTCATTCTGCACATAGACGTCGGGGCGGCCTTCCGTGGTTTTTACATAACGTTGGGCATTATGAGAGTCCAAAGCATAAGAACCCATTCCAACTGGATTCGGTACTACCGTTTTTCCCAGAGCATCGGCTTCTTTCATTACAAACTTCCCTATCATACGACGGGCTTCACGAATGTAAAGTTGGTGCGGCCAATTTCCGTTATCAATAAATTCATCTTTTGGCAAGCCCCATTGTTGCATTTTTTCTTTCACATCATTTGGCACACGGCTGTCGTTTTGCAAAAAATACATCAATCCTTTTTGATATAACTCGTGTTCTTTGATAATTTGTTGGCGTCGCTCATAACTTGCTTCTGGATAATCGTAGTTTTTCCCGATATAGTCAGTACTAAATGGCCCATGATTATTGGTATCGGTTTTGCGATTTGGAATAGCATCAAACTTATCGAATGTTTCACGCCAACCGCTCGCAAAAACTCTTGCATAAAGCTCATAACGTGCGGGGTCGTAGCCATCGGGTTTGGCAAACGGAATTCGATTTTCGGGATGATTACTCAAACACATTCTGAAACAATACGCTTGAATTTTATTATCGCCCGAGCCATACTCGCCTGCTGGTTCGGCTGAAACTTCGGGTAAAAGTCCACTTTTTGGGTCGTTTTCTACGATATAAGGGCTTATTTTTGCTTTAAAATGGTGTCCATGCTGAAAAACTTCGGTCTGAACGCCATTCCATTTTTCGCCATAAACGCTATTGGCTTCACGACCAACGTGGTAGCTTACACCAGCAGCAGCCATCAAATCGCCTTCATAAGTGGCATCAATAAACATTTTGCCTTCGTACACTTGCCCACTTAAAGTACGAAAAGAACGAATACTTCCAGAAGTTTTGGTAATACCTTTAGCAGAGCGGTCAAGCCATTCGTTGCGATAAACGAGGAGCTTATTTTCTTTCACGAAATCTTCAAAAACTTGCTCGGCGGCGTGTGGCTCAAAAATCCACATGGTGCGGTTTGCCCCGTCGAGGGCAGGCGTACCTTGCCCTTTATTACCGTATTCTTCTCTTTTTTGCCATTTCCAAGAGTTCGTATTTTGATAATGTGTGTAAAGTCGTTGGTAAAATTCACGAGAAAGTCCGCCAATGACTTGTTTGTTACCTGTATCAGTAAAGCCCAAACCTCCCGATGAAAGCCCGCCTAAATGCTTATCGGGCGACACTATAATAACCGATTTGCCCATCTTTTTTACTTGCACGGCGGCGGTTATGGCAGCGGAAGTTCCACCATAAATAATGACATCGGCTTTTCGGATTTTGGTTTGAGCGAATGTATTTTGAAAGAAAAAAACGTAGAGAAATATACTCTTATAAAAAGAATATCGCATAATTGTTTGAGTTTGATGGTTAAATAGAAGTTTTCAGACTCAAGTTAGTGAAAAAGTAGGGTTTGTTCGGTAAGTTTTTGTAAAAAGCCAAAATAAAAATAGCCAGTAGAAAGACATCTTCTACTGGCTATTTTTATTTATCAAAAATTAAATCCTACTCCATTGCTTTCAAAGCTGTCAAGAGCGTATCAATTTGCTCCATTGTGTTTGATGGAAAATTCGAAATTCTAATTTGTGTATCTTTATTTGGTCCGTAACCACTTCCAACAATCATGTTTTTTTCTTTCAAAGCTTCAATGATTCCTTTTGAAGATTTCTTAGTATCAGCAACTACCACGGTTTTCGAGCGATGCTCTGGGTTTTTCACCGCAATGCTGCACAAATTGCTGGTTTCGAGGTATTTATAGATTTTCTTTGCTTTTTCGTCGGTTTCTTTTCTGATAGTTTCAATCCCCGTTTTATTCATTTCCTCGGCCACTTTTCCAAGCAAATAAATACCCAAAACGTTTGGTGTCGCTGGAGTTTCATAAGTCTCATAATTTTTCCACAAAACAGGTAAATTATGGTGAGCTCCAATCGTTACACCATCGTATTTGGCTAATCGTTTGGCTTTCTCAAGACATTTTTCGTTGGCAATCCAAACACCTAAACCTGCAGGTAAACCAAAGGCTTTTTGCACCGAAAAGAAGGCAGTATCAATCAAATCTAAATCAAGTTCTGGAATCGGTGCCGACGAAACCATATCAACCGCCATCAAGCGTTTTTGGTTGCTGCGTTTGAGTTTATGAATATCCGCCTCACGCATTTGCACGCCCGTACTGGTTTCGTTTTGTGTTACGCAGATAAGCTCGGCATACTCTGGTACTTCTATTTCTCCGTAGCTAAAGCCTTCTCCGATTGGTTTTTCAAACTTATGAGCAAATTTTTGAGCCGCAATAGCATATTTGTAGAATTTATCTGAAAACGAGCCATTTACTAAGTGAAAACTTTCGTGTTCTACTAAATTCAATAAAATACGTTCCCAAACTTCCGATGCCGAACCTGTGAAGAAAATACCTGATGATGCAGGAATATTCATGAGCGTACGTAAGTTCTCAACACAATGTTGATAAATCTTGCGAAATTGTCCGCTTCGGTGAGAAATTGAACCAATTTGCTCGTCAATGGCTTGACGCATGAACTCTTCAAACTTAGGATTCAATTCAGCGGGACCGGCAGTGAAATAGATATTTTTCATGAAATGATTTTGTTACGGAGAGTCCAAAAATAAAAAAAGTCGGTGAGATACTCATCTAACCGACCTCAAATGCTTTAAAAAGTATAAATCTTTCTTGTTGTAGCACAATTCTCAGAATTGTCTTTCTACACTATTCAGGCAAAAAAGTAAGATAACTCAACTGAGACTCGTCAAACATATCATTCGTAATCTCTTGAAGCTGAGCGGCTTCGATGTTTTTTATTTCAGTGAAAATACTTTCAAGCGACTCTACTTTCCCGACATCCAAAATACTTTTGGCCATCATCAGCATAAAACTTTGATTGCTTTCTTCGGCCATCGCCAACTGACCCATCAACTGCTCTTTTACGGTGTGTAATTGCAGTTTTCCGAGTGGTTTCTCTTTCAAAAGTTGCATTTCTTTCAAAATCAGAGCATTGGCTTTATCAAGATTCGATTTATCGGTTGCGAAATAAATTCCCAGAAAACCAGTATCAGTAAATGGCGAATAAGTGGCATCAATGCCATAAACGAGGCCATATTTCTCACGCAAAGTCATATTTAGGCGTGAATTCATACCTGGGCCACCAAAAAGATTTACCAACATGAAAAATGGTAAACGTCGCTCATCAAGCATGGCATACGATGGCCGACCAATCGCACAATGTGCTTGTGTGATTTTCTTCGGAATTGTGATTTGTTGAGGCGTATATTCGCTCGGCGGAGTACGTTGTAGGTCTGATTTTTTTGCAGGAATATCTTTCAAATATTTCTCGGCAACCTTCACTGCTTTATTAAACGAGATATTCCCCACAATCGACAGCACGATTTTCTCGGTGTCCATGTTTTCGGCAATAAAATCTTGTAACTCCTTGCGAGTGAAGCCTTTAACGCTTTCTTGCGTACCCAAAATATTTGCTCCGAGCTGATGATTAGCAAACACAATTTCGTCGAAATCGTCTTGCAGGGCATCTTCGGGCGAATCTTGGTACATCGACATTTCTTCCAAAATTACACCTCGTTCTTTTTCCAGTTGATTTTCAGGAAAAACCGAATCGAAGGTAATATCCGCCAAGAGTTCTACCGATTTCTCGAAGTGAGCATCAAGTACCGAGGCATAAAAACATATTTTTTCTTTGGTCGTGTAGGCGTTTAATTCGCCACCTACTGATTCCAATCTATTAATAATGTGGTAAGATTTCCGCTTTTTCGTACCTTTGAAGGCCATGTGTTCCCAGAAATGGGCAAGACCAAGCTGATTGGGTTTTTCGTCACGACTACCCATGTCGAGCATTAGTCCGCAATGAACTACCTGCGTATAAGGTACTTGTCGGTGGGCAATTCTGATGCCGTTGGGCAAAGTATGTATTTGGTATTCAGTCATAAAACCCCCACCCCCTAAAGGGGAGGAAAAAATATTCGTATTAATAATTATTGACAAATTTAAGCAAAAGATAGTTCAATGCGTATAGGATTTGATTCAAAAAGGGCTTTTAATAATCATACTGGTTTGGGAAATTATAGCAGGTTTATTATTGAAGCACTAAAGCCCCCCAACCCCCGATGGGGGAGTTTAGGTGATATTGAGTACTTACTTTATACCACTAAATCTCCCAAACCTCAAGATTTAACTTGGTTGAATTCAAGTAACCAAAGATACGCAATAAAAACTCCCACATCGGGGGTTAGGGGGGCTTTATGGCGAAGCTGGCTAATCAATAACGATTTGAAGAAGGATAATGTTGATATTTTTCATGGTTTAAGTAATGAAATTCCTTTTGGTATCAGAAAATCGAGGGTAAAATCAGTCGTCACGATTCATGATTTGATTTTTGTGCGTTATCCAGAGCTTTATCCTGCTATCGACCGATTTTTTTATCAACAGAAGTTTCGATACGCCTGCGAAAATGCCGATGCTGTGGTGGCAGTGAGTCAGCAGACGAAAGAGGATATTATGGAGTTTTATAAAATTCCAGCCGAACGCATTCGGGTTATTTATCAAGATTGTCAGTCGTCATTTCATCAAAAGGTTGATAATCAATCGATTCCTACCATTAAAATTAAATATTCTCTCAATAAACCCTACATTATTTGTGTTTCATCTTTCAGCGAAAGAAAGAACCAAAAGCGTTTGGTAGAAGCTTTTCAGCAACTCGGTTTGAAAGATTATGAATTGGTTTTAGTAGGCGGGAAATCGAAATATGCTGAAGAAATAGCTCAAAATTCTCCACAAAATACAAGGGTTTTATACGGAGTACCATCTGCCGATTTACCTGCTTTGTATCAAGGAGCTTCCTTGTGTGTGTACCCTTCATTTTTTGAAGGTTTTGGTATTCCGATTGTCGAGGCTTTGCATTCGGGTATTCCTGTGGTAGCGGCTACTGGCTCATGCTTAGAAGAAGCGGGCGGAGAAGGTGCGTTGTATGCTAATCCACTTGATGTCAATGATTTATCTGATAAAATGCGACAGGTTTTGACAAATGGTTCGCTACGAAATGATTTGGTTTTGAAAGGGAAAGAGCATATAAAACAATTTTCAGCCGAAAATATTGCTGGGCAATTGATACAACTTTATCGGGAATTGTAGGTTTATTTATTTTTTCAAAGCAATTTGCAAACCTAAAGCCACCAAAACTGCACCCGAAATCTTGTTCTGAATCTTCCAAAATTGCTGAAAATTACTCAGTTTAGCAATGATTTTGCTGAAAAGCAGTGCAATTAATACATTTACCACAGTTCCGGAGAAATTAAACCAAAGTCCTAAAAATAAGATTTGAGAAGTGATATTTTCGCTATGATTGTCGTGGGACGCCACCCGTACAAACTGCGGCAAAAAAGCCAAGAAAAATAACGAAACTTTTGGGTTTAGCACATTCGTAATTGTGCCTTGTCGGAGAATTTTGAGATTGGTATTTTTATCGTTTTGACTTTGGTTAAAAATCATTGTTGAAGGTTTTTCCATGAAACTCTTGATACCGATAAAAATCAGATACGCTGCTCCTGCGTAGCGAATGATGTTAAACAAAATCTCAGATTGCTTAATAATAACCGAAAGCCCAACTACCGAAGCAAAAATATGTACAAAACAACCCAGTCCGATGCCCAAGGCAGCATAAATACCCGCTTTTGTACCATAACTCAGACTTCGAGAAATAACAAAAATCATATCATTCCCTGGCGTGATATTGAGCATCAAAGCCGCTAAAGCGAAAAGTAGGAAGTTTTGTAAATCGGGCATAGAATTTATTTTTTCAATCGAACGTATTTTTCAATATTCAATCTATTGATACCCGCTTTTTCAATTTTCTCAATACCTGTTTGAATGAGCATATCGTTTTTGATGCTTATTGTAAACTTGAAATCATTGTTTTCCCAAGCCTTCTCTTTGTAATATTCTAAACGTTCGGTATAAGTACTGTCTTGCAAAGTATAGCTGCCACCACCAGCATCGAAAGCAGTGGAATCATTATTATTGGGCAATGCGTGTTTCAGAAATGCAAAGTGAGAGTCATTGATAATTTTGATAAACGATACATTTTCGGTGTAGGAAGTTACCGTCGTATCTCCATTTTCGATGATAGTTCCCGAAAGAAGTTTCCAAGTCCCTTCAATTGGCAAAGAATTTTGTTGGATAGTTTCAGTCTTATTCGTTTGGCAAGCTACAAAAAATAGACAAAAAATAGGTAATAGGCTAATTTTCATTTTAGATAAGTTTCAGGTTTAAATGCGTTTTTTTTAGTGTGATAATTTGTTGGGTGGTTTTACAAGCAATGTAAAATGCACTACATACATTATTTGCCATTCGTTACAGATTATATCACATTTGTGCAATTACACTTTTTATTATAGAAGTACTCAAAAATCTCCACCTGCGTAAAATTGAAGTTTATCGGGCTTTAATTTTATTCTGCATCAATCCGATGGCTTTTACAAGCCTATTTTGACGAGTTTCTTCTTTTTTAGCATCCAAAATCCACTGAACATATTCTTTTTGGTGCGTAAATGATAAACTATCAAAAAATGTTTTTACATCAGCCGCTAACATAGCTTCGAGCAGATCTTGTGGTATTTCAACCACTCGTGGTTCAGTATCTTCTTCAATTGAAACATGCACACTTTCGCCATAAGTTTTGCCTACTTTATCACGCACTTCTTTATTCATAAAAAGCCCGTACTTGCCACCCATTGGCGTGAGTAGCCCACGGTATTCAACGGTATCAATGATGGCTTTAATTTTTAGTCTTTTCTTGCCGAAAGTTTCGAGAACATTAAAAGGAATATCGCAGTAAGAACCGTTATGTTCTTCGTCTTTTTGGATGATTGAGTCGAATTCGATTTTCATTGTTTATAAATTTAATAGGACAAGCTTACAGCTTGTCCTACAATTTTACAAAATTTCTTTCAGTTCGACCAATTTCTTTATATCAAAAGTTGGTTTCTGACCTGTTGGAATATCGTCTGGATTATAAAAAACCGTATCCATATTGGCATTGATTGCCCCCAAAATATCGGCTTCATAATTATCACCAATCATCAAACTTTCGGCTAAATCAGCTTTCGTGACTTCAATGGCATAATCAAAAATTCGACGGTCTGGTTTGCGAGTGCCAGCCAATTCGTTGGTAATGATTTCTCCGAAATAATGATGTATTTCGGAACTTTTCATTTTGTTTACTTGAATATCCTGCCAACCATTACTAATGATGTGCAATTCGTATTTTGGCAATAAATAGTCAAGAATTTCGACCGCACCTTCAATTAGATGAGCTTTTTTGGGCAACAGTTCAAGAAAATATTCATTGATTTCTAAGCCAAACGATTTTTTGAGGTCTTTTACTCCAAGATTTTCGAGCGTTTCTTGGAATCTTCGACGGCGAAGTTCATCGTGCGTAATCAGATTTTGTTCGAGCAAACTCCAATGACGCCTATTCACAATTGAGAACTCTTGCTGAAACGCTTCTAAAGTGCTAATATTCAGACTTTTAAAATCAAAAATTTCGTAAATATCAGCTAAACATTCAGCCGAGTTTCGTTCAAAATCCCAAAGCGTATGGTCGAGGTCAAAGAAAAGGTGTTTATAGGCCATAAAATTATGCTTTTGGTGCAAATTTTAACTGCAAACGCTCAACTGGCTGATCGTTTACTAAATGGCTTTCTACGATTTCTTTAATGTCTGATGGCTGTACATTTCCGTACCAAATACCTTCAGGATATACAACAACCGATGGACCAAATGCACAAACATCTAAACAACCCGATTTTTGAGCTCTGATTTCGGTCAATAAATTACGGTCTTTCAATTCCTCTTTGAAGGCATCGACCAAGGCCATACCTCTTTCACTTCCACAACATTTCTTTGGGGCTTCTTTATCGTTTGTACAAACAAATACGTGCTTTTTGAATTTCATTGTTAAAACTTTTATATGATATGTATTTAAAACAGGAACGCCACAAAGTTAATAAAAACTTCGTGGCGTTAACGTTATTTTTTTGTTGGATATTACCAACTAAATGGATTCCAGAAACCACCAATTCCCCAAATGATTGTGGCGATTACACAGCCCCAAAATGCTTTACGTACTTGGTCTTTGTCGTGGTCTGTAATAAAGTAAACCAATGCTAAACCAACTACGCCGAGGCAACAGCCCCACCAAAAACCACCAACCAAAGGCATATCTTTTGTAGGTACCAAATTAGTGTTAGTGTTAGAAATCAAATCTACATCTTTTAAAAGTTCTGGTTTTGCCTTTTTTACTTGCTCATAAGTCATGTCTGGGTGTTCAGCAAGGTATTGCTCCAATTTGTTTACTTTCGCAAACTCATCTTCAACTTCCACAGTTTTATACTCTAAATCTGCGTTGGTCGCAAAAGCTGTGCTGGCAACAAACGATAACATAACAAACAAGAATTTCACTGCTGTCTTCATAAAATTTTGAAATTGTTTAGTGGTTTATAATTTAACGGATATTTACAAGATGATATTATTGGACTAATCGTTGCACCAGGTTTTTCTTATGACAACTTTGGTTTATCTTCCCCCTATTTGCTTACGCTCACGAATTCCAAATCTCCCACGCTTTTTCGGCTTGGAGATGAAGCATCGGTAATCCATTATGTGTTTTTGCTCCTTGCTCTTTCCCCTTCTGTAGAAACAATGTTTCGAGCGGATTATATACTAAATCATAAAGAAAATGATTTTCGGTCAGAGATTCGTATGGAATATCTGGACATTGGTCAGATTTCGGGTAAGTGCCAACGGGTGAACAGTTGATAATCAACTGATAATCAGCTATTAATGCAGGAATTTCGTCGTAGCCGATGTTTTCATCTGATTTTGTTCGAGAAACTGTTTTATAGGCAATTTCTAAATCTTTCAGTGCCGCCACAACGGCTTTTCCTGCTCCGCCATTGCCTAAAACAAGTGCTTTGATTGATGGAATATTGACTTCCGACAGAAAATCTTCGAGCGAAGTTTTAAAACCGTAATAGTCTGAATTATAGCCAATTAGACGACCATCTTCCATGAATTTAATCACATTGACCGCTCCAACTTTTTCGGCCGAAGCATCGAGTCCATCCAAAAAAGGCATAACCGCCTGTTTGTGCGGAATCGTCACGTTTAAGCCTTTCAGATTCGGCTCATTATTCAATAACTGCATAAGTTCTTGAATATCGGGTAGCTCAAAAAGTTTGTATTCGTGGGTTTCGGAAAGACCCATTTGTTTAAACTTTTCGGTAAAATATTTTTTTGAAAATGAGTGTCCGAGCGGAAATCCGATTAGGGCGTAGGCGTTCATGGGTTAATTTGTCAATGTTTATTTCTTTTTTCGGCGGCGAACTACGAGTTCTTTGTAGCCAAAGGTTGGGTCAGGTTCTCTCACGAAATCATAATCAGGCATGATTCCGAGTACGATTTCGGCAGTTGTATAAATCAAACTTTCATCGCCCAAATGTCCGCCAATGGTTTTTCCTGTCGAATCACTCACCGAAATATGAATATGCGAGCCGTTTTTCGACAAAACACCAACCAAGGAAACAATCTCGAAATGCCCTTTGAGCATCTCGTATTTTTCTTGGTTGGCGTATCTGATATTTACTGATGTCAGGCTGCCAACGCAGGTAAGTACGCAAGCGGCTGATATATGTTTTTCGTCAATGAATCGTTGAAGTTCTTTCTTTAAATCCTGATTGGGGCGTAGTCTGAAAGCATAGCTTTGCGTGACCGATGTCGATAATTGCTGGGCATTGGTTTCCATAGCGAACAGACTGATTATCAAAACTTTAAAGAAAAACTTCGTCATTATGCTTTAACAAATTTTGCTCTCAAGATTCCAACAATCATTGGTAAAACTGAGATGAAAACAATTCCTAAAACAACTTTCTCGAAATTGTGTTTTACCCATTCGTTTGAACCTAAGAAGTAGCCCAAAAGCGTGATACTCGTTACCCACAAAACTGCTCCTAACACGCAAAACGTGATGTATTTACCGTATTTCATGCTACCCGCACCCGCCACAAATGGAGCAATCGTGCGAATAATTGGCATAAAACGAGCAATAATTACAGCTTTCCCACCATGTTTTTCGTAAAACTCTTCGGTTTTTGTGATGTACTCACGCTTTAAGAAAAGTATTTTTTCACGAGATTTAATGAAATTACTGAAGTTTTTCCCGACTAAATAATTGACGTTATCGCCCAAAAGTGCGGCAATAATCAATAACGGAATCACGAAAGCAATATCAAGTTTGCCAGTGGTTGAAGCCAACAAACCCACCGCAAAAAGCAACGAATCGCCTGGTAAGAGTGGCATGATAATAAAGCCTGTTTCTACAAAAATAATGAGAAACAAGATAGCATACGTGAGCGTATCGTATTCGGCCAAAAACCACTGAAGCGTAGTTAGTGGGTCTTTTAAAAAGTCTAAAATAAAATGTATGAATTCCATTATTAAATTAAGAATTAGGAATGTAGAATTAAGAATGTAGAATGAACAAAATTGAGAATATAGAATATTTCATAATAACAATTAAGATTATATTTTCAACAATTCTTAATTCTACATTCTCAATTCTTAATTAACTTTTATTCGTCTTGCGTGATACGCTTATCGCCGCTGTATTTGCCGAGTTTGAAACGTTTTTTTGTTTTTTCTGGTAAGAAATGAGCGAAAGTATCGCCACGAAGTCCGATACGGATAGTTTCGAGTGGAATTACTTCGTTTGGAGCAATGTTCCCGAGGTTTACGTTTGTGCCAACCAACTTCACGAAATATACTTGTTGTGATTTTTGTGGAGCTTCCCAAATGATTTTTTCGGCAGGAATGGCATGAATGATTTCATCAACCAAACCCTGACGCACTTCACCACTACTACGGAAAAGACCCACATTTCCACCTTCACGAGCTTCACCGATTACTTTCCAAGCACCTGCATCAAGCTCCGACTGCATCATTTCAATCCATTTGTAGGGAGCAAAAATCTTTTCGGCATCTTTTGAACCTACTTCCGAAAGCACTTTTGCACGAGTAGCCAAACGGCGAATGTATCCGCATTTTTCTTCGCTCGAAATTTCGATGGAGCCATCAGAGACCTCGGCGTGTTCGAGCTTGTATTGGTCTAAAACTCGTAGATAGTCTTCAAATTGGTCACGAGCCACGAATGCTTCGAAAAGTGTTCCGCCAAAATAAATCGGAATACCCGCATCTTGATATACTTTTACTTTATCTTTTAGGTTTGGCGTAACAAATGAAGTTGCCCAACCGAGTTTTACAATATCTATATGTGGTGCCGAAATCGACAACATATCTTCTACTTCTCTGATACTGAGACCTTTATCCATCACCATCGTTAGACCAGCTTCACGAGGTTTGGCTGTACGTTTCGGGACGTGATTTAAACTATAATTCATCATCTACTTTATCGTTATATTAGAAACATCGGCAAAGATAATAAATTTTGTGTTAAGGGTCTAAGACAAATGGCTTATAAGTCGAGAACTATACGTTTGTGTTGGTGAAGTTGCTTTTTTTCGGCACGAAACAGATAATTTTATGGCTAAAAAAACAAAGTCCTGTGAGAAACTCCCACAGGACTTTGAATGTTCGACACCTTCAGTGTCGCAATCCAATTTTTTATTTATCTCCCAGAATTGTATTCTGGGCTATTCATGTTTGACCACTTTGTGGTCTTTCTACTTTGATTCTACCACCTTACAACATATATTTCAAGCGAATCACTTCTTTTTCGGTCAAGAAACGCCATTTTCCACGTGGGAGATCTTTTTTGTCAAGACCAGCATAAGTGGTTCGATCGAGTTTTAGTACTTCGTAGCCCAAATGCTCAAAAATACGGCGTACGATACGGTTTTTCCCGCTATGAATTTTGATACCTACTACCTCAGCATCAGGCGTAACAAGAGCCAATTCATCAGGTTTGATGAAACCATCTTCCAATTCGATACCTTTGATGATTGCCTCAAAATCTTCGGTTGTAATTGGTTTATCTAACTCTACTTGGTAGATTTTCTTGACTTCGTTTGAAGGGTGCGAAAGCTTCTCAGCCACTTCGCCATCGTTTGTCAAGAGCAATAAACCCGTTGTATTTCTATCTAATCGACCCACTGGATAAATACGTTCGGAACACGCATTTTTCACTAAATCCATCACCGTTCTACGCTCATCTGGGTCTTCTGTAGTCGTGATAAAATCTTTTGGTTTGTTCAATAAAACATACATTAGTTTTTCACGATTCAGAATTTTCTTGCCATATTTGACTACATCGTTGGGCTTTACTTTATAGCCCATTTCTGTGACTTCTTTTCCATTTACGGTAATTTGCCCTGAAGCAATTAATTCATCGGCATCACGTCGAGAAGCAACTCCTGCATTAGAAATATAGCGATTTAACCTAATTAGCTCATCTTTGCCCGCTTCTTTTTCTTCTTTCAAAACTTTTTTCTGAAGTTTTTCGGGAAGCTTACTTTTCAAACGCTCGGTATCATAATTGGGTGCATCTATACGCCCAGATGTTGCTTGATTTTCTTTTGGTTCAAACTTATTTTTTGGTTTGAAGTCTCGGTTATGAGGTTCGTTTTTCTGAAAACGAGGCTTATCTGCTGAATAAGCATTTTTGCGGTCATTTGAAGTCGGACGTCCACTATCATCTCTTTTCTTAAAAGGATGAGCGGGCTTATCTTCTGAAAATCTTTTTGGTCTTTCATCAAAAGATACACTGTCTTCACGTCGGGCTGGGCGGTCGCTTGCAAACGAACGCTTTTCGCCAAAGGGTTTACTGTCTTCACGTCGGGCTGGACGGTCGCTTGCAAACGAACGTTTCTCACCAAACGGTTTGCTATCTTCCCTACGTGGCGGGCGGTCATTTGAAAATGTACGCTTTTCGCCAAAGGGTTTGCTATCTTCTTGTCGGGCTGGGCGGTCGCTTGAAAACGAACGCTTTTCGCCAAAGGGTTTGCTATCTTCTCGTCGGGCTGGGCGGTCGCTTGAAAATGAACGTTTTTCGCCAAACGGCTTGCTATCTTCTCGTCGGGCTGGGCGGTCGCTTGAAAACGAACGTTTTTCGCCAAACGGTTTGCTATCTTCTCGTCGAGCTGGGCGGTCGCTTGAAAACGAACGTTTCTCACCAAAAGGTTTGCTATCTTCTCGTCTTTGATTTGGATAATTTGCACGGTCTGTGCCAAATGATTTGTTGCCAGAAAAGGGCTTTTTATCACTGCTCTCTCTTCTTGGTCTTGAAGGTCTGTCTGAATTCCTCATTGGATTTGCAGCATCACTGCTGTAATTAAATAACTAATTGATTATCAAGCACAAAGGTACGAATTTTTAATTAAGAATGTTGAATTATGAATTAAGAATTTTGTACGAAGCTCTATATCAACAAAAAGACCACAAAGTTGGCTCTGTGGTCTTCATGATTTTTAATCTTTTGATTAAATAGGTTTGAAAATCAAATCACGATAATCCATCATTGATTTACGGATTACTTCGTGGGCATCTTCACGGCCATAAACGTTCGAAATTTCGATGGCGTTTTTCTCGTCTGGTAAGCTCTTGTAAGTCAAGAAATAGTGTTTCAAACGAGTAATGATAGCTTCTGGAAGTTCGCTAATATCAGTATATTTTTGATAAATCGGGTCAGCAACCAACACCGCAATGATTTTATCATCGGCTTCGCCTTTATCGAGTAGGCAAAGTCCGCCAATAGGAATGGCTTGCAATAAAATATCACCATGCGGAATGTGGTGGCTCGAAAGCACACAAATATCTAATGGGTCACCATCGCCTTCTTGTACTTTGTCAGTTCCACGCTCACGAGCCAGTTTGGCTACTTCTTCACCACAATAGGTCTGCGGTATAAAGCCGTATAGCGATGGAATAATGTTTGAGTATTTTTGTGGACGGTCAATTTTCAAATAACCCGACTCTTTATCTACTTCGTATTTAATAGTATCTGACGGTACGATTTCGACAAATACGGTAACTCTCTCTGGGGCATTTTCGCCTACCGAAATACCATGCCAAGGGTGTGCTTTGTAAACTGGTTTCATAATCTAAGAATTCAAATTTTCAGCAAAGAAACGCAATAAACAAGGATTTGACAAATTAGATGTGTTATATTAACACATTGACAACAAACAAAAAGAAAGAGTTTGAGTAGTTTTACTTAACAAATTTTATTTCAGCCCTACACCCCGAATAAATATTGAGCAAGTAGTTTTAAAGAAATCAAAGATTGGTTAAGTTTGAAGGATAAACACACGCAGTGTGTCGAGAAACATTTACCTAAATTTTATCAACAAAAAAAACATCTAATGAAAAAAATCCTAACTCTGGCTCTTTCATTGTCAGTAGCTATTTGTTCGTTTGGACAAAGCTCATTAAAGGCAAAAATTAATGCCAAAGCCGATGCCATCGACTCAAAAGTAGTAACTTGGCGAAGAGACATCCACCAAAATCCCGAACTTGGCAATCGTGAATTTAAGACTGCCGCAAAAATTGCTGCCCACCTAAAATCGCTCGGAATTGAAGTACAAGAAAAAGTAGCCTACACAGGTGTTGTGGGAGTTCTGAAAGGCGGAAAACCTGGCCCAGTTGTACTGCTAAGAGCTGATATGGACGCCCTGCCAGTAACCGAAAGAGCGGATATTCCGTTCAAGTCAAACGTTGTGACGGAATACAATAACCAAAAAACGGGCGTGATGCACGCTTGCGGACATGATACACACGTGGCAATTCTGATGGGTGTGGCCGAAGTGCTTTCGTCGATGAAAAATGATTTGGCAGGAACTGTCAAATTTTGCTTCCAACCAGCCGAAGAAGGAGCTCCAGCAGGCGAAGAAGGTGGAGCAGATTTAATGATAAAACAAGGCGTAATGGAAAACCCGAAAGTGGATGTGGCCTTTGGTTTGCACATTAATTCTCAGACAAATGTTGGGCAAATACGCTATCGTTCGGGTCCAGAAATGGCCGCTGCGGACACTTATACGCTTAAAATTAAAGGAAAACAAACGCACGGAGCGAGTCCGTGGAGTGGCACAGACCCGATTGTGACTGGCTCACAAATCGTGATGGCTTACCAAACAATTATCAGCCGAAATGTAGATATTACCGAAAACCCTGCTATTGTAACGGTTGGGGCTTTCAATGCGGGAATCAGAAGTAATATTATTCCCGAAGAGGCAACGATGATTGGTACAATCAGAACTTTCAGCGAAGCACAACAGCAACTTATTCACAGAAGAATGCAAGAAATTGCGACTAATATTGCTGAAAGTGCTGGTGCAACTGCCGATTTGAAAATAAATATTGGCGTGCCTGTCACTTACAACGACCCAACTTTAACCGAAAAAGTGGGGCCAACTCTAACGGCTTTGGCTGGAAAAGAAAATATTTTGACCGCTCCGCTCGCCACTGGTGCAGAAGATTTTAGTTTCTTTGGCAAAAAAGTACCTGCATTTTTCTTCTTTTTGGGCGGAAAACCAATCGGAAGCACGGCAGCAGCTCCTCACCATACGCCAGATTTCTTTATTGATGATAGCGGTTTAGGTCTCGGCGTAAAAGCCCTTTGCCATTTGACAGTTGATTATTTTGAGAAGAAGTAAAGTTATTTTACTTGCTGTGCGAAAACTGTAGATTTTCGCACAGCAAGTAAATATTATACACTTTCTAAGTCATTTGAAGGCACAACGAATAGTTTCACATCTAAATGGGATTCAATCAAATAAAGAGTTTCCAAAGTAAAGTTATGAGTACCCGATAACCATTTTGTTACTTCTGATGGATTTTTGTGCATTACTTCTGCCAGTTGCTTTTTATTCCATCCTTTTGCTCTAAGTGCATCATCAATTAATACAGCTATCAGCATATTTCTTTTAGTTTTATCAAAATCATTAGAACTTCTACGTGCAATAAAATTTGATACTACTGAACTCCTATATTTTCGTGGATTATGTGTACCGCTTGAATTTTCCATAATTTTATTTTTTAGTCATTAGTCTTCAAAAACCATATTTCCTTCCAATCTCTTACCGTCATCAGACCACCACAATTCTCCGTCTTTTAATGCTTCTGTTACTTTTTTAGAGATATATCTGAGTAAATAATTTTCTGCCTTTAATTTTTCGTCATCTTGTAAAGCTCTAACATTTTTCATTCCCCCACCACCTAATATTAGGCAAGTTGAACCATATCTGATGCAATAGAGACGTAGTTTTTTATCAGGAGAATCATATAAAGCACAAATACCATCACCAAGTGTACCTTCATTCGGTTTAAAAAAATTGCTCCCTTGCACCTGTTATGTTACCAATTAACTCTAATCTATCGGTAATTGAGCCAAGCTCATCGGTATATGAATCTTCATTTTCCTCGACAAACTGGTCAAAAAGAGTTTTCCTAAACTATCTATCCATATGGAATAGACGCTTGCTTTTTTCCCTGAAAATTCGTCGAGTTCTACAATTTCAAATTTCATAGAGTAAATACAAGTATTTTACTTTAAAGTAAAATATTTTTTAATCTCACTGCAAAATATTCCAAAAGCACGAAGAAAAGTTGTAAGAAAACAAGAACAACACTTCCCTACCTCAAACCCACAACCAAAGTAACAACCGCTTCGGCAGGTATTTCAATACCCGTACCTTTGATTTTGCTATGAGCTAAATTCTTATCTTTTGATGTCGTGTAGGTATCAATTACTTGATTTTTGCTAAGACTTGGCAGTTCGATTTGCTGATTTTGGGCAGGATTTACAATCACAACCACTAATTCTTTTGCACTTTTATAGGCCGAAACCATCAAATCTTTATTATCGGTTTCGATTTTTACACGCTGCATTTGTGGTCTGACGAATCTTGAAAAATTACCAAATGCCCAAAGAAGTTTTGAGTCATAAACTTCGGCATCGAATTTATTACTGTCGTTTTCGCCTTTTACGCCCTTATTGGCTACGTAAATCAAACCATCTTTATAATCATTGGCACTGACCGAAAGCCACCAATGCCACGCCGAAGCATTGGCGTAAGTCAAATCGGCATGAATAACTTTGGCTACGTACAAAGCTGTTTTCATGCCTAAATCTTGTCCGCCACCCTCAATTTCGCCAGCATTATCGCCCAAAACACAATATTCCGACTGCCAATAATTAATTTTTTGTTGCTGAATTTTAGCCGATAACTCTTGACGTTTACCGATTAGTTCGCTACTCGGCGAGGTCGTGAAATAGCTATGTCCACAAATCAATTTTTCGACCGAATTTAAGTTGCCAACGTAATTTTTACTCGCCTCCGAAAAGAAACTTTCAATCTGATTATCTTGTCCAACTTCGCTACGGTTACTCTTCGATTTGTACAAATAATCAATCTGTGCGGCATCCGTAATCACAACTTTTGTGCTTAGTTTTCGTTCGGTCATTTTTGTGTCGAGCTTCCGTACCGCCCAAGCCAAATCTTCGTTGTTGATAGGCGTTCCCTCTTGCGAACCAAACCCCGATTTCGATTTTGGTCCCCAATCCCACTGCGGTTCGTTGAATGGACTGATATAATCAAATTTCAATTTTGAAGAAACTTCCGCCAGAAAACCAGTAAAATCATCAATTTTATTTTTATCAAAATTCCAGTCACCCAACTTGCCACTGGCTATCGCCAAACCATTTTTTGTCATCGAAACTGGGGCAGAATTCAAGAAACCCAGCGTAAAATCTACGCCATTGCGTTTGGCTGCTTCCAAAAACCATTGTTGTCCACGCTGTTTGTTCCAGTTATATTTTCCGTTTTCTAAAAAGCACTCTGCTCTACGCCATTCGTTGGTTATTTTGCTATCAATTCCTTGTTCAGTACTGCCCGCACCGATATTAAAACGCCACATCGAAAGACCAATTCCTTTTGGGTTACCTGCTTGGTCGAGTTCTTTGCTAAATAAAAGACTCGCAATTTTTTCTCGCTTTTCGACAGGATAATTTTCGCCCACCATTTGCATCGACCAGCAATCCGAAGCCCCAAAACTGTGAATAGTTTGGTAGGTGGTTTGGGTGTCTATTTTTAGTTTTTGAGAGAAACTGATTTGAGAAATAAGTAAGAGAGAGACAAATAATTGCTTCATTGGCTTTGGTGAATTGAATAAAATGAGAATGCAATGATAAGCAAAATCTCATTACCAATTCTTACGAAGTTTCCGAACTTCGCATGGGTGTCGTGTGTTCTCCAGAACGCTTTTACAAAATAACATCGGGTGATGTCCAAACACCTCTGCGAAGTTTTTAACTTCGTAGAGCGGGAAATGGAATTAATCAAAAACTTCATTCTCATCATATGGTTCAATATCACTTTCTCTTAGCATATTTAAAAATTCACTAAAATTATTGGCAATTAGATGTAATTTAGTTTCAAGTCCATCTACATTAACTTTATCAACAAGATAAACTTTACCATAATATTTACCTTTAATTCCTAAATAAATTTCGTTGTCATATTCTGGTGCTATAAAAATGAAACAATCAGAATCATTTATGTAAAAACCATTTTGTTCAATATTTTCTTCTGTTAGGTTTCTTATCCATTCTATATCAAAATCTTTGTTGTTATTAATACTGTAAATAGAATTAGTACAAAAAGTAATTATTTCATTTTGTACTTCTAAATCAAATAACATTGGTTTAAAGTAAATACCATTATTCTCCAAAAGGAAATTTCTAAATTCAGTTGGAATTATAAAACCATAATTCTCTTCGAACTCCTCTATTTTATTTATTTCAAGGGGTGCGTTTTTAGTTTTAATTTTCATAAAAAAGATTAATTACACGTTGACATCATATTAGGTCTTTTTAAAGCACCTGCTGCTTCAATATTTAGTTCAGAAAATTTCATTTTTAATTCCACGTTTGGCTAAATGTTCTATATCCGTCATGGAATGATTAGTCAGTGTATTTTGCGTTCTTAGAACGCAATTCCAACAGATAACCACCCACAATTATACCAAAAAATCAAACAAAATCGCATAATATTTCTTCAAACAAAAGAAACTCTCTCGCCCAAAGTTGTGTTTATATTCAGATAAGCTATTCTATATTTCTACCCAAAATTATGCAATATAAACTCGTTTCTGACTACAAACCCACTGGCGACCAACCGCAGGCAATTGCCAAGCTCGTTGAGGGCATCAAAAAAGGCGAACGCTCGCAGGTACTACTGGGTGTAACTGGCTCTGGTAAGACCTTTACCGTAGCAAACATGATTGCTCAGCTCGACCGCCCAATCTTGATTTTGAGTCATAATAAAACGCTGGCGGCCCAACTTTATGGCGAGTTCAAAAGTTTTTTCCCTGAAAATGCCGTCGAGTATTTTATTTCTTATTACGATTATTACCAGCCCGAGGCCTACATTGCCACAACCAATACTTATATAGAAAAAGACCTTTTGGTCAATGAAGAAATCGACAAACTTCGACTTTCGGCGGTGTCATCGTTGATGTCGGGGCGTCGAGATGTCATTGTAATTGCATCGGTTTCGTGTATTTATGGTGCGGGAAATCCGACCGAAATGAAACGTAGTATTATTCAGATTGGGGTCGGACAAATCATTTCTCGCAATCAATTTTTGTTTCGTTTGGTCGAAATTCTTTATTCTCGTACCGAAGGCGAATTTATGCGTGGAAACTTCCGTGTCAAAGGCGATACAGTTGACCTTTACCCAAGCTATGCCGACTTTGCTTTTAGATTTATATTTTTTGGCGATGAAATCGAAGAAATTCAACGAATCGACCCATCAAATGGCAAAAAACTAAGTTCTGAAAAGCAAATTGCGATTTTCCCAGCTAATTTATTCGTCACTGGTCGAGACGTAATGGCCAACGCCATGCACCAAATTCAAGATGAAATGGTGAAGCAGGTAAAATATTTTGAATCTGATGGCCGATTATTAGAAGCACAACGCATACAAGAACGCACCGAATTTGACCTCGAAATGATGCGTGAATTGGGCTACTGCTCAGGTATAGAAAATTATTCTCGTTATTTCGATAATCGTCAGGCGGGGCAACGACCTTTCTGTTTGCTTGATTATTTCCCCGAAGATTATGTAATGGTAGTGGACGAAAGCCACGCTTCAATTCCACAAATCAGAGCCATGTGGGGAGGCGACCGCTCACGTAAAGAGTCGTTGGTAGAATACGGTTTCCGACTACCTTCGGCAATGGATAATCGTCCGTTGAAATTCCAAGAGTTTGAAGAAATGGTTGGGCAAACGGTTTTTGTAAGTGCCACGCCAGCCGACTACGAAGTACGTTTGACAGATGGCGTAGTTGTAGAACAAATCATTCGCCCAACGGGCTTACTCGACCCCGAAATTGAAGTTCGCCCAAGTATCAATCAAATTGATGATTTATTGGAAGAAATCAACGTAAGAGTTCAGCGAAAAGAGCGGGTTTTGATTACGACCCTTACGAAACGCATGGCCGAAGAATTGAGCAAATACCTCGATAAAGTGGGCATCAAAGGCCGGTATATTCACTCAGAAGTAAAGACTTTCGACCGTGTAGAAATCTTACGTGAATTGCGTTTGGGTGTGTTCGATGTGTTGGTTGGTGTAAACTTATTGCGTGAAGGTCTCGATTTACCCGAGGTTTCGCTCGTGGCAATCATGGATGCCGATAAAGAAGGTTTCTTGCGTGATATTCGCTCATTGATTCAGACAATCGGTCGTGCTGCACGTAACGAAAACGGCAAAGTTTTGATGTATGCCGATAGAATAACAGGCTCAATGCAAAAGGCAATCGACGAAACCAATCGCCGCCGAGCCATTCAGATGGAATACAATGCCGATAACGGTATTACGCCAAAAACTATCCTAAAATCGAGAGAAGCTATCATGGAGCAAACTTCGATTGCCGACAGCAAGGCCACAACCAAAATGTATTACAACGAGCCAGAACAAGTTTCGATTGCTGCCGACCCAATTGTTGGCTACATGACCAAACCACAGCTTGAAAAACTTATAGAAGAAACTCAAAGAAAAATGGAGCGTGCCGCCAAAGATTTGGACTTCTTAGAAGCAGCAAGATATAGAGATGAAATAGCACAGTTGAGAGAGAAGATAAAAAGCACCCCCATCACCCCCAACCCCTAAAGGGGAGTAAAAACTAAGTTCAAGAGTTGTTTTAACTCTTGAACTTACAAAAAATCGTAGAAACAGAAACTCCCCTTTAGGGGCGGGGGCTGGTTTTAAAACGGTAAATCATCGCTATTTCCACCAGCTAAATCAGGTGGTGGTGGCATCGGAACTGGAGCTGCTTTTGGAGCATAATTGTTCGAGCTACCGCTATTTCCACCATAAGATGATTGTCCACCCGATTCGGTAGCTTCGCCACCACCACGGCGTCCGCCAACCAATTGCAATGTATTTGCTCTGATTTTTACAGTAGTACGTTCAATATTCTCTTTATCAGTCCATTTTTCGGTTCTGATACGTCCCTCAATATAAGCCGTATCCCCTTTTTTCAGGTATTGTTCAGCAATATTTGCCAAATTATCCCAAAGTTCAATTCTGTGCCATTCGGTTTGTTCTACACGAACGCCGTCCTTATTATTATAACTTTCTGAGGTAGCAATACTAAAAGTCACTACTTTACCTCCACTCGGAAGCGTTCTGACTTCGGGGTCTGAGCCAAGATTCCCCAATAAAATCACTTTATTTACTCCAGCCATTTTATATAAATTGTTTTAAGATTGTTACGTAAATTTAATAAAAACTCGATACATCACAACTACTTCTTTGCCGAAAACCACGCACCTTTCAAATACTTTTCAATCAAAATCGGCTTTGGCAAAGTCTCTACTTCATCTAACGAATAAAACGCATATCCTGCGGGAGCTACAACTTCTTCATTCAAAACAATGTGCCAAAATCTCGCTTCAATTCGTTGATGTGTAAGGATATGCTTAATATTTTCCGAATGCCCCTTAATTATTGCTTTCGACAGCGTTTCTTGCAAAAAGTCATCATTTATTTCATCAAGTTCCGAAAGTTTTTCTTCGTTTTCTATCAAATAAAAATCATTTAGCCCTGTCCAAATATCGCCTTCGGGGCGTTGGTGCATCAAAAAAGTACCATTTTGTTCGATGACAAAATAATCAAAGAAACGATTCCGAACTTTTACCTTTTTTGATTTTATCGGTAAAATGCTTTGCATTCCTTTGGCATTTGCTACACACGATTCAGCAAACACACAAAACATACAATCAGGATTCGCTGGCGTGCAGTGAATTGCTCCAAACTCCATAATCGCCTGATTATAAATACTTGGCGATTCAGCCGAAATCAATTCATTGGCCAATTCGCTAAAAACTTTTTTTGCTTTATGGCTCGAAATATCAGTTTCTACGCCAAAAACTCTCGCCAAAACCCTAAAAACATTCCCATCAACCACCGCCACTTTTTCATCAAAAGCAAACGATGCAATCGCCGCTGCCGTATAAGGCCCAATACCTTTCAATTTCAATAAACCTTCATAAGTATTCGGAAAGATTCCATTAAAATCTTGCACCACAATTTTAGCTGTGATGTGCATATTTCTCGCCCTTGAATAATAGCCCAAACCTTGCCAAAGACGCAGCACTTCTTGTTCATCGGCACTCGCCAAGGCCTTCACGGTTGGATAATTTTCTACAAATTTTTCGTAATATGGCGAACCTTGTGCCACACGAGTTTGTTGCAAAATAACCTCCGAAAGCCAAATCTTATATGGATCTTTAGTTTTTCGCCACGGGAGGTCTCTTTTTTTCGTATGATACCAACGAATTAATAGTTCGGAAAAAGCCTTTGTTTCCAATTTTTATAGATGTTTGATACTGATTTGTCAGAAAAAAAATGTTTCAAAGACTCTTTTTTGCGGCAATACATTTTGTAACTAACTAATTATGAAGTAATTACAAAAAAAAAGTTTAAAACTTTTTGGCAGAGTCTTTATAAATCCGCTATCTTTGCAAACCCAAAATCAAACCAAAGAGTTTGAATGTATCAAAGTGAAGTTTTTAAAACCGAAAATTTTGGTCTAAAATTGTTGTATTTCACCTTGGTATTTTTTGAAAGTTAATTGATAATTTAAATAAACGTTTTTACTCGTGACTAAAGCAGAAGTTATCGTTGCAATTGCCGACAAAACTGGCGTGGACAAAGCAAGTGTATCCACAACACTTGAATCATTTTTTGAAATTGTAAAGGACACATTAGCTCAAGGCGATGCAGTTTACGTGAGAGGTTTCGGAAGTTTCGTAAATAAACACAGAGCAGCTAAAAAAGCTCGTAATATTTCGGCAAAAACTACCGTTATGGTTCCTGCTCATTCAGTTCCAGGTTTCAAACCAGCCAAAGAATTTACTGAACAAGTAAAAGCATCAGTAAAATAATCTTTAAGAATATTATGATTCTTTGAATAAATCATGGATAGCGTAAAAAATCAGCTATCCATGATGTTCTTTAAGAGTAATCGTAATTCACAAAAACATGAAAAAAAACTTCATCATTCTGATTGTCATTGCGGTAGCCCTCACGGGCTTTCTTTATTCTCGCCCAAAGGTAGTTGTGAAAGACGAAGCCAAAGCGAATAGAGATAAAGTTTCGGAAACAAAATCGGATGAAAAACACACCGACGACGATGGCCATGACCATTCAGAAACTTCGCAAGCACCAAAATTAACTGCCGAACAAGAAAAGAAATTAAACGAATTAAAGCAGAAGCTTGCCTCAGCAAGTGATAAAGTTGCTATCTACGACCAAATCGCTCAGGTATTTATTGCAGCCAATCGTTTTGATAGTGCTGCGGTTTATGCCGAAAAAATAGCCATTGCAGAACCAAGTACTGAAACTTGGATGCAAGCGGGAGACACTTACTATCAAGCATTTACGTTGTCGTTACGCCAAGAAAATGTGGCTAACTACGCCGAAAAAACTCGTGCGTGCTACCAAAAAGTATTGGAGAAAAACCCTCGTCAACTACAAGCCAAAACTAATTTGGCTATGACTTATGTACAATCAGATTCGCCAATGCAGGCAATCATGATGCTTCGTGAAGTAATTACTGAAGAACCGAACTTTGAGCCAGCTTTGATGAATTTGGGTGTACTTTCGATGCAATCGGGGCAGTATGATAAAGCCGCCGACCGCTTCAAGCAAGTTATTCGAATCAATCCAAATAACCAAAATGCACTTTTGGGCTTAGGTTATAGTTTAATCGAACTAAAGCAAAAACCACAAGCAAAAATTATTTTTGAAGACCTCAAGAAAAAAGTAAAAGAGCCAACTTTATTAGAAGAAGTAAATAAGGCTTTGGAGAGTTTAAAATAATTTGTTATCTTTGCGGTTCGATAAAAAGCCTCATTTCGAGTTTTAGAATGAGTTCGTTAGAAAAAATAAATTTCAAATAATCCTTCGGGAAAATAAATTATTACTATCATGCCTTGCGGAAAAAAAAGAAAAGGTCATAAAATGGCCACGCACAAAAGAAAGAAGCGTCTTAGAAAGAATCGTCACAAGAAAAAATAATTTTTCTTAGGTTTAGCAGCGTTATTTTTACGAAAATTAAAAATGAATACTGCTAAACCTTCCCTTTTCATAGCCTAATTATTATTTATTAACCCCTCGATTCTACCTCAACTTTGAGCAACGAATTATATATCAGTACCACACAGAAAGGTGATAGGATAGCCCTTGTTCAAGACAAAAGGCTCATCGAATATCACTTTGACGAGACGGAACATCAGTTCGCCGTCGGAGATATTTATTTGGGGGTAGTCAAAAAAGTAGTGCAAGGTAATAATGCCGCTTTTGTTGATGTTGGCTATGATAAAGATGGTTTTCTTCACTACAACGAGATTATCTCGTACAACTCTCTCAACAAATTCGTCAAAGATGTTATTGCTAAACGCCCAGTTAATCTTCGTTTGAAAGGTTTCAAGATGGAACCCGAAATTGAGAAATTTGGCAAAATCAATGATGTTGTTACGAAAAATACTCCCGTACTCGTACAGGTTGTTAAAGAGCCAATCTCAACCAAAGGGCCTCGTCTTTCTTGCGATATTTCGATTGCAGGACGAAACGTGGTTTTAGTGCCATTCGGTAATTCGGTTAATATCTCTAAGAAAATCACGAATAAGCAAGAGCGTCAAAGATTACACAAAATGGTGTCATCGGTGAAACCCGAAAACTTTGCGGTGATTGTACGAACGGTAGCCGAAGGCAAAGATATGGAAGAATTGAGCCGTGATATTGAGTTTTGTGTGGAGAAATGGGAAGAAGGAATGAAGGCTTTGCGTGATGCTAAGCCTCGTGACCGTATCATCAGCGAGATGGGTCGTGCATCATCAATTTTGAGAGATATGCTCAATGATGATTTCGACAATATTTATGTTGATACTAAAGAAAACTTTGAAGGCGTAAAAACTTTCTTGCATACCATTGCACCCGATAAAGAGAAGATTCTGAAACTTCACACGGGCAAAAACAAGCTTTTTGAGCAATATGGTATCGAAAAACAAATAAAATCGTTGTTCGGACGCTCAGTTAGTTTACCAAACGGTGGCTATTTGATAATCGAACATACGGAAGCATTGCACGTTATTGATGTAAACAGCGGTAACAAATCAACCCAAGAAGACGACCAAGAGTCAACGGCACTGGCTGTAAACTTAGAAGCGGCAAAAGAGTTGTGTCGCCAATTACGTATGCGTGATATGGGCGGAATTATCGTCGTCGATTTCATTGACATGAAGAAAAGCGAGAACCGTCGCATTATTCAGGAAGCAATGAAAGAAGAAATGAAAGGCGACCGCTCGAAATATACTATTCTTCCGATTTCAAAATTTGGTTTACTTCAAATCACTCGCCAGCGTGTTCGTCCAGAGATGAATATCGTTACTCGTGAAACCTGCCCTACTTGTAGCGGAACAGGCACGATTCAGGCGAGTATCATCGTTACAGATTTGATTGAAAACAACCTTGATTATATCCTTTCAAAACAAAACGAAAGCGGTATAAGCATTGTACTACATCCGTTTATCTATGCCTATTACAGAGAAGGACTTATTTCAAAACAAATGAAATGGTTCTTGAAGTATAG
The DNA here is from genome assembly GCF_040253585.1 of Emticicia sp. W12TSBA100-4. Classification (NCBI taxonomy): domain Bacteria; kingdom Pseudomonadati; phylum Bacteroidota; class Cytophagia; order Cytophagales; family Leadbetterellaceae; genus Emticicia; species Emticicia sp. W12TSBA100-4. Next base: position 320,708 of record NZ_JBELAU010000002.1, read on the forward strand.
AACATGGGTAAAACTCATCAAAGATTCTTCTATTGGTATCACTGAGTTTCATTTCCTCAATAAATTGGGCGATGAAATTGAGATTGGGTGATTTTTATAACTTTTAGTTAAAGCTCTTGTTTTTCTTCGGTTTAAAACAATTTAATGTTCAACTTTTTCCTATTTATTAAAAAAAGGTTGATTAGAAATTGGTAAGAATTGTTTGTTCATACTACATTTTGTCTTTACATTTGTTTATAAAATCATGAGAAAAAATGGTAAATAATCAATTTAATGATGTACAAATTTCATTATTAAGGCTTTTAGATAGACCCATCACAGAACAAGAGGTAATTGAGATAAAAGACCTTTTAGTGAGCTATTTTGATAAGAAATTAAAGACTCAAATTGAATTTGATATCATTGAAAAAGGAATCAATGAAGCTGATTTTGAAGCCTTACGTAAAGGAACTAAACCAAGCAAAATTGTAAGAAACCGCCATGCAAGCAGTCATTGATACAAATTGTTTACTGCTTTCAATTCCGCCCAAAAACCATGAATTTTGGCTCTACGAGGCTTTTAGGCAAAAACGATTTACTTGGATTCTCAGCAATGAGATTATTTCTGAATACGAAGAGCAAATTAGCCTTTTCTACTCAGCCAAAACAGCCAATTTTGTTTTAGAAATACTACTTTCTGCATCAAATGTAAGATTTGTTGAACCATATTTTCGTTGGCAGTTAGTTTCGGATGCCGATGATAATAAGTTTGTAGATGTAGCAATTGCTTCAAACGCTGACTATATCGTTTCACAAGACCGACACCTCCATGCACTCAAAAAACTACAGTTTCCAAAACTAAACATCCTAAAAATTCACCAATTTGAGAAGCTTATTTAATCTCATATTACAAAGCCTTCATCAAAAATATTTTGGACAAGAATAAAAATTAGGTTATCGGTATTTTTCTATAATTTTGCTTTCCAAACATTTATTTGACCATCTTTTATAACCTCTACAAAACTCATTTTCTATGAAAAAAGTACTCGCTTTTTTGTTATTTCCTTTACTCACATTCGCACAAGCAGTTGATAAAAAAGAATGGAAACAACTCTTTAACGGCAAAAACCTTGATGGCTGGAAAGTTAAAATCAGAAACTACGACCTCAATAACAATTATGGCAATACTTTTCGGGTAGAAGATGGTTTAATGAAAGTCAGATACGATGCCAGTGCTTATCCTGCTTATAATGAGCGTTTTGGGCATATTTTTTATAAAGATAAATTCTCTTATTATAAGATTGCGGTGGAATACAGATTTGTAGGCGACCAAGCCATCGAAGGACCAGGTTGGGCAACTCGAAACAGCGGAATTATGGTACATGGCCAAACTCCCGAAAGTATGGGCAAAGACCAAGATTTTCCGATTTCGATTGAAGTACAATTATTGGGAGGACTTGGAAAAGGAAATCGTACGACTTGTAATGTTTGTACACCTGGAACAAATATTGTTTACCAAAACAAACTCGATAAGCGTCATTGCATCAACTCGACCTCAAAAACTTACGATGGCGACCAATGGGTAAGAGCCGAAGTGACAGTTTTGGGTGATTCGGCGATTATTCATTATGTTAATGGCGAGAAAGTTTTAGAATACCTAAAACCACAAATTGGTGGTGGAAATGTAAGCGGACACGACGAAAAACTAATGGCCGAAGTAAAGCTTTTGAAAGAAGGTTCGATTTCATTACAGAGCGAAAGCCACCCTGTCGATTTCCGTAAAGTTGAATTATTGAATCTTTGTGGCTGCACCGACCCCAAGGCATCGAATTATAAATCGTATTTCGTCAAATCTGATAATACTACTTGTGTTTATAAGAAGGGTAAAAAGAAGTAATTTCTCGCTAAACCTAAGTGTATTTTCTATGAAAAAACTATCGTTACTGGGTATTTTTTGCTTGATTCTATCATCAGTTTTCGCCCAAAAACAACCTCTTTGGTGGAAAAAGAATAATTTAAGGGTTATTCAGACCAATCTACCCGCGTACGAAGCTGCTAACTTAAACCCTGATTCATTAGTCAAGGATTTAAAAGACTTTTCGGCAAATACCCTCTTGATAAATGCGGGCGGAATTATGGCTTTTTTCCCGAGCAAACTTCCATTTCATTACATTAACCCATACATGAAAGATAATAATATGTTGGGAGAAGTGGTGCGAAAATGCCATGAAAATAATATCAAGGTAATCGTCAGATTTGATTTTAGCAGAGTACATGAAAGTATTTTTAAAGCTCATCCCGACTGGTGTTATGTTTCGCCCAAAGGTGAACGCATCATTAATACTGATATGTATGTGGTATCTATCAATGCACCTTACGTGCAGGAATGTGCTTTTAAAATCATTGAAGAGGTGATTGACCGTTTTCCAATTGATGGGATTTTCTTAAATATGCCAGGTTATCAAGTCAATAATCCGTATGAGGGAAAATATCATGGAATTGACCAAAATGAAGCCGATAAAAAGCGATTTGCAGAATTTAGTGGTGGACTGAAATTACCAACCGAAGAAAACAAAGCCGATAGTATCTTTCAAAAATATCTCGAATTTAAGAAATTTACGGTTGAAGATTGGGCCGAACGATTGAACAAACTTGTAAAATCGAAAAACGAACAAATTGCGATTTGTACTTATTTCGATAAACACGTTGATATCATTCGTCATGAATCTCAGACGAATAGTTTGCCATATTGGCCTTATTCTGCCTCCGAAAACGTCAATAGTGCCTCAACCTCGTTTCCTACGCATATCATCAGTAATAGTAGTATTCAGCAAATTTCATTTCAGTCTCGTTATAACGCCGTTGAGCCAGAGGAAGTTGGCATTAGACTTTACGAAAACATTGCCAATGGTTCAGGCTTGGATATTAGCATGATGGGCGATATGAGAGGCTACGAGGATGAACGTAATTTTGGGATTATAAAGAAGATTTATGCTCATCACAAAAAGCATGAACAGTATTTTGGAAAATATGCTTCAGTGGCTAAAATTGCCATTATTGCTCCTGGTTCTTGGCCGAGTGGTTTGCCAATGCAGGAATATCGAGGAATTCAGTTGATGCTAAAAGAAGCTCATATTCCATTTGATTTAATCGAAGATTCGCAAATCGGTCATTTAGCTGAAAAAATAAAACAATACAAATTATTGATTTTGCCAGATATAACTTACTTGAACTCAGCTTCGATAAAAGCTCTGAAAGAGGCATCTGAGCTTGGTGTTAGTCTGATTGCTACAAACACGACCATGTTTGATAACGCAGCTTTGTTAGCAGATTTGTTTGGGGCGAAAATCATCAGTAAAGAAAACGATGGCAGCGGAAACTATCTAAGCCCAACTAATAAAAAGCTTTTCAAGCGATTTACGAAGCAAAAGATGCTTTTTTGGAAGTTTAATTTAGGTAAATATGATTTTAGTGAGGCCGATTCGGTTTTTCTTCCAATATTAGCCAAAGGCCGTCCTGGCCCTCCCGAAATCATTGGAGGCCACGAACCAACTGGTTTTTATGGGATGGGTGTCAAGATAAAAAAGCAAAGTAAAAATGTTTTATTACCGATTAATTTAGGACGACTTTATTATTTGCATGGTTATGAAGAGCATAAGAATATATTGCTTGATGTGATAGATTATGTTTTTCCAGAAGCAAATGAATTGATAACAACGAATGCACACGAGCGAGTAGAACTTATTTTACAAAAATATAGTAGAAACACAGCCGAAAATAAACAGAGGACGACGAATGATGGTATGATTCTGCACCTTGTAAACTTGACGGGTTTTAGTGGCAATACTTATTTTGAGCCTTTGCCCATTTACAAACTATATTTCAAGATAAAGGCCGATTTTAAACCTTCAAAGGTATTTTCAATGGTCAGTGAGAAACCTATTAAATTTGTTTGGAAAGATGGTTATGTAGAATTTCAGCTCAATCAGCTCAATGCTTTTGATGGGGTAGTTATTGATAGATAATAACGTTAATTACTCATAAATGTCTTTTCTATGTCCAAGAGTTATTACATCAACAATTAGTTTATCGTCTATAACGCTATAAATAATTCGATAATCGCCTGTTCGGATACGATAAGCATCTCTCCCTTTCAACTTCTTATAACCATTTGGGCGTGGATTTGTCTCGAGTGATGCAATGGCAATAAAGATAGGCTCTGCTATTTTGTTGCTGAGTTTATCTAATTGCTTTTGAGCTTTTTTAGATAAAACAATAGTATAATTAGGCATTTTTTATGTTACGATTTTTTAAATAATCGGAAAATAAAATGCGAGTACCATCGTCTTCTTTTTTTGCTTCATCAAACAAACGGATATCCTCCAACTCTTCCAACTCTTCCATTATTGCATCAAATTCTTTCAAAGGAAGTATTACCGAAATTTTTTTTCCAGTATTGTCAGTAATATATTGTGGGTGTATTGCTGTCATATTGTCTTTATTTATGATAACAAAAATAGATAAATTCACTCATTTTAAAAATTTTCACAAAAAATAAGCTCTTCCGAAAAATCCGAAAGAGCTTACTTTTATTTACAGAATTTTTTACTTCAATGAATTTATCCAAGCGGCTATCTTCAAGGCATCGGCTCTCGGTACTTGCGGCATTGGAGCCATTTCGGTGGCGTATTCTGGCCAGTTTTTAGGTTGTGGCTTGTAGATTAATTCTACAATTTTAGTGTCCGAATATTTTCTTTTAGCTACATCTTTAAATGCAGGTCCAACCATTCGTTTATCGGCTTGGTGGCAAGCCACACAAGTATGTTTCTGTAACAACGGTTTTATCTCTTCAAATGTTGGAGCCTTAGCTACGGCAGTAGCTTTTTTAGCATTCACATCATCTGGTGTTGTTAGCTTTGCTTCTGCTGTTTTCTCTGCATTAGTCTTTAAATTGGCTGGGCGTGGAATATAGCTACTCATTTTTTCTCCACTCGGAATATTATTGAGTGTATAAAATGCCAAACCGTGCAAGAGCGTTTTTCCGTCGGTGTCTTTTACTCCATCAGCTTTTAGTTCGTGAATATAATGCTCACGCAAACCATCAACCAATAATCTTACTTTCAAACCATCATCTGATATTTTTAAGCCTTTTACGGTCAAGAATTTCTCATCAACAGTTGGGCTACCGTAAACAGGTTGGTATTTATAGATAAAACTACGGATTTGATAATTTTTGAAATCAGCAGCCGTTGCCTTATTCACAGGTTTTGTAAATTCAACTTCAAAACCATCGGGTGTGGCTTTCATAGTTTTCATTTCAAAAGGCATTTTTCCTGTCCAAACTAAGCGTTCGATACCCGCAGTTGTTGTACCTGCCGAACCCCAACCACGGTTGGTTTCACCGACAAACATTGAGCCGTCATTACCAAAAACCATGCGGAGTGTGCCTGACTGAAAACCATCTTTAAAAGGAAAGGCCGCACCCTGATATTCGCCGTTTACTTTTTCAATGAAAACACGTGTTAAGTTACTCTTACCTTGGTCACCCACAAAAAGTTGACCTGCAAATGGGCCAAATGCACCATTAGTTTCATCTTTGATGATTTCAGAAGTAGAGATACCCAAAACTCCGTGAGGCAACCAAACAGCTGGCAATTTTAATTCTGGAACATCTTTTTTCATTTCAAAAAGATACTTTCCACGCTCGGTTTCAATGTTTTCGGGTTTGATATAATAACCATTAGCATCTCTCGTTTTACGAGGGTCGATTTTAGCATAAAGTTGCTCAGTTGTGAGTTTTACTGGTGAATTTGGCTCGCTCGTCCAACGTAAACCCGCTGGATGACCCATGAAATCGCCTTTATTTACTTGAGCAATAAAGCCAGATCCCATCCAGTCGCCTTGATTATCGCCATACCAAAATTCGCCATCAATGGCACCGATTCCGCATGGCGAACGCATACCCGTTGCGTAAGGCTCTACTTTTCCATCTTCCGAAATCTTCATTGCCCAGCCTCTGCCTGGTCGGCGGCTTTCGCCTCTCCACCATTCTTCATCACCGAAAGCTACGTTTCCTGTAATAATCATTGAGCCATCGGGCATTAATTTTGGCCCGAACGTATATTCGTGGTAATGCCCCGAAATTGGTAGGTTGGCCACAGTTTCGTAAGAATCAGCACGACCATCGCCATTTTTATCGGTCAATTTGGTTAATTCACCACGTTGAGCACAGTAAAACGAGCCATTTTTATAGACCAAACCCAAGATTTCGTGCAAACCACTCGCAAATTTTCGGTAGTACGGAGCAGTTCCCGTATTCATGTACGCATTATTGATAATCCAAATATCGCCACGACGAGTAGCCAAAGCTACATCGCCTGAAGGCATCGTTGTGATACCGCCTACTTCCAAAAGCATTCCTTCGGGAACGGGCAGCGTAATGATACGGTAATATTCATTTTCAGCAGTATTTTGAGCAAATACACTCGAAAATGTCATTAATAAAATAAATATTTTTATGATGTTTTTCATTTGAATTCTTTTTAAGTTTTTAGAAACTACGTCTTTTACCAAATAATAGAATAGATGATTTTCTCACCTGCTGGAAGCACCAATTCTTTCATTCCTGCCGACTCACGGATACTTGGCGTACCTTCGATTACTTTTATGTAGTAGCTGTTTTCGCCAATGATAAATAAACCATCATTTGCTTTTGTAATGTTTTTAGCAACTGCTAATCTTGCATAAAGATTTGCGGCTGAACCTTTTACAGTAATCTCACGCTTAAACATTTTTCCGTCTTCGCTCGGTGTGGTTTTGTCTGTTAGGTTTACACCTGCGTAGTCATACTTGAATGTTGGCTGGCCAGCTTCATCTAACTCATATCCACGAGGGCGATAAGACGCATCTAAATCTCCCCACGCAGCAGATGCAGAACTCAATACATTCAAAAGCGGGGCATCACCAAGAGTTGTTAAGGTTCCCATTGGTTTTGAGCTACCATCGCCACGGTCGTTCCACATTGGGGTTGTGTTTAAGAAGCCACCTTTCCAGATTTGGAATAAAGCTCCATTGTCCAAATCATACGTATAATGAATATTTTCTTTGTTTCCGACCGAAACTGCGTGAACAACTCGTTTGCCTTTTCCTCCTTCACGAATATCCATGAACGAACGAAAAACTACTGGTTCGGTAGTTGGGTTGAGCATGATTGGTGAAGTAGGATTAGCCACCAACGTAGAATTTGCGTAATGAAGTGCTTGTTTACGAATCGTGGCCGACTCAGCATAAAGACCCAAAGCTGGTGCTAACCAACCATCGGCTTTCCAATAATACATTTCAAAATCAACGTCGCCCGCTGGGAGGTCAATCGTTGCTTGGCGGCTTTCGCCCGAATTCAACCACCCATTCTTAAACGCATCTACTCCGTTGATTTTCATTTGGGTATTGCCACCATGAACGGCCGTGAAAGTGTATTTTCCGGCATCTGGCACATTGATTTTACCAATATATTTTACAGCAAATTCGTTTTCGGCATTGCTCACATTCCAGTTCAAGAGAGCAACATTTCCACTTGTTTCTGGCTTTATTTTCTCAATATCGGCTACTGTACGGAAATTTCCTTTATAAACACCAAATTTCAAATCTTTAAAGGTAAGCGATTTCTGATTGAAACTTTTGTAGGTAATATTACGGAAAGCCACATTGCCGTGGTCGCCTTGAAAACGTAATGGGCCTTGCGAAACTTCATTGTCTATCAATGCTCCACGAGTTGGGCCTGTAAGTTCAACATTTTCGTGAATCAAAACACCATTTAAGATGATTGATAAGATTTTGGCATTGCTAATTTTTTTTCCTGCGGCATCGAAGCGTGGTGCTTGAAACGAAATCTTGATATTTTGCCACAAACCTGGTGCTTTTGCTGCATTTAGCCGTGGAGCTATACCTTGATAACCTTTCGAGCCTTCAGGTTTTGATTCGTCCCAACGCTCGTAAATTCCACCAACATCACCAAATTTAGGGCTTTTCTTTCCCCAACTATCGTTCAACTGAATTTCGTAACGGCCTTGTAAATAAATACCTGAATTAGAGCCTTTGGCCATCATAAAATCAAGGTCAAGGTCTAAATCGCCGTGTTCCATTACAGTCAAAATATCTTTGTCGATGCCATATTTTCCGATTTCATGCTTGCAAGATAAAATCCCTGTGCCTGCTTCGGTTGTAGTAATATTTGTTTGGTCGATACTTGCATTGATACCACCAACAATACTCCAATTTTCTTTGATTGGGCGAAACGCCGACATATCATTGAGCGGAAGCACTTGTTGGGCGTAAGTTGTACTTGCCCAAAGGCCACAAAAAATGATGTTTTTAATGAAATTTTTCGTCATTACTGAGATATTAAGGTTAAGATAACAAAGATAGAAGCAAAAAATGATTTGAGATAGGGTTTTTAAAAAATTTTAATATTTCAAGAAAAGCAATATTGTCTTGTGTTTTGTCGTAAACTTGCATTGAAGTAGCATAATTCTCTGAATTGTGTTAACGCAAACACAATTCAGGCATCGGGTCGCCGAAGCGGTTGTGCTACAAATATTCAAATTATCGTACATGAAATCTAATCGTATAATTCTTATTTTACTGTTTTTCGGCATTGGATATTTCCTTTATTTCAAAGAAAAGTCAGGGCCGATTGGAAATTTTTGGAAAGTTATCACTGGCGTTTTTGAGCCTAAAAGTTCAAAGTCAGAAGAGAAAAACCCGTACAAAGCTCCCGAACCCGACACCGAAGCAACGGCTACCAAAGGTGATAAAAACAATGAAGACGTAGCAACGGCAACCAATAAAAAAAGCGAAGACACAGAAGAAGAAACTTCGATTTTTGATAAAATAAAAGATAAAGTATTTAATACCGATACGCAAGCAGAAATTAGCAATAATGGCGAAATTCCTGATTTTGCTCTTCCCGCTATTCGTAAAGGTGACGAAATTATCAAACACAAAAACTATACTCTCCGCTACGAAGAAGACTACGAAGTGCCTGCTTGGGTAGTGCATAAGTTGCGTGGAGAATACACCAAAGGCACTGCCAGCCGAGGCGATAACCAGTTTATGCCCGACCGCAAAGTGAAAGATAATTCAGCTCTTTCGGGCGATTATAGCAGCACTGGTTACGACCGTGGACACATGGTGCCTGCGGGTGATTTTAAGTGCTGCCAAGAGCTAATGACCGAGACTTTTTATATGAGCAATATTGCCCCACAAGTACCTGATTTCAATCGTGGTATTTGGGAAAACATTGAGAGCCGAATCAGAGGTTGGGCAATGAGAGACGAAGAATTATTTATCGTTACGGGGCCAGTGCTACGCAAAGGTTTACCAACAATCGGACGATACAATAATGTGGCTGTGCCTGAGTTTTTTTATAAGATTGTATTATTTTATCAGCCAAAATCAGGTAAAAACCCTCGTGCAATAGCTTTTTTACTACCAAATGAAGCTTTGTTCGGCAAGCGAATGAATAATTTCGTGGTTTCGGTTGATGAAGTAGAGAAAGCAACAGGTTTAGATTTTTTTGCAAAACTTCCTGCCGATATTCAAACAAAAGTAGAAGCAAATAGCGATTGGACAGCTTGGACAAAAATTCAATAGTATAAGAAAAGGCTTCGTTAGACGAAGCCTTTTCTTGTTTTAAATCATACGCTTTAAGTAGAATGTAGCTACTTGTAGTTCTCCTTTTCTCCTAAAGAAAAACTCTACCTCCTTACCTTCTTTTCGAGACAAAATTTTATAAATCTCGCTAATAGTCATATCTTTTACATTTTGCCCATTCACAAAAATAAGTTCGTCACCTTCTTCCAAACCCGCAGCATCGGCTGGAGAACCTTCAATTACTTTATTAATCACGTATTGATTAAACTCGGAACCTTTGGCACGAACATCTAAGCCACTCATATCATGCTCAAATGATTCTTTCATTCGGTTTCGTAAAGGCTTCATAATCATATAGCCATCACGGTAATTGAGCGTTACGGTAAAGCGGCGTAATAATTCACAACCAATACTTCCTTGACGTTTAGTATCATCAGCAGTAAATTTCATACTGAACGACAGACTATCAGGAAACGAAGCCAAAATATTCTTCATTTCCAAACTTCCCATTCTGATTTTATCGACACGACCAATATTTCCATTGATTTCACCATTTAGCCCACGACCAAGATTCGCACGCATAACTCTATCAGGTAAATGAATTGGCTCTTTTTCTCCTGCATTCAGCAAAAGAGCATGACCAGCACCCGTATCAATAACCAGTCTCATTGGAATAAGTTTTTGGTCATTGCTCACCATCGCAATCGCATCGGTGTATGGTTTTGATTGAGTAAGTACAATCGGGTATTGTGTACCCATTGATTTTTTGTACTTGAATTTCTTTGGATCAGTGAGTGTGAGTTTTTTATTTTCAAAATCTATCGTTACAACAAAATTACTGAAAATATCATGTCCGAAAATACCGTGAATAGGCACGCCCAAAAACTCAGACAACTGCAATACATCTTCATCTAAAACAACCAAGCTTTGTTGACGAGCAATTACATCACCGATACGAATCGTATGCCCAACCGACACATTGGCCATGAGAGCTTCCCCTTCGCCAGCACCCGCAATCTTCACACGACGTACGTATCTAACCCCCAAAGTCAATGCCCGTTTGGGGTCTGTCACGATAGTTGAGCTAACGCCCGTATCAAGTATAAAACGGAGCGTATCAGAACCATCAAGTTGAGCTTTCAAAACAATGAGATTGGCATGTAGGTCAAAGTCAAACTTAGCAACTTTCTGATGTTTTCCTCTAAAATGATACCCGTAACGGTCATCTTTTTTTCTGTCTTTTTGACCAAAAGCCAACTGACTGATTATCAACAAGATAGCTATCAAGCGGAGTTTGGATAAGTTTTCCATAGCTATTTCAATTTTAACACGAATAATATGATATAATTTTTAGGAAAAATAGGCTTTTTCCACGAATTACAACACTAATTTAAAGAAAATAGTTTGAGGAATCATACTTATTTTTTGATTATTTTCGAGAAAAAGTACTCATAGGCAATAAATTAATAGGTATTTTTAGATATAAACCTCGAATAAGTGAAGTGTGTTGTAGAAAAGTACCTGAAAGAGCGATAAAATCGTAGTTTTGCAGTTCATTTTAAAAGAGTTTAGCCAATGAAAATTCTGCTTACGGGAGCAACTGGCGGTTTAGGATTTCGGACGTTGGAGTGTTTGATTGAAAACCCGAAAATTGAGAAAATAATAGCTACTGGGCGAGTAATCAGACCAACCCATTTTGTAGAACACCAAAAAGTAGATTACCAACTTGGTAATTTAGACGATGCCTATTTTGTCTCGAAACTCGTCGAACAAGTTGATTATATCGTTCATGCAGCGGCACTTTCTTCACCGTGGGGCAAATACGCAGCGTTTGAGAAAGCTAATGTATTGACGATGAATAACTTAATAAATGCCGCTAAAAAGCACCACATCAAGCGTTTTGTGTATGTTTCTACACCGAGTTTGTATTTCAATGGCCAAGACCGATTTAATGTAAAAGAATCTGACCCATTGCCCACGACATTTGTCAATGCTTATTCAAAAACAAAACATGAGGCAGAATTATTGGTCGAAAAGTCTGGAATCCCATACGTGACTTTGCGACCACGTGCATTGATTGGCCGTGGCGATACGATTATTATGCCTCGATTAATCAGAGCTTTTGAAGAAGGAAAACTAAAAATTATTGGTGATGGAAAAAATATAGTAGATTTGACCTCGCTGGCCAATGTGGCTGATTCTATTGAACTTGCTCTATTTGTTGGCGATACTGCACTCAATCAAATTTACAACATCACCAATGGCGAACCCGTACAACTTTGGGAAACGATTGAAAAAGTACTTTCAAGGTTAGGATATGAAATGAACAAAAAGAAAGTCCCCTACTCGGTTGTAAAATTTATTTCGCAACTCATGGAATTGAAAGCGAAACTAACAAACTATAAAGAACCAGCCCTAACCACTTACGGCGTCGGGATTTTAGCAAAATCATTTACGATGGATATTTCAAAGGCAAAATCGCTCTTGGGATATTCACCAAAAGTATCAACTAATGAAGCCATTAATGAGTTTGTGAGTTGGTATCGTGAAGTCAACGGTTAACAGTCTGCAGTCAACAGTTTTTTTATCTACTATTTATGAAAGAAGTTAAATTATACCTCAGTTATGCGGGTTATTGTGAAGCCAAAGAAAGCCACAGCATCAGAGAGGGAGCCAATAAAAGCATCAAATTTCATGCATTATTTGGACTGATTCAACACCCCGAACAAGGCTGGATTTTGTACGATACAGGCTACACAAAACGATTTTATGAGTGTACGAAAACATACCCAAATAAAATCTATGCCAATATGACCAAAGTTTTCGTGACTGAAGAAGATGAAATAAAGAATCAACTCAAGCATTTTGGTTTACAACCAACTGATATTAAGCACATTATCATTACTCACTTTCACGCCGACCATGTGGCAGGTTTAAAAGATTTTGATGAAGCAACTTTTTATTGTTCACGAGCAGCATTTAAGCAATATAGCGAAATCAGTAAATTTTGGGCGTTTAGTAAAGCCATTTTAAAAGACCTAATTCCCGAAGATTTCGAGAAAAGACTAAAAATCATTGAAGATTATGGAAAACTCCTCAACGATGAAATATTTGGAAAAAAATATGATTTATTCGGTGACGATTCTTTAATAATCTATGATTTACCTGGTCATGCTACTGGACAAATCGGCGTAAAATTAAAGACCCAAAAACAGCAGTATTTTCTGATTGCAGATGCTTGCTGGAACAAGAAATCTTACGAAGAAATGCGACTTCCGCCATCAATCGTTCGACTATTTTTTGATTCTTGGCAAGATTTCAAGGATAGCCTTCAGAAAGTAAATCTATTTCACAAAAAATTTCCAGAGATAACGATTGTACCTACGCATTGCTCGGCAACAACGTCGGCTCTTGTTTCAACTCATTACGACCTCAATGCTCTTTAAATTATCCATTTTATATTATTTAGTAGAAATAAAACTATCGAAATGGCTTTATATCCATAGCATTAGTTTTAGACGAAATTGGATAATCAAAAAACTCATTCAGCACTGCTTCACAAGTTTATTTTATAAGCCTTTTATACAGAATAAAAGCAGCTTTGAGGCTTTCCCAATCATCAACAAAGCCATTTTCATGGCAAATTTTGATGCTATTAATACTGTAAATATCAAACTCGAAGAAGCTTTGGCAGTTGCGATAAAATCGGAAGAAAGCCGAGATTTTTCGCCAACTATCAACAGCATTACATTGGGTTTATCATCAGGTACGAGTGGAAATCGAGGTGTGTTTCTGGCAAGCGAAAAAGAACGAGCCTATTGGGTGGCTTTGGTGTTAGATAGAGTGTTGGGATTTTCATTCAAAAAACGAAGCATTGCATTTTTTCTACGAGCCAACAGCAACCTTTATGATTCAGTAAAATCAAAATTATTGGCATTTCATTTTTTTGATTTGCTTAATTCGATTGATGTGCATATTGAACGTCTAAATGCCTTACAACCAGACATTTTGGTAGCCCAACCAAGTATGTTGTTTGAATTAGCTAATGCGATTGCAGCCAATAAACTTGACATAAAACCCACAAAGGTTATTTCAGTAGCAGAAGTTTTAACGCCCGAAGATAAGGCATATTTGAGCAACATCTTTAAACAAACCATTCATCAGGTTTATCAATGCACCGAAGGTTTTTTGGCCAGTTCGTGCGAATACGGAACGCTACATTTCAACGAAGATTTTCTGATAATCGAAAAGAAATATATTGACCGAGAGCAAAGTCGTTTTCACCCAATTATTACCGATTTGAGGAGACGTTCACAGCCCATCATTCGATATGAATTGAATGATATTATTCAAGAAAAAACAAATTGCCCGTGCGGCAGTAATTTTTTGGCCATTGAAGCCATCGAAGGGCGTTCGGATGATATTTTGGTTTTCAAAAATACTGAAAATCAAGAAGTTAAAATCTTTCCTGATTTTTTCAGACGTGCCATTATTTTAGCCGATAATTCCATCAGCGATTACGCTTTGATTCAAACTAAGCCGAATCATTTAATGCTTTATATAAAAAGTCAGCACAAAAAGTCATTTCAACTGGCTTGCGAATCAATACAAGATTTACTAAAAAAAAATAATATTTTTGAGGTCGAAATCAGTCAAACGAATCATAACCATACCCTCAGAGGCCAAAAACTTAGAAGAATAAAAAATGATGTCAGGAAAACCAATTAAAATAGTCGGTTTAGGGAAATACCTTCCGCAGGAAGTTTCATCGGCCGATTTGGAACAAAAACATGGTCTTCCACAAGGTTGGTCAGAGAAATATTCGGGCGTAAAATCTCGGCATCATATTACATTTGAGTCGATTGGATACATGGGAGCAAAAGCCATTGAGCAAGCCTTAGAAAAATGCCAAATGGAGCTGAAAGATATTGATATGCTGATTTCGGCAAGTGCAGGTTTTGATTATCCGTTGCCGAGCCAATCGAGTATCATCAAGAGTGAACTTAAAGATGGAATTACGGTCAATATTCCTGCTTTGGATGTTGATTCGAGTTGCTTGAGTTTTGTGAGTGCTTTTGAGATAGCAGCAAGTTTATTGGATGGTAAAAAGTATAAAAATATTGTCATTGTCAGCAGTGAAATAGCTTCAACAGGCATAAATCCAAGCAATTGGGAGACTTTAACACTTTTTGGTGATGGAGCTGTGGCGGCCATTTTACAATTCGACCCCAATACTGATTCGGCTTATATCAAAAGCACCATGCAGACTTACTCGGAAGGTGTTTATGACTCAACTTTCAAAGGTGGCGGCATGAAATTATTCTTCAAAGACAATCCTTACGACCCCGAAATACATTCGTTTGCCATGAATGGCCGAAAATTATTGCGTTTGGCCAAAACTCATTTACCTGATTTCATTGATGCGTTTTTCGAGGATATACCTATCAAAATGGAAGAAACCAACGCCATTATTCCGCACCAAGCTTCAAAACTGGGGGTTTCTATTTTATCGAGTTTATATCGAGTTAAAGAAAATCAAGTTTTGGGTAATTTGGCTACTTACGGTAACTGCATTGCCGCTTCCATTCCGCTTGTTTTGCACGATGCAGTTGAGTCGGGTGCAATCAAACGAGGCGACACTTGTTTCATTATCGGCACAGCAGCAGGTTTTTCGATTGGTGGGCTTTTATTGAAATTTTAGCTATTCTGTAACACAATCGCTTCGGCGAACCGATTTCTAAATTGTGTACGATAAAACACCACAAAAACAATGTTCAATAAAATAGGGGGATTAATCAATTATTGGCATGTCATTGCCTTATCGAGCGAACTGGAAAAAGGTAAATCTTTGAAGAGAAGCCTTTATCAAATTCCTGTATTACTATGGAGAGATAAGGCTTCGCAAGTTCATGCTTTATTGGATGTTTGTTCGCACAAAAAAGCCCCTTTAGAAGTTTGTGATTTTGCACAAAACCATGTTTTATGCCAATATCATGGTTGGAAATACAATGATGAAGGACGATTGATTGATATTCCGAGTTCACAGCATTTGATTCAGAAAATGAAGTGTAAAGTTGATAATTACTCCATTATCGAACAAAATGGCTTCGTTTGGATATATTTGGACACAGAAAATTCGTCCAAATCATCGCCCGAAGCACTGATCGAAGTTTCGAGCGAAAACTGGAAACACTACCAAACTTCGATGCTTTTTGAGACAAACGAAGAGCTTTTGGTTGAAAACTTTATGGATGCTACGCATACGCCAATGGTGCATGACAAGCTTATCAGAGACAACGATAAAAAAACAAAGCACTCAATAACAATTACCCAAACCAGCGAAACTGTGCATGTCAGCTACGCCGAAACCAACGAAAAAATTGGCTTAGGTCTTGATTGGATGCTGGGCGGAAACTTGAGAGTTTCGCATACTGATGAGTTTCTGATGCCTAATTTGGTGAGAGTAAATTATTACATCAACAAAATCCATCGTTTTCAGGCTTTTATTGCTTGCACACCTCTACAAGATGGCCAAACCATTGCTTTTGTGCGGTTGTCGTTTCAGTTTAAATGGTTTAATTCGCTCATAAAATTGGTTATTCCATTTTTGGCAAAAAAGGTTTTGAAACAAGATTTTATCATTACCCAAAAACAGTTTGCTAATATGCAGATTTTCAAAGAAAAACCCGACCAAAACATTGATTACGACGCCATGCACAACAAAGTGAAAAAGATTAGAAATAATAAAATAAATAGCTTGACTACCAGTGCAGAAACCACTTCCCAGCAAATTGATTTAACCTTATAATTCGTGCATTCGTGGCAAATTCATTTTTTGAAAAAATAAACTATTCGGCTTGTAACGAAGATAGCGAATCGGAAAGAAAAGCCTTGCGTCTGAACTTCGATGATACAGTTTTGTGTATCACAGGAAGCGGTGCGAGGCCACTTGATTTATTAATTGATAATCCAAAAAAAATTATCAGCGTCGATTTTAATGTTACACAAAACCATCTTTTGGCTCTCAAAATTGCAGCTTATCAATCACTCAATTATGCCGAATTTAGGTCATTTATTGGCTTAGAAAACAAGTTTTCCCGAAAAGATTTATACACAAAACTCTCCCATTTACTTACAATAGAAACTAAAAACTATTGGGATAAAAACTTCAATCTGATTGAAAATGGACTTTTGTACTGCGGAACATGGGAACGATTTCTCAGAATGATGGCCAAAGCAGCATTTTTCAGAAAAAAAGGTATAGAAAAATTGATGGCGTCAGAAACCTTGGAAATTCAACAAGAATATTGGGCGAAAAAATGGGATAATACTATCTGGAAATCATTTCTGAAACTCGTTTCTAATCGTTTTTTATGGACAAAAATCATTCGTGAACCTGGGGCATTATTGATTCCGCAGGAATTTGATGTGTATGAATATATGCATTCACGGATGAATCATTTGGCCAAAAATCATCTTCTTCGCACCAATCATTTTGCTAATCTTTTGTTTTATGGCGAATATAAACCCGATTGCATTTTGCCGCTGCATTTGAGAGAGGAACACTTTGAAAGTATCAAAAGTCAAGTACATAAAATCGAAATTATCTCCGATTCTTTGCTTAATGTGCTTGATGACAAAGAACTTACTAAATCTATCACGGCATATTCACTGTCAGATTTTTCGTCGTATGCCAATACTGAAATGTATCATGAAATTTGGACAAAAATCATTCAGCACTCAGCCAATAATACCAAATTCTGCGAACGCTTTTTCTTGGTAAAACGTCAGCCCGAAATCCTTCACCATCAAATCAAAAGAGATTATTTATTAGAAAAACAGCTTTCCGACCAAGACCTCACGGCCATCTACACTTTTTGTGTGGGAAAATTGAGCAAATAAAATATTCTTCAAACATCTACCACAATTTCGGGTTTATCGGATAGACCGTTTGGCATACTAACTTTTTATTCGTTTTTTTGGCATCAAAACATCAACACTTTTACTATGAAAAAAAATCTATTAGCCGCTGCGGCTATTTGTTTGTTTACTAATCTCGGATTTAGCCAAGCTCGCTTGGTAGAAAAAGTCGAAAAAAAAGGGAGTGAATTGGTCATTCCTTACGAAAAATATGTTTTTCCTAACGGCCTCACGCTCGTTGTGCATGAAGACAACAGCGACCCAATCGTACACGTCGATGTCACTTACCACGTAGGTAGTGCCAGAGAAGAAATCAAAAAGAGTGGTTTTGCTCACTTTTTTGAACACATGATGTTTCAAGGAAGCGATAACGTGGGCGATGAGCAACATTTCAAAATCGTAACGGCTGCGGGCGGAACGCTCAACGGTAGCACCAACCTCGACCGTACAAATTATTATGAAACTGTTCCGAACAATCAACTCGAAAAAATGCTTTGGCTCGAAGCCGACCGCATGGGCTTTTTGTTAGATGCCGTTACTCAAAAGAAATTTGAGGTACAACGCAGCACCGTAAAAAACGAAAGAGGACAAAATTATGATAACCGTCCGTATGGTTTAGTGGGCGAATTTACGAGCAAAAACCTTTATCCTTATGGCCACCCATACAGTTGGTTGACAATCGGTTATTTGGAAGATTTAGATAGAGTTGACGTAAACGACTTGAAAAAATTCTTCTTGCGTTGGTATGGCCCAAACAACGCCACTTTGACTATCGGTGGCGATGTAAAAGCAGCCGATGTAGTAAAATTAGTTGATAAATATTTTGGAAGCATTCCTGCTGGACCAGCGGTTGAAAAAACGGTATTGCCAGCCGTAAAATTATCGGGCGATAGATACGCTTCTTTCACTGATAATTACGCTCGTTTACCGATTTTATCGAAAACTTACCCAACCGTTCCGAATTATGATAAAGATATGGGAGCTTTATCGTGTCTTGCTCAAATCTTGGGTCAAGGTAAAAACTCTATTCTTTATCAACAAATGGTAAAAAACCAAAAAGCTATTTCGGCCAGTGGTTTCAGCCGTTTCAACGAGTTAGCGGGTGAATTTTCATTCCAACTAACACCTTTCCCTGGCAACTCGCTCGCAACGATGGATAGTTTATTCAAACAATCATTATTGGTTTTTGAAAAACGTGGCGTAACAGATGAAGACATTGAGAAATTTAAAGGTGGCATCGAAGCACAGTATATAAACGGTTTACAAAGTGTGTCTGGAAAAGTTAGCCAATTGGCGGCTTTCAATACATTTGCTGGTAACCCAAATATGATTGGTAAATTATTGGATATGTATCGTTCAGTAACCAAAGAAGACGTTTGGAGAGTTTATAACCAATATTTAAAAGACAAACCTTGCGTAACAATCAGCGTACTGACGAAAGGACAAGCTGTAAAACCAGCCGCACCTGATAATTATACCATTGATACCCAAAACTACACAGCACCAAATTATGGTTATGATGGTTTGAAATATACAAAAGCAAAAGATAATTTTGATAGAAGCAAAACACCAGGCAATGGTGCAAATCCAGTAGTGAAAGTGCCTCCTTTCTGGAAAAAAGATTTGCCAAGTGGTGTTAAAATTATTGGAACAGCCAACAACGAATTGCCAACCGTTACGATTTCAATCACTGTTCCAGGGGGGCATTTGGCTCAAGCAGCCGATACTTCTAAAATTGGTTTGGCGGGTATGGTTGCCGATATGCTCAACGAAGACACGAAAAAATACACAGCTGAACAAATGGCTGTTGAGCTTCAAAAATTGGGAAGTTTCATCAGCGTTTCACAAACATTAGATGGTATCAGTTTCAATGTACAGTGTTTGAAGAAAAATGTTGATAAAACGTTAGAATTGCTCGAAGAGAAAATGTTCAGCCCGAACTTTACGGCCGAAGCTTTCAATCGTTTACAAAAACAATCATTGGAAGGCTTTAAGCAATTAAAATCTCAACCAGCGGCAATTGCTTCTACCGTAATTGATAAACTCAACTACGGTACAGGAAATATCTTGGGTTTAAGCGATAATGGCACCGAAAGTACAGTAAAAAGACTCAGCCTAAAAGATGTTCAAGATTATTACAACAAATATATGACATCGCAAGGCACGAAAGTGGTAGTTGTAGGTGATATTACGGAAGGTGAAATATTGCCAAAATTGGCATTTTTGAATAAATTACCAAACAAAAAAATCAATTTGCCTAATCCAGCACCTGCTCCTGCTATCGCAAAAACTCAAATTTATTTGATTGATGTACCAAAAGCAGCACAAACCGAATTTAGAGTAAGCAATGTTACTGGCTTGAAATACGATGCAACTGGCGAATACTACAAAGCAGGTTTGATGAACTTCGCACTTGGCGGTGCATTTAATAGCCGTGTGAATCTCAACTTACGTGAAGATAAAGGTTGGACTTACGGTGCTCGTGCTGGTTTTGCTGGAGATAAATATACTGGCGAATACCAATTTAGCTCAGGAATACGTGCCAATGCTACTGACAGTGCATTAGTTGAGGTAATGAAAGAGTTAAAAACTTACGCTGCCAATGGCATTTCTGCCGAAGAATTGGCATTTACTAAAAGTGCAATTGGTCAACAAGATGCGTTGCGTTATGAAACAGGCAACCAAAAAGCAGGTTTCATCGGTCGAATTCTGACTTATGGTTTACCAGCTAATTTTGTAGAAACCCAAAACAAAATTTTAGCATCACTTACCAAAAAAGAAGCAGATGCTTTGGCTAAAAAATGGATTAATCCTGATAAGATGAATATTTTATTGGTAGGAGATAAAGCCAAAATCTTACCTGGCCTACAAAAGCTTGGTTATGAGATTGTAGAATTAGATATTGATGGGAATAGAAAATAATTTCTGACTATAAAAAGCCCTAAAAATAGTTATTTTTAGGGCTTTTTATCTATTAATGCATTCACGAAACACTTAAAAATCGGTTTATCTACGATTGCTACTTTTTTTTCTGAACTGGTTATTTATAAAAATATTCTAAAATGACACCTCAAAAACGCCAAGAAATTATCCATCAGATACTTGAAAACCTTTCGGCTCAAGTGCCTACTTACAAAAATAGCGAACCCGACTGGGGAATTTGCGAAGGAAATGTAGCTGTTTGTATCATCGACGATGAAGGAAATATTTACGGAAAAATTTGGGGAGATGATAAACTAAAAGGCCGCCGCTACTACGATGTGGCTTACAGAAAAGCTTCACAAGTTTGGATAACTGGCTACAAAACAGGCGAATTTGAACGTTTGATTTTTACTGATAAACTCAATTACCGAGATTTTGGCATTCCATTGCCCGAACTCATGGGCTGGGAAGGTGGTCAACCGATTCAGTTAGATGAAAAAACTACTATTTCGTGCGGTTTTAGCGGTTTTAAGGGTGCAACTGATTTGGCGATTGTGAAAAAAGCCGCAGAAACGGCTCTACAACAAATCTAAATATGTAGGGGAAAAGTTATTTTTCTTTTCCCCAAATTTCGTTCACAGGGTCTCCTTTTGAGCTTTTTCCCGAATGCTGCCATTTGTCTCCTTCAACTTTCGCATCAAAAGTCAAAGAAGCCCCTACTCTACTATTATCTCTTGAGAAAAATTCGAGTGTTTCGGTATATTTCCCATCTTTGAGCGTGTATGTACCTCCACCTGTACCAAAAAACTCCTTGGTTTCGGGGTTGATAGCAAACCATTGAAATCTTGTTCCCGAACATATTTTCAAGGTCTTACGAGCCGTACGCTTCATTTCGGTCATCTGTCCATCTTGCCCAGCACGTGCCGAGATTCGCCAATTTCCCGAAAGAGCATCTTTTCCTTCATCAATGCGTTTCCAAGTTGTCTTTGCTTGATTTTCTATCGTAAACTCGTTATCTTTTCTTGTAAATTTATAAGTGATTTTCGTTCCGACACTCTCGGGGTTTTTATCATTAAATTCGAGTGTCAGCGTAAGGCCAGCATCATTAATTTCATAAGTCCCACCATAGGTGCGGATGTAAAGGTTTTTCTCAAAAACTGCAATCGAAAGGTAATTTTCGGTGGCAATTATCACCGCTCTTTCGTTAGAAACACTGCTTTCGGGCTGCATTTCCCACGCTCCACGAAGTGTGCCAGCAAAGCTCTCAAAAGCCATCATCACCCAAAAAAAGATAGACCAAAAAGTTATTTTCATGTTCTTAAAATTTTAGATTGAATATTATTGTACTTTCAAGGTCGGCAAGGCTTGAAGCCTTGCCGACCTTCTGCATTGAAGTATTATTTATTTTTCAAAGCCCTTATCCCCCAACCTATCAAACCACACAAGACCATTAAAATTGTTATTCCCGCAAAAATCCATTTTATTAAACCTGAATTTGAAGCAAATATTGCCCAAAAATCAACTTTTTCTGGAAATGCTTGAAGCATTTGCACAATTCCGTAGTTTTCGCACAAATCAAATATTAATCCTCCAATTGGAAGGACATTCAAAATTGCAAAACGTTGCTTGTTCCAACCATTCTTTTTAAATAAAAAACTCACCAACAAAATAAAAGCTATTGTATAAGCAATCGGATAAATGACATCTATGAATGATTCGACAAAAAGATAAACTTCTCGACCTTTCTCGCCATACGATTCAATAATGCTGTAACCTTTTTCGGGTGTAAAACCAAAGCTCAAATCCATCAAACCACGATTGAGTTCGGGGTCAAATTGTTTTTGAAAATAGGGTAAAATCGCTCCCGAAAAAGTAAATTGTAAGGCTAAAAAGCCTAACACAAGATAACCACTGGCTCGGGCATAAAAGAAATCGGATAGTTTTTTCATGGGCTTGGATGTTTAAAAGAGAAATGTCTTACAAAACTATAAAATTTATCGTAAGATACTAATTATCAAGTTTTTGGAATAAATTTCCGTTTATCCATAAAGTGTTTTGACGAGAAAGTTTTAGGTGATAATTTCGTCAAAAATTTCAGATTCTAAGCCTTATGAACATCGTTTTTCTTGATGCCTACACCCTAAATCCGCTCAATGATTTAGATATTTCTATTCTTTACACACTCGGAAATGTAACACTTTACGACCGCACTTCGCCCGACCAAATTATTGAACGAGCCGAAAATGCAGACATTATCTTAACCAACAAATGTCCGCTTAACGCACAGACTATCAGTCAATTACCCAATCTAAAATACATTGGCGTAACGGCCACTGGCTATAATATCATTGATATTGATGCCGCCAAAGCCAAAGGAATAATTGTTGCTAATGTGCGTGGATATAGCTCGGCATCAGTTGCACAATTAGTGTTTTCATTGATTTTAGGTTTTACAAATCGAGTAGTTGAACATGCTCAAAACATTGAAAACACATGGACTTCCTGTCCAGATTTTTGTTTTTATCACTCGCCTTTAGTCGAACTCGAAGGCAAAACTTTGGGCATCATTGGTTTGGGCGATATTGGTAAAAAAGTAGCAAGTATTGGTTTAGGATTTGGCATGAAAGTTTTGGCAAATAAACGAGATTTAAGTTCGGGTGGTATGAGTGATGTAGAGCTTTGTAGCCAAGAGCAGATATTTCAAGAAAGTGATTTTATTACGCTGCATTGCCCACTAACCACTGATAATCAACAACTTATTAACAAGGTCACATTAGCACAAATGAAATCTTCTGCGATTTTGATAAATACTTCAAGAGGCGGACTAATCCACGAACAAGACTTAGCTGATGCTCTTAACGCTGGCGTGATTGCTGGTGCTGGACTTGATGTGCTTTCTGTTGAGCCACCAACTAAAATCAATCCGTTGTTGACCGCAAAAAACACCATTATCACGCCACACATTGCATGGGCGGGTGTAAATGCACGTCGAGAATTATTGAAAGGTGTGATTGAAAATATCGTAGCATTTCAACAAGGAAAGGCACCAAAAGGGGTAATTTAAAGCTTTTTTTGCAAATTTTCGTACCTTTGTGTGTCTATTTTAAAAGCAACAAACTACAATTTATAAAATCTTTTATGAAAAAACTATACTTTACTACCGTAGGAGTAATCCTACTGGGGATTAATCTATTATTTGCTCAAGACTCAAAAAACCAAGACGACGACAAATATAATATCCATATCAAAAAATCAACTATACCCATCAAATTAGATGGGCTACTTGATGAAGATTCTTGGAAAACTGCCGAAGTTGCCAAAAACTTCTTTCTGAATCGCCCTTATGATTCTTCTTTTGCTAAACTTCAAACTGAGGTAAAAGTACTTTTCGATGATAATTTCATTTATGTGGGTGCTATTTGCTACGAACCTCGTAATCTCTACACAGTAGCCTCTTTAAAACGTGATTTTGAAGGCGGTACAAGTGATGTTTTTACGGTAAATTTCGATACCTTTAAAGATAAACTCAATGGTTTTCAGTTTGCAATCAATCCCTACGGTGTGCAGCGTGAAGGCTTGATTTTTAATGGCGGAGAATCTTCTAATTTTTGGGATAATAAGTGGTATTCGCAAGTAAAAAATTATGAAGATTATTGGGTCGTTGAAATGGCAATTCCTTTCAAAACCCTGCGTTATAAAGTTGCTGATGAACAAAATACTTGGCGAGTAAACTTTGGCCGAAATGTATTGAAACAAAATGAAGTATCAACTTGGCGACCAGTTCCTCGTAATTTTCCGCCAGCAAATTTGGCTTTTGCAGGCAATTTGATTTGGGACGAAAATCCGCCAAAACCTGGAGCAAATGTTTCGTTGATTCCGTTTGTTTCTGTCGCTATTGAAAAAGATTTTCCACGCAATGAAAGTGATTTAAAAGCCCTTCCAACAACTTCAAATTTCCCTGCGGGCGTAGGTATGGATGCTAAGATTGCGGTTACGCCATCGTTGAACTTAGATTTAACAATAAACCCCGATTTTTCACAGGTTGAGGTTGACAGACAAGTGACAAACTTGAGTCGTTTTGAGTTATTCTTTCCCGAAAGAAGGCAGTTTTTTCTCGAAAACAACGACCTTTTTGGCACTTTTGGTTTTCCTGATACTCGTCCGTTTTTCTCTCGCCGCATTGGTATTACTCGGAATCCGAATACTGGAAACACGCAACGAGTACCGATTTTGGCAGGGGCAAGACTCAGCGGAAAACTCAACGACGATTGGAGAATTGGTGTAATGAATATGCAAACCAGAAAGGTAAATTTTGGTGAAGATAAATATTTACCAGCGGCAAATTATTCGGTGGCGGTTGTGCAGCGAAAACTCTTGAATCGTTCAACTTTGGGGGGTATTTTTGTGAATAAAGAAAATGATTTCAGCAGCCTAAGTGCCGAACAAACGGCGGGTTACAGAAAGTATAATCGAGTTGGTGGTTTAGAATTTAATTTTTATTCAAAAGATAACAAATTCCAATCTGAAAGTTATTATCATCAATCGTTTTCGCCAGAAAACAAGAAAGATGCAGGAAGTGCCGCTCACTTTATGGGTTATAGTCACCCAAATCTTGAACTAAACCTGGGCGTACAACGTATTGGCGAGAACTACCGTGCCGATGTAGGTTTTGTGCCACGCACAGGAATTTGGCAAATATACCGGCCTCTAACCATTATTTTGAATCCAAAATCACAAACGATTGCTAAGTATATCAATGCGTATGGCTTTGGTTCGGAGGGAAATGATGTTTATGATTTAAAAGGTAAAAGGCTTGATAGCGAAACGAATCTCTTTGTTTTTGCCAGTAGTCCAAGGGGGTCAGAGGCCTACATTGCTTATGGTTCAAGTTTTACTCACTTGTTTAATCCTTTCGACCCAACCAATGCCAGCGATAACCCAAATCCCGATACTTACAAAAATGTAGTAGAATTGCCCGTTGGCGACTATCGTTCACGAACATTTAATATAGGTTTTGAAAGTAGTCGTAGGAACAATATTAATGGCGAATTCGACTTCTCGAAAGGTTCGTATTTCTCGAATAAAGCCGAAAAAATTAATGGAAAATCTACAAATTTTAGTGGTAGTATTGGTTATCGTTATCAACCCTACGGTGTATTTTCGGTGGATTGTGAATACACAAAAATTGATATGCCACTGCCTTATAATAGCGTAGAATACTGGTTAATTGGCCCTCGTGCTGAGTTATCTTTCTCGAAAAGTGTATTTTTCAGTACGTTTTTTCAGTATAATACCCAAACCAATAATACGAATATCAACTCTCGTTTACAGTGGCGTTTCCGTCCTGTTTCTGATTTATTTTTGGTTTATACTGATAATTATTTTGCCGAAAATATTCCGAATTATTACATCAAAGCATGGACTCCTAAAAATCGGGCATTGATTTTGAAAATGACCTATTGGTTGAATGTGTAGAAATAGTCAACGGTTTTCAGTCAACAGTCCATAAAAACATGAGTAATCCCGAATTTAATTTGAGAAACGATTCATTGCCGTCAGTTAAAACTGACGGCAATGAATTAAATCCTTATTGAGGAATTAAAATTCGGGATTATTCATGCTTTTTAGCATATCAAATAAATCAAACAAACCACAATCAAACTCACAATTCCTTGCAAGCCTGAAAGTAATGTGTGAGTGCGGTAGGCATCTCGTTGGTTGAGGCCTGTAAACTGCGAAACCACCCAAAACCAAGCATCATTGGCGTGCGAAACGGTCATTGCTCCGCTACCTACTGCCATTACTAATAGCGTAAGGTCGAGTGGCTCAGTAAAACCTACGGTACTTGCGAGCGGTGCTAAAATACCCGAAGTAAGTACCATCGAAGTGGTGGTTGACCCCTGTGCTGTTTTGAAAAATGCAGCTACCAAAAACGCAATCACCAAAAACATTACGCCCGATGTCTGATTGGCCAAAAGCCACTCGCTAATCATGTTTTTGAGAGCCGTTTCTTTCAAAATGGCTCCGAAAGCTCCCCCCGCTCCTACTAACACAAGCGTTGTGCCGCAATGCTCGATGCCACTTTTGAAACAGGCTAATAGTTTATCAGCAGGTTTTTCGGGAAAAAGCGTGTAAGAAAACCCAATTGCCAATAAAAACGATACTAATGGACTACCGAGAAAACTCAACCAGTGCAAAACTTCTTCACTAAAAATGTGAGAGATTTTGGCAAAAGATGCAAAAGCAATCAACAAAATTGGTAGCAAAATTGGCATAAATGCTTTCCACGCAGGCAAGTTGCTGCTCATTACTTCGCTGATTTCCAAATTGTTACCTTCGATTATTTCTACATTTGAAGCAAATTTTTGAGCAAACCAAGTAGAAACAAATAAACTCGGAATCGAAACTACCAAACCAACCAAAATTACAAGTCCAACGGAATCGGTCAGGTTCAGATTTCCTGCTGCCGAAAGTGGGCCAGGTGTGGGTGGCACGAGCGTATGCGTAGCAAAAAGTCCACCCGAAAGAGCAATAGCTATCGTTCCGAGCGGTCGATTTACTTTCTTGGCTACAATTTTATTCAGTTTTGCCAAAATAATAAAACCAGAATCACAAAAAACAGGAATACCGACAATCGCTCCAATGACCGACATCGCAAAAGCAGGATATTTTTCACCAAAAAGTTTTAGAATTATATCAGCAACCTTAATTGCCGCTCCTGATTTATCGAGAATTGCTCCAATCACGCATCCCAAAATAACCATCAAACCAATTTTCGACATCAATTCTCCGAAGCCTTTTCCGATTATTTCGGCCAATTTATCAATCGGCAGACCTGCAAAAATTCCAACGCCTAAAGCCGCCAAAAGTAAGCCCGCTAAAGGGTGAAGTTTGAACCAAGTAGAAGAAACAACAATGAAGGCTATCGCCAAAAACACAACGAGGATTATCATGGAAATTTAATGAATGAATGAGAGAGTGATAGGATGAGAGAATGAATGCTGTTGACTAAATAATTATGATAAAATTCTGAAAGTTAAATGCCTAAATATTCAGTATCCACTGCGGCACACATTCTATCATTCAAAATTCTATCATTGATTTAAACTATCTCAAAATAACGTTTTAACTCCCAGTCGGTTACTACTTTGGCATGTTGTCTCCACTCCCAATCTCGGGTTTGAGTGAAATGCTGCACGAAAGTTTCGCCGAAAAGTTCTTTGGCAATA
This sequence comes from Emticicia sp. W12TSBA100-4, assembly GCF_040253585.1. NCBI lineage: Bacteria > Pseudomonadati > Bacteroidota > Cytophagia > Cytophagales > Leadbetterellaceae > Emticicia > Emticicia sp. W12TSBA100-4. The sequence goes on from NZ_JBELAU010000002.1 coordinate 348,409, forward strand.
GCGGAGTTCTCCATGGCTTGCGTAGCTTCGTGCAAGTTGCGTGGTAAAATACCATTACTAATATCACGATAGCCATTGCCAACCGTAGCGGGCTGATTAAGTTTAAGTTGATGACGAATGCCGTATAAGCCAGCCGCCAAACAAGCCGCCAAAGCCAAATAGGGATTCGTATCTGACCCAACAACACGAGTTTCGAGGCGGCAAGATTTTTTACCCAAAGGCAAAGCTCGCAAAGCCACCGTTCGGTTATCGACCGCCCATGTAAGCGTTGTAGGGGCCCAAGCACCTTCAACTAAACGTTTATAACTATTAATTGTCGGAGCAACCATCGGCAAAATATGCGGCAAACAATGCAACTGCCCAGCCATATAACTTTCCATCAATGAACTGATATGATTGGGAGCATTTTCATCATAAAAAAGGTTGTTTTTTTCTGCCAAATCCCACAGACTTTGATGCACATGACCGCTACAACCTGGGAGATTTTCATTGACTTTTGCCATAAAAGTGGCCATTATGCCCAATTTATTGGCAATTTCTTTGACCGAAGTTTTGAATAAAATTGCTCTATCGGCAGCCAATAAAATATCCGAATAAGTGATTGCAGCTTCGTAAACTCCTGGCCCAGTTTCGGTATGCAAACCTTCGAGTGGAATATCAAATTTGGTAAGTTGCTCGAAAATATTAGTCATGAAATCGTTGCGTAAGCTACTACGGAGTAACGAATAACCAAACATTCCAGGCGTAAGTGGCGTCAGATTCTGAAAACCTTTTTCATGAATAGATGCAGGAGTTTCTTCAAAATTAAACCACTCAAATTCTTGCGAAAAGAAAGGCTTAAAACCTTGTTTATCAGCATCTTCAATGACTCTTTTTAGTACATTTCTTGGACAAACCTCGGCCGCTTCTTCAATAAATTCGGCTAAAAAAAATGGAATATCATTTTCCCACGGAATTTTACGAAATGTACTCAAATCCAGCTTTGCTTTTGCATCGGGGTAGCCCGAGTGCCAACCTGTAAAGCTGGCGTTATCGTAGCAAACATCGGCCATATCCCAGCCAAAAACTACATCACAAAAACCTAAATCTCCATCCAAAAGGGACATAAATTTTTGTTTACTAATATATTTTCCACGTAAAACTCCATCAATATCAGCAATTGCCAATTTGACTTTGCCCGATGGATGATTGTTTACGTAATTGATGATTTCTTGTTGTGTCATTATGGCTTGGTTGAAAGATGGTTGTCGTAAATCAATGTACAGGTTTATCAGGAGCGGGAGCAGAAGCATGATAGCCCAAATCTCGAATCATTGTGGCATATTTTTCCATGAGTTCGAGTACTTTTGCTCTACTTTTTGAACGAACGATAAGTCCAATATGATATTCTTCGTTCATTTTCCAAACAATTTCGGGGTCATTGAATGGAGCATAATCTGGGTGTTCATGCGATGAAAGCGAAATCACGATGCCCGAATAATAATCTTCCACAACTGGCAATTCATAAGTTCCTCCTGCCGCAACTACGGTTTCAATTTTTGCCCATTCTCTCCACAAGTTTATTCCCGACGAATATTCAACCATTTCGGCCAAATTTGCCCCTCCTACTCTTGAAGCCGTTTCGAGGAAATAAAATTTACCATCTTCATAACATTTTATCATTTCGGTGTGTGACGCACTCGATTTCATACCAAACGCCCGCATCACATCTTCATTCATCTTCTTGAGTGCGGCATCATCTTCCGATTCATGCTCAACCGTAACCGAGCGGAAAATTCCACCACCGTGAGCTACCTCAAAAGGCGTGTTTAGGTATTGGCTACATCTCGTAAAAATTACTTTACCATTTAGCGTTAGCGAATCAACGTGATAAACATCGCCAGGTTTGAATTGCTCAATCAAGAAATTGTGGCGTTCGTCGCCCAACGAATGCACGGTGTCCCATGCTTCTTGGAAACTATGCACTTTTTTGATTCCAGCGGCTGATGCTTCAGAACGGGGTTTTATCACCCATGGCGGAGAAGTACGTTGCAAATATTCAGTAATATCAATATCATGAAAAAGCGTGCTGAAAGGCGGAACAGCAATACCCGCATCTTGTGCCTGCACACGCATGGCGAGCTTATCTCTAAAATAACGAGCAGTAGTTTGTCCCATTCCTGGAATTCGGAAATGCTCACGCACCAAAGCTGCTTTTTCGACATCAAAGTCATCAAGTGCCACTACTCTATCAATTTTTTTGCTACGCATCAAAGCTGCTAAGCCAACCAATATTTTTTGGTAGGTATCGAAGGTGTTTTCTACGTTATCTAAATAAAAAATCTCGTCGATTGACTCACGAGGCCATGCTTTATCTTGCAGTTTTTGGTTGGTAAGCAAATACACATTATTACCTTCTGCTTTGCAAGATTTTAAAAATTCTACACCTTTAAAATAAGTACAGATACAAAGAAAATTCATAGGTTCAAGGGGAATTGTTGATGGTTTACTTTATACAATACTCAAATATAAAAATTTGGTATTTATATTCAATATTTTCGGGCGAATTCTTCTAAAAACAAAAAAGCCTCCCGCAGTTTTGCGAGAGGCTCTTGTATAAAAACTAATCTTTCTCAGATTATGATTTTTTCTTAGCATTTGGTGCTGACGCAGGAGCTGCTGCTGGTGCAGGAGCTGAAGTTACTTCACCTTTGATAGTTAAGATTACCGATGAGTTTTCAGCATTGCTTGATACCGTGATAGTTTTTGTAAATGCACCTGGACGACCAGAAGTGTTATATCCAACTTTGATAATACTTTTACCACCTGGCATAATTGGGTCTTTTGAATATTCTGGAGTTGTACATCCGCAAGACGCTTGTGCATTTGAGATAACAACTGGAGCTGTACCAGTGTTTGTTACTTCAAAATTGTAAGTTGCCAATGGACCTTCCGATAATTTACCGAAATCATGTACTTCTTTGTTGAATTTTAACACTCCTTGAGCGTTAGATGCTGCTACGAAAGCAAATACTACTGCAATTGTTAGAAATAATTTTTTCATTGAATTAATTGATTTTAAGATTTAAAATAAGATTTTTGTTATTAGCAAAGCATATTGTTAATACAAATAAACATCATTATAGATATATATGCCAAATTTTTAACAAGTCATTAACAAAATCGTGCCACTTTTCAATTTTTTGAAAAATGAAATATTTTTTTCTAACTTTACGTTGAAATTAGTTGTTATACTAACTATTTTCAATATTCTTAAAAACTCGACCTATAAATTGGTCTCTTTAGCCAGTAGCGTTTATTCGCTCTACATTTCATCTTATGACTGACCTACTTGCCTCAATTTCTTCGACCGATGTTCTTTTAAGCAAAGAAGAAGTACTCAACGATTATCGAGTGGCTTGCGAAAGCCGAGAAGTAAGCTATATCGGCCGACAGGATGTTTTTAGAGGCAGAGCAAAATTTGGAGTTTTTGGTGACGGAAAAGAGCTGGCCCAAGTAGCGATGTCGAAAGTTTTTCGAAAAGGTGATTTTCGCTCAGGTTATTACCGTGACCAGACTTTCTTGGCAGCTGTTGGTGGACTCACTTGGCAACAATTTTTTGCACAATTATACGCACACACTGATGTTGCTCATGACCCATTTACGGGTGGACGCTCAATGAATGCCCACTACGGAAACCGTTTGGTGGATGATAAAGGCGAGTGGCTCGACCAAACCGAAATGTACAATACCATTTGTGATGTTTCTTCAACAGCAGGGCAAATGCCCCGTGCGATAGGTTTAGCTTATGCTTCAAAATTATTCAGAGAAAACCCTGATTTACAGCACCTTACAAAATTCTCAAAACATGGAAATGAAGTATGTTTTGCCACAATCGGCGATGCTTCTACATCACAAGGAATGTTTTTTGAAGCTATAAATGCAGCAGGCGTTTTACAAATCCCAATCATATTTTCGGTTTGGGATGATGGCTACGGAATATCTGTGCCTATCAAGTATCAAACCACTAAATCAAGTATTTCGGAAGCTTTGGCTGGTTTTCAACGCAGAGAAGACTCCAACGGACTCGAAATCATTGTGGCTCGTGCTTGGAACTATGTCGAGCTAATCGAAGCGTATCAACGTGCAGCTCTTTATGCCCGTGACCAACACGTGCCTGTGCTGGTACACGTTATTGAAGTAACGCAACCACAGGGACACTCAACTTCTGGTTCGCACGAACGCTATAAATCAAAAGAAAGATTACAGTTTGAGCATGAATTTGATTGTAACATACATTTCAAAAAATGGATTCTTGAAAATGGCTATGCCACACAAGACGAACTCAACGAGATAGAAATACAAGCAAAAGAAGTTGCCAAGAAATCACGCAATTCAGCTTGGGCAGCTTTCCGTGATTCACTGAAACCTGAATATGATTCGGCAACAGCTCTTTTAAAAAAGCTTTCGGCAGAAAATAAAAGTACAAAAGCAATTGCAGCAATTAGAGAATCGCTCGAAAAAACAGATAATCCAGTCAGGCGTGATGTAATTTCGGCCGTAAAAAAAGCCATTAGAGCCGTGCGTTTTGAAGATACAGCCACCAAAAAGGAATTGATAAAGTGGCTTGAAGATGTCGCTCCTGAAAACTACAAACGATTTAATTCTCATTTATTGAGTGAATATCCAACTTCACCAATGAATGTAAAGGGAATCGCTCCTACTTATAACGATGATAGTCCAACAGTTGATGGCCGTGAAATAATTAATACCTTTTTTGATAATTTGCTCGAAACCGACCCACGAGTTTTTGCTTTGGGCGAAGATGTCGGCAAAATTGGTGATGTAAATCAAGGTTTTGCGGGTTTACAAGAAAAACACGGTGAGTTGCGAGTAACTGATACGGGTATCAGAGAAACAACCATTATCGGACAAGGAATTGGTGCTGCCATGCGTGGACTTCGCCCAATCGTTGAAATACAATATTTCGATTATATTTATTATGCTCTTGCTACTCTTACAGATGACCTCGCTTCGCTTCGTTATCGAACCGTAGGCCAACAAGCTGCCCCATTAATTGTGCGTACTCGTGGGCACCGTTTAGAGGGAATTTGGCACTCAGGCTCTCCGATGTCGGCCATGCTGGGAGCGTTGCGTGGTATGCACGTTTTGGTTCCACGCAATTTCGTACAAGCAGCGGGTTTCTACAATACAATTTTAAAAGGCGATGACCCCGCTCTAATTATAGAGTGCTTAAACGGCTACCGAATCAAAGAAAAATTACCAACTAACCTTACAGACGTTTGCGTGCCGTTGGGCGTACCAGAAACCCTTAAAGAAGGCACAGACCTCACGATTGTGACCTACGGCTCAATGTGCAGAATTGTGATGGAAGCAGCAGCTCAATTGGAAGAAATTGGGATTAGTGCCGAAATCATTGATGTACAGTCGTTATTACCATTTGATATTAATCATCAAATTGTAGAGTCAATCAAGAAAACTAATCGAGTTATTTTTGCTGATGAAGATGTGCCAGGTGGAGCATCAGCTTATATGATGCAAGAAGTGATTGACAAACAAAATGCTTATCGCTGGTTAGATGCAGCACCAAAAGCCATTGCAGCACAAGCACACCGCCCTGCGTATGCCTCCGACGGTGATTATTTCTCGAAACCAAACGCCGAAACTGTCTTCGATGCAGCCTACGAAATAATGCACGAAGCCAAGCCTGCTTTATTTCCGAAATTATATTAATATCTTTTTAAAAGATAATAATAGCCCCATAAGTTCAAGGTAAATTTATTTTGAACTTATGGGGCTAATGTGTTTCTTTGCACCTCTTACAACCTATGAAGGAGATAGAACAACTATGCTGAGTTTTGACCATCCTATGCTGTTAGGTTTACAGCAATTTACTGCATTTTCAGAAACCGACTTATATATATTAAGTCAATATTTCAAACCTATTTCTTACGAAAAAGATACTATCATCTTAAATATTGGTGAGATAAATGATAAACTTTACTTTGTAGAAGAAGGTGTTTTACAAGAGTTTTCATATCAAGAAGATGACCAAACCAATACTCACTGGCTGATGCCAGAAGGTAGTTTTGTTTATTCAACAGTCAGTTTCATCAACGAAGTCCCTACCGAAATGGGCATAAAAGCCATTGAGAAAGTAAAGCTTCTTTATATAACAAAGCCCGATTTGCAAACTATCTATGAGAAAGTACCGCAAATGGAGCGTGTGGGCAGGCTTGTAACTGAACAAACCTTAACTGAATATGAAAAATTTTTACTTTTGATTAGATACCGTAGTTCAGAAGAAAAGCTGGCTTGGTTTGAAGAAACTTTCCCTACTTTAGTTAATCGGGTTCCTCAAAAGTATATTGCATCTTACCTCAATATTAGGCCAGAAACTCTAAGTCGAGTTCGTTCAAAACGAGCTGAACGATAGGCTTAAAAATATATCCATTTGCATTTATTGACATAGATCAATTTTTATTTCCAAAAACTCTCACCAATTTTGCAGAGCTACAAACCCACACAAAATACTATTTCCGCCATCAAGCCATAAAGGTTTGGTGGCTTTCATTTATAGATAGAGCTATTGTAAGATTAACAATTGCAGATATTTGAACGGTGCGTCTTTGCGATGTAAGTTTTCAAAATACAACAACCATTATTCTTAAATCTATTAATCTACAATATAACATTCTGATCAAACTTTTCTTTGTTAGCAGCAGGTCTTAATAAAATACAAAAGACGCAAATCGTAAAATCAATGCGTCTTTTAAAGATATATATATTGATAGTCGTTAGAAAAGGCAAAGGGGGCATAAAATGTCCCCCGATGAACCCAAAACAACTTTTGCTGTGACTAAAAAAGTGAATTTCTTAGTTTAGTGTGCGATTTCTCCAAAATTTATGGTTATGACAATAGTCAATATGACTATACTTTTTATAACACTATCCAACACACTAATAATCAGGCACTTACAATTGACTTTATTTGCAAAAAAATGCAAACTTTATTCACTTTTAATTTCTTGGTATCAATAAATCTAATTTTATCTATTCAGAATCCTACTTATCTATCTTCAAATAATTCCGACCATACGGCATAATTGTATCAATGCAGTTGTGTCTCGCATACCTGTACGAGCGAGTGTATTTCGGCGGTGATTATCAACCGTATTCGGACTGATTTTCATCTGACGAGCAATTTCTTTTGTATCTAAGCCCTGTGAAATATGTTGCAATACTTCCCTTTCTCTTTCTGAGACTATATCGTTATCAATCGTACGTTCTTCGTTTGAATAATAAACAAAGGTTTTCTTATTTTCTTCACCAAACACTCCTCTAACACAATAATCATCGCCTTTTACAAGATGGGTAATTTCCTGAATTGACATCATTATCAAAGTAGGGTTTTTCTGAGTGTTAAATTCTATAGGAATTATATTTAGATACCACCTCATACTACGACCATCTTTATGAAATAACTTCATTCCCCAAGCACTGATGAACTGTCGAGATTTGTATTCAATTGGAAGGTTTTTCTCGATGTTTAAAATCCATGTCACAAAAGTACTCATAAATGATCGATGTTCAATGGCAAATAACATCATGAATTTTGAAAGAATATTATCTCCAAATTCGACAGAGCTAAACCCCGTATATTTCTGAACACTACCACTTACTTGAACTACTCTGAGTTGTTTTACGTCAATTAGAAAAGTGAGGTTTCCTTGTTGATTATTTAGCAAGTTGATAAGTCCTGATTTTTCAAGATACTTTTTATCATCTATCTTTACATCATCAGGATAAAACCGCTCCAGTGTTTCGTAGAGTTTTCTTAGAATATTTTCTATTTCTCTATGCACTCTCGAATATTTAATTTCTTATAAAACTAAAATTTAACACAAATTACGATAAATTATTTAATTTCTTTTGTATTCAATGATTTATTTTTTAGAAAGAAGAAAATCTTTGAATCTTTAACTTTTAACAACAAAACAACGCAACAGCTATACGTCCTTTTCACCTATGTATTATTAAGATACGTTTATTTTGATAAAAAAGCTTTGCCTAATATCTATTTTTCAGAATAGTTGGCACATAATCAGTAAAACATTTAAAACAAATAATGACTAAAATATCGCCCAAACTTTTTTACATCATAGTTTTAGGAATCTGTTTTTATTTCCCATTTCTTGGAGGTGTTCATCTTTTTGACTGGGATGAAATAAACTTTGCCGAATCAGCCCGTGAAATGATTCTTACTGGTAATTACAGTCGTGTACAAATTGACTTTAAACCCTTCTGGGAAAAACCTCCACTTTTCTTTTGGATGCAGGCAGCAGCAATGCATCTTTTCGGCATCAATGAGTTTGCAGCTCGTTTTCCGAATGCTTGTATTGGCGTCCTTACTTTGTTGACGTTGTTTTTAATTGGTAAAAAACTCAGAGATAATACATTCGGGTTTATCTGGGCTTTGATGTACTTAGGGGCATTTACGCCGCACCTTTACTTCAAATCGGGTATCATTGACCCTACCTTTAATCTGTTTATTTTCTTAGGCATTTACTTCTTTTTTAGAGCAAAAATTGAGCCAAAGAAATCTATGCCAAATACGCTCTTGGCTGGAGTATTTATTGGACTGGCAATTCTTACAAAAGGACCCGTTGGAGGGCTTATTTGGGGTTTAACGGTGTTTTTTTACCTTGTCGCTACTAAATTCAAGCAATCCATAAAATGGAAAGAAATTCTTGTTTTTGGAATAAGTTGTGTGCTTGTAGCATCTATTTGGTTTGCCAATGAGTTAGTCAATAATGGCTTTTGGTTTATCAACGAATTTATTACTTATCAAATCCGACTTTTTAGTACGCCCGATGCGGGGCATGGACAGCCATTCTATTATCATTTTGTGGTTGTACTAATTGGCTGCTTCCCGATTTCAATTTTTGCGATTCGAGCTTTTACTTATAATCATGCAAAAATTGATAATGCCTTGACCGAACTAAGCACTTTTGTGCCGTGGATGAAAACTACTTTTTGGGTGGTTATGATTTTGTTTAGCATTGTCACGACCAAGATCGTACATTATTCATCAATGGCTTACTTTCCTGTGTCGTTTTTAGCAGCTAAATTTTTGTATGATTGGCTCAATGAGAGAGTTACTTGGAATAAATGGGTGAGTTTTGGTATCCTTTCAATTGGTTTTATTTTGTCTTTAGTTTTAGCGGCTGTACCTTTTGTGGGTATGCACACACAAGAGATTATTCCATATATCAAAGACCCTTTTGCCGTAAAAAACCTCGAAGCGGTGGTTGACTGGCACACTTACGAAATGTTTATCGGCATTGTCTATTTTGCAATCATTGTGTTTGCGGTTGTTTTTCTACGAAAACAAAGCAAAAAAGCATTTATTTATACACTTTCGTTGGCTACGGCGGTTTGTTTATTCTTATTCGGAGCAATTGTAGTACCAAAAATAGAACGTTATACACAAGGTGCGGCTATTGATTTCTACGAGTCGAAACGTGGGCAAGATGTGTATATCCATGTGTTGGGCTTTAAAAGTTATGCTCATTTATTTTATTTTCAGAAACCCGTTTCAAAGGTTTCGGCCGAGAAAGGCGAGGCTTACGAAGATTGGCTTTTGAACAGAAACGTTGACAAGCCTGTGTTTTTTGTAACAAAATTTGACCGATACGAAGAATACCGAAATCACCCAAATTTAGAGCTGATTAAAGAAGAAAATGGATTTGTTTTCTTGAAGCGTCGCAGTGATTCTAAAAACTTGTTTTTGAAATAAAATTTGAAAAATTAAGAAGATTTAGCAAACTTTGACCATAAAAAAACTAACATTGACAAAAAACGCAGCACACTTACTGGTCATTGACGTTGGCAATACTGATGCCACTTTCGGAATTTTCGAGGGCGAAAATCTTTTGCATAACTTTAGAATAAAATCGCTTAAAGACGAAAACTACGTTTATTTTGAATATCGTTTTCGTCAATATTTTCTCGAAAACAACCTTCGCTTTGCCGATGTTACTAAAATTGTATTGAGTAGTGTTGTGCCTCCGCTTACACCCGTTTTTAAGTCGTTGATTCAAAATATGTTTGGTTTAGAGCCAATCATAGTCAACGCTCATATTTTCCCAACTTTGACAGTTTCGATAGATAATCCTGATGAAATCGGTAGCGATTTAGTGGCAAATGCCGTTGCTGCCTATACGAAATATGGAAGAAACTGCGTAGTTGTTGATTTTGGGACGGCACTCACTTTTACAGTCGTTTCGGCCGAAGGAAAAGTACTTGGTGTTTCGATTGCTCCAGGTTTACGTACAGCCGTAAAGGCTTTGTTTTCAAATACAGCTCAATTGCCCGAAGTTCCGCTCGAATTACCGACTTCTGTGCTTGGAAAAAACTCGGTTCACGCCATTCAGTCAGGCATTTTGTGGGGTTATGAAGGTTTGGTTAAAAACATGATTCATAAAGTAAGAGTCGAACTCGGTGGCGATTGTATTGCGATCGCTACAGGCGGGCTCTCTTCGATTATTTCGACACTGAAAGATGAATTTGTTGAAGTAAATCGAGAATTAACTTTGGAAGGTTTGAGAATAATTGGAGAAAGCAGATAATCTGCCATTCAAAATCAAATAAATTCGTAGGAACATCCAAATAGGACATTCCTCTCAATAATATTCCACAAAATTTATCAGATTGAAAAAAATGAAATTAGATAAAAGAGCAATCACTAAATTTATAAAAGCAGCCCTTGCCGAAGACGTTGGCGACGGCGACCACACTTCGCTTTCAACTGTCCCAGCCGATGCCGTGGGAAAAGCTAAACTTTTGGTAAAAGATGAAGGAATTTTGGCAGGTGTAGAGTTGGCCAAAATGATTTTTAAGATTGTTGATAAAGACCTAAAAGTGCAAGTGTTTATCAAAGATGGTAAGCCTATCAAATACGGTGATATTGCGTTTTATGTAGAAGGCCGTGACCGCTCGATTCTAACTGCCGAACGCTTGGTACTGAATTGTATGCAACGCATGAGCGGAATTGCGACCACAACCAAACAAGTGGTAAAACTACTCGAAGGCACAAAAACGAAGGTTTTGGATACCCGTAAGACCACACCTTGTTTCAGAATGATTGAAAAATGGGGCGTACAAATTGGTGGGGGTGTCAATCATCGTTTTGGGCTTTTTGATATGATTTTGATAAAAGATAACCACGTTGATTATGCAGGAGGTATCAAAAATGCTCTCAATGCAGCCCACGAATACCTAAAATCTACTGGAAAAGATTTACCGATTGAAATTGAAGTGCGTAACCTTACCGAACTCCAAGAGGCTCTCGAAATTGGCGGAGTCGTGCGTATCATGCTCGATAATTTTAGTTACGAAAACATCCGTGAGGCCATCAAAATTGTTGATGGTCGTTTTCCGCTCGAAGCATCGGGCAATATTTCGCCTAAAAATGTACGAGAATACGCCGACTGTGGTGTAGATTATGTGTCGATGGGCTATCTGACACACTCAGCCAAAAGTTTAGATTTGAGCTTGAAAGCCGTAAAATAGTTTTTTCAGTCGATTGTCCATAGTCAATGGACGATAGTTTTTTCTTAAAAGTCGATAGATTTAGCTTCTTATTCTTTTTATAGAGAAAAAAAAGTTAGATTTATGAAAAATCTATCGTCTGTGGACTATTGTCTATCGACTAAAACACTATTCAATCTTTCTCTAAAAATGACAACTACTCGCCGAGATTTTATTAAAACCACGGGGCTTGGCTCTATTGGTTTAAGTATTTTACCTTCATTTTATTCTTTCGCCGAAACCCCGCAAGGCTTACCACGAAAAAGCCCCGAATCTCAAGGAATCTCTTCTGAAGGTATCCGTAATTTCTTGAAGGCCATTAAAGAATCTGGCCTCGAATGGCACAGTTTTATGCTGCTCAGACACGGAAATGTTGTGGCCGAAGGTTGGTGGAAACCTTTTGCTGCCGAAAATAAGCATACGCTTTATTCGCTCTCAAAAAGTTTTACGAGTACAGCTATTGGCTTTCTGGTGAATGAAGGTAAAATTTCAGTCGAAGACCAAGTAATCAAATTTTTTCCTGACGAAACACCAACATCGCCCAGTGAAAATTTGAAGGCCATGAAAATCAAGCATTTGCTAACGATGAACACAGGACATCACACCGATTCAATGCCTGATATTCGTGCAAAGCCTGAGCAAAGTTGGGTAAAATCATTTCTCGAAAAACCAGTCGAACACGAGCCAAGCACTTTTTTTATGTATAATACGGGTGCAACCTATATGCTCGGTGCGGTACTTCATAAAGTAACAGGACAAACTCTTGAAGAATACTTACAACCTCGTTTGTTTGCTCCACTGAATATTGTGGGCTACGATTGGGAGAAATCACCTCAGGGATTGAATACCGCAGGCTATGGCTTACGAGTAAGCACCGAAGACATTGCCAAATTTGGTCAGTTTTATCTACAAAAAGGCAAATGGAAAGGTAAGGAACTTTTGCCCGAGAGTTGGGTAGAAACAGCCACAAGCAAACAAACTACTTCACAGGCTGGAGATAATGATTGGTCGCAAGGTTACGGTTATCAGTTTTGGCGTTGCAAACCAGGTTTTTACCGTGGTGATGGTGCTTATGGACAATTTTGTATGGTAATGCCTGAGCAAGACGCAGTTTTGGTGATGACTTCAGAAAGTTGGAATTTACAAAAATCAATGGATACAGCCTACCAAACCATTTTACCCGCTATTAAAAATGCCTCTTTACCCGAAAATCCTGCTGAGTTAAGTGCATTGAAAAAAGAACTTAGCGAGCTTTCTTTGAGTGTTCCGAAAGGCACAACAAAATCTTCGATTATGTCGAAATACAGTGATAAAGTATTTAGTGTTGAAAAAAATGCTTTCGGTATCACACAAGTTGGCTTTGGCTTGTTTGATGATGCAGGAGTTTTACGAGTAAATCTTGGTCAAGGAATGGAAAAAATTGGTTTTGGCTGGGAAAAGTGGAGAGTAAATCCGAATAAAAGAAAAAATCCTTTTTCGACGAGTCCGATTGTGATTCCTTCACGAATTGCGAGTACCGCAACTTGGCTTAGCGATAATACCTTACAGATAAACTTCAAGTTTGTTGATCAAATTCATGGCGATAAACTTACTGTAGTTTTTGATGAAAATAAAGTTTCTATTTCATTTTTAGGTAGTGTTGCTGAAAACACCAAAAATAATCCTGAGAAGAGAGAAAAATTAGTCGGAACTTTAATGGTATAATTTATAAAACAAGAACGCTCTTTTGGTGTGCCAAAAGAGCGTTCTTACTATCTCCATCAACGGTGAACTATCACTTCATTTCCATAGCCATTTTCACGGCATTGTAAGCGTTTACTATTCCTCCCGTAACCGATAAATCTTCAAACTTCACAATTTCCTCCGAACCGGGCTTTTTTACTCTCAAATCTGGTTTTACCGTAGATTCCAAAATAATTTTCTTGATTTGAGCCGCCGTAAGATTCGGAAAATACGATTTTAATAAAGCAGCCACACCTGCTGTTGCTGGCGAAGCCATACTTGTTCCACCTTTTTCCTCATATTTCGAGCCAGGTACAGTTGAATAAATATCAACTCCTGGAGCAAAAACATCGACATTTTTCTTGCCATAATTACTAAAAGTTGCTACGGCATCTGCACCAGCTTTCCAAGATAATGCACCTACTGAAATCCAGTTTTCAGCTACACTTCCATTTTCATAAGTATCATTCGGAAACTGAGGGTCAATATCCATATCTGAATTATCGTTTCCTGCCGCTGCAATCATCAAAACGCCTTTCGATTGTGCATATTTTACGGCATCATCTACCCATTTTTTCTCTGGCGAATATTTCTTACCAAAGCTCATATTGATGATTTCTGCACCATTATCGGTAGCATAGCGAATAGCATTTGCCACGTCTTTGTCTCGTTCGTCGCCATCAGGTACAGTACGCACAACCATTAGCTGAACGTCATTACACACGCCCATGATACCTAAGCTATTATTGCGGTTTGCCCCCACAATTCCCGCCACGTGCGAGCCGTGCATAGCATCTGGGCCTGTTACTTCATTATTACCATATTCTCCGTATTCAAGTTTTTTAGGGTTATCGCCTACTACTTTACGGGCATCAAAATCAAGGTTGTAGTTGTATTTCAATTCACTTTCAAAATGCTCAATAGCTTCTTTGAGGTCGGTGCCTGTGGCACCCAGCTCAATGAACTTTTCGAGTGTTTTCTTGGCGGCTCTCACCTTGCGATCAGCTTGGCTTTCATCAATTCCTTTGATAGCTGCTTGCGTAAGGTTTTCAACTTTTAGATAATCTTTCAGAATCTTCTCCGACTCTAAATAATTACTATACATTTGTTTATAAATAGGTGCATATTGCTCATTTTCGGCTTTTTTCTCGTCGTATTCTTTTTGTAAAGTTTGTAATAACTCGTAATCGGCTTTGTTTTTACGAATCAATTTCTTCGATGGCTTATCACCAAATTTACCTTTCAATTGCTTCAAAATTCTTGTCATTTCAAGTTGTTCGTGATGCACATCAGTACCATCTTTTCCACCCAAAAAATCCCACCCGTTAATGTCATCAATGAAGCCATTTTTATCGTCATCTTTGCCATTTCCAGCAATTTCTTTGGTATTTACCCAAAGTTTATCTTTCAAATCTTCGTGGTTTACATCAGTTCCACCATCAATAATTGCCACCACTACTGGCTTAGATTTTTTATCTTTCAGAAGCTCATTATAGGCACGCTCCACACTCATTCCACGAACACCGTCTTTCTCAAAATCAAGGTTAAACCAATTTAGTTTAGTTTTTAGTTCTTGGGCGTTTGTTTGAAGAAGAAACGAGGAAATTAAAATCGAAAAAAGGATTTTTTTCATTAGCATAAGTTTTGTTTTTGAGAAAAGTATGTTTCCAAAGCCTTTAACGTCTGAAAGAAGACGGGGTCGCCCAGACCATACAGGTTTAGTAAATTAACTGCGAATTAAACGAATAAGTTTGATATTTATTTAACCTCTAATTAGGTAATTATTGAAAGGCCTGCTCGAAATCAGCTATCAAATCATCAATATTTTCGATACCAACCGAAATACGCAATAAGTTTTCGGGACTGGTTGAATGAATCCCTTCCACCGAATAACGATGTTCGATTAAACTTTCTACCCCACCCAAACTCGTAGCGTGTTTGAATATTTTAAGTTTGGAAGCTAATTCCATCGCTTCTTTTTGCCCACCTTTCACCAAAATCGACATCATTCCACCAAACCCATTACGCATCTGCTTTTTAGCAACTTTATGATATTCATTAGATTTCAGTCCAGGGTAATTTACTTTTTCAATTTGTGGTTGGGCTTCTAAAAAAGTGGCCAATTTCATGGCATTTTGGGCATGAACAGGCATTCTAACGGCATAAGTAGATAAACTACGACTCAATAACCAACAATCAAATGGCGAAGGAACAGCTCCTCCAACGGTTTGGAAGGTGCGGATAGCCGCCCCTGATGGGGGAGCTACTAATTCTCTGTCATCAATCAAGCTCGACTTTGACGAGCTTAAAAAAGCACCCCCATCGGGGGCGGGGGGGGCTGGAGGTAAAATTACACACCCACCCAAAATATCAGAATGTCCACCAAAATATTTAGTAGTTGAGTGCATCACTAAATCAACGCCCAGCTCGAAAGGCCGAGTAAAAAATGGCGTTGCCCAAGTGTTATCGCAGGCTACCATGATATTTTTTGCTTTAGCTATTTTCACAACCGCCTGAATATCAGCAATTTTCAAACTCGGATTCGACGGTGTTTCTACCCAAATCAGTTTTGTGTTTTTCTTAATCGCTCGCTTGATTGCTCCTAAATCGGTCATATCAACGGCTGTGCAAGTCAGTCCGAAATTGGCGTAGAGATTATCAATGATAACTTTTGTATTATAATAAATATCATCGGGCAGTATGACGTGGCTATTTCCTCCCAACGAATGAAAAATGCTCATCGTAGCAGCTTGCCCCGATGCGAAAGCAATGGCTTCGCTTCCACCTTCGAGGGCAGCCAGTTTTTCTTCTAAGGCACGTCGGTTTGGATTCGAGGCACGGGTATAAATATCTCGACCTTCAACTATGCTTCCATCGGCGGCACGCTCGAAAGTTGTAGAGAGAATCAAAGGAGGAACAACTGCTCCCGTGGTTGGGTCGCCATGATTTCCTGCGTGAATCGCAAGAGTTTCGATTTTCATTTTGTAATTTTGTATTAGTAAAGTTTACAAATATAGATAAAAGCCTATAATTTTCAAGGAAGTCTTCGCTGGGCGACATTCGCTTTGAGCGAAGACTTCCTTAATCTGGATATATGAAATTAAACATCATCAAAATCGGAGGAAATGTAATTGATAATCCTCGCTCATGTAAACAATTTCTTGAAGATTTTGCCGCTCTCGAAGGTTCAAAAATTTTGATTCACGGTGGAGGAAAAGTGGCCACAAAAATTGCGGTAAAACTTGATGTAGAAACCAAAATGGTTGATGGCCGCAGAATTACCGATTTGCCAATGCTTGAAGTAGTAACGATGGTTTATGGAGGACTCGTGAATAAGCAAATTGTGGCACAATTGCAGGCACTCGGCTGTAATGCACTTGGTCTTACGGGAGCAGATGGTGGCGTAATTTTGGCAAAAAAACGTGCCGTAAAAGATATTGACTACGGCTATGTAGGCGATGTAGAAAAAGTTGACAGTAAACTGATAGACAACTTTTTACAAAATGAACTTACGCCTATCTTTGCTCCGCTGACGTTTGATAAAGAAGGAAATATGCTCAATACGAATGCCGATACACAGGCATCGTCGGTAGCAGTAGCGATGGCCGAGCAATATGAAGTAAATCTAATTTACTGTTTTGAGAAAAAAGGTGTACTTTCAAACCCAGATGATGATGATTCGGTAATTCCGCAACTCACGCCAAGCATCTATGCCGATTATAAGGCTTCAGGAGCAATCAATGCTGGTATGATTCCGAAACTTGACAATGCCTTTGCGGCACTTCAAAGAGGCGTTGCGAAAGTAACGATTTGCCATGCCGACGAACTAAAACAAGCAGTTGCCGAAGGCACACGAGGAACAGAGATAATAGCCCCACCCAACGGCAGCAGCCGACCGTCTCTCCAATAGGGAGGGCTTATAAATTATTGATGGTCAGCAATATAAGTCATAACTATTTTTAGCAATGTCGGAAGAGAAAAAATATTCACTCATTCGCTCATTCAATCATTCAACATTGTATTTATGCTTCAAAATTCAGAATTAGTACAGACACTTACCAAAGATGCTATTGAGCTTCTGAAAGATTTAATTCAGACCGAATCTTTCAGCAAACAAGAAGACGAAACGGCAGCGATTCTCGAAGAATTTTTCCGTGAAAGAAATATCCCATATCGCCGCAAAAAGAACAATATTTGGGCAAAAAACAAGCATTTTGATGCCTCAAAACCAACGGTTTTATTAAACTCTCACCACGATACAGTAAAACCCAATCCTTCGTGGACACTTAATCCATTGAATCCACTGGTGAAAGAAGGCAAACTCTACGGCCTCGGCAGTAATGATGCGGGGGGGTGTTTGGTTTCGTTGATTGCCACGTTTTGTTATTTCTATTATCGAGACGATTTGAAATACAATGTCGTAATGGCGGCAAGTGCCGAAGAAGAAATTTCGGGACGTGATGGACTCGAAATTTTAGTGCCTGATATGCCCGAAATCGAGTTTGCAATTGTGGGCGAACCAACCCAAATGCACTTAGCAGTTGCCGAAAAAGGCTTGTTGGTTTTGGATTGTATTGCTCACGGAAAATCGGGGCATGCTGCTCGTGACGAAGGTGAAAACGCCCTTTACAAAGCCGTGAAAGATATTGCTTGGTTTCAGAATTATAAATTCCCGAAAGTTTCTGAAAACCTTGGGCCAATCAAAATGAGCGTAACGATGATAAATGCTGGTTCGCAGCACAACGTTGTGCCTGATACTTGCAAGTTTACGGTCGATATTCGAGTAACAGAACAATATACTTTGGAAGAAATTACAGAAGTAGTGAAGAAAAACATCGAAAGTGAAGTTGTTCCTCGTTCGATTCGTTTGCGTCCGTCGAGTATTCCGAAGGAACATCCGATTGTGCAAGCTGGAATTTCGATGGGTAGAAACACTTACGGCTCACCAACGACTTCTGACCAAGCTTTACTTGATTGTCCATCTCTGAAAATGGGGCCTGGCGATTCGGCTCGCTCGCACACAGCCGACGAGTTTATTTATCTCGATGAAATTGAAGAAGGTATTAAGCTTTATATTACAATGCTTAGTAAAGTAATAATTTAAAATCAAGTGTGCAACACCTTGTTATCGCAAAAAACAGGTGTAGCACACTTATTTTTCCTATTATATAAGTACCACCACCTAAAGTAACTTTTAATTCCTACCAAAATCTACAGCTATGAGCATCATCTACTATATTCTTGCTTTTTTATGTGGAGTGACAAACAGCACGCAGTCGGGCGTGAATGCCGAGTTACGAAAATCTATCAATAATCCGATATATGCAGCTATCATCTCTTTCGCATCTGGTTTAGTTGCTTTGATTTTGATAACGCCTTTTTTCAAGGAATCTGTACCGACAATAGCAACCTTGAAATCCTTGGAATGGTGGAAGCTAACGGGTGGTGTATTGGGTGCTTTTTTTGTAACGACTGTTATTTTGAGCGTACAAAAAATCGGCTCGGCAAACATGATTTGCTTGATTGTGGCGGGGCAATTAATAACCGCTATGCTACTCGACCACTACGGACTTTTAGGCTTCAAATTGCACCAAATCAACGGCTGGCGAATTGCGGGTGGGTTGCTAATTGTGGTGGGTGTTTATCTAATCGTTAAGAATTGATGCTACAACCGACATCACTTTTTCGGTAGCACCGACATTCTGCAAAACATAATTCTGCGAAATTGTATCAGTTTCTTTCTTTTTGGCTTCATTTGAGCGTAAATCTTTTACTATTCCGCCCAAATCACTGGTTGAAGAAACGGCAAAAGCTCCACCAAGCCTAACCAAATCGACTGCCTCTTGAAATTTATGATAGGCTTTATTGCCAAAGAAAATCGGCATTCCGAAAGTAGCAGCTTCTAAGATATTGTGTAGTCCTTTACCAAACGAACCGCCAATAAATGCAAAATCAGCGTACTGATAAAGCGATGAAAGCATTCCGATATTATCAATGATAAGCACCTGATAATCAGTTAATTTCGTATCGGGTTTTACTTCCGAAAAACAAATACTTTTCAACTCAATTTGCTCTTGCCAAGCGTTTATTTCCTCTCGATGGATTTCGTGCGGGGCAATAACGAAGGCTATTTCTCGAACGTCGGTAAGCAGTTCCACTGTGGGCTTAACCTTGCCGACGTTGAATGAGTTCATCAACGGAATCAAAACTTCCATATCGGTTTGCCAAGCCGAACCCACCATAAATATTTGTCGATTTGCCTTGAATTGGGCAGCAATCGGAATATCTTTTTTTGCATCAACAATTTGTTTTACACGGTCGAAACGAGTATCACCTGCGAGCGTAATTGATTGAATATCAATACTTTTTAGCAAATCGAATGATTCTTGATTTTGAACTAAAATATGTTCAAATTTCTTTAGAACTTCTCTATAAAAACCACCATAAGACTTGAAAAACAACTGATTTGGTCGAAAAATAGTCGAAAACGACACTACTGGAATTTGTTTTTTTTCGAGTTCTATCAGATAATTTCTCCAAAATTCATACTTCACAAAAAAAGCAATCGAAGGCTTTACGATTTCTATAAACTTTCGGGCATTGGCAGCAGTGTCAGCTGGAAGATAAAATATGTAGTCGGCACCAGTATAGTTTTTCCTAATTTCATAACCCGATGGTGAAAAGAATGTCACCAAGATTTTATAGGCTGGGTATTTCGCTCGAAACGCTTCAATGACTGGTCTTCCCTGCTCAAATTCACCCAAAGAAGCACAATGAAACCATGCGAGCGGAGTAGAACCACGGTTGGTGAGCGAAGTCGAACTAAGCCTTTCAAAAATATTTTTTCTACCCTCAACCCAAAACTTTGCTTTTGAGTTAAACAGAGCTATGATGCTGATTATAAACGAATAAGCGTATATCGAAAAATTGTATAATAGATTGAGCATTGTCAGTAGAACAAGTATCTAACTTGTTCTGAATAGTAAAACATTGAAGAAATACTTTAAAAATCAGACGGCAGCGGCCGACCGTTGCCGACGCAGTCATTTTACGAAAGCAAAACTATAAAAAAACATTCGATTTCTGCCGAAAACGTATTTTTTGTTTTAAATTCTACCATATATTTTCACTGGTTTTAAAAATTCTAAAGCTAAGATAACCATTGATAATCAAATAGTTACCGATAAATAAAAATCATATTTTCGATTTTTATTCTCAAAAAACTTCGCTTAATTTCAACAAAAAACAAAAACAACCATGAAGAAAAACGATACTCCAAACATAATTGAAAACCTAATTCCTGATTTTACAAACACCAAAATCATCAGCTTAGAAAAACAAAGCACGCTGAGATGGCTGGTAGGATCGTTGGGTATGCTTTTACCAATATTGCTATGGTTAATATTATATTTCGGTAACAACCTACAAACACCATTAGACTCAATCAGCCATTATTTTTATACAAGAGCAAGCAGTATTTTTATAATCGTTGTAAGTTTACTGGCTATTTTTTTATTGGTTTATAAAGGATACGAAATGATAGATTTTATTCTTTCTACCATTGCGGGAATTTGTGCATTGCTACTTCTGTATTTTCCGACCGACAATATAACTTGTAAAACAGTACAGGAATGTGAGAGTATTCTCACTAAATTTCCTCTCGAAAACGAAAAATTTCGAAGCATTTTTCACTTCACAATGGCAGGAATGTTTCTGGGAAGTTTAGCCTTAATGTCGATATTTTTATTCACTAAAAAAGAAGGCGATAAAGATGGTTTTGTAATACCCGAATTGAAAGGAGAGAAAATCATTTTTGTTGTTTGTGGTATATTGATGCTTTTATCAATGTTGATGATTATAACCAACTGTTTTGGAGTTTTTACAGCCGATGAATTTAATGATAAAAACCTCACTTTTTGGTTTGAAGTTATTGCCTTAGAAGCCTTCGGTTTCTCGTGGTTTGTGAAAGGTGATGTTTTTGAGAAAAGTAAATAATTGGTTTTATCAGAATGCGTTTTTTGCATAAAGCATTGCCAATAAAGTACAAAAATTGATGAGTCCGAAGGAATTGGAGATTGAAAAGCTCAAAATACTTGGGTAGTTATTAAGTAACTACCCAAGTATTTTAAAGCTAACCTGCAACTGACTTAGAAGTAACATCTTTCAATAACAAGTTATTAATTGTTGGTTTCAACGAATTAAAAAATGACCGATTTTCTTCTGGCACATCTTCATCTGAAATTGAAAAAAACAATAAATATGATGTAGGAATTTCTAAAACCTCACATACTTTCTGTATGGTAGATTTTTGTGGAAATGTATTATTTAACTCAATTTGACAAAGAGCATTTACAGAAATTTCACATTTTTCGGCTAATTCTTTTTGTGAAATGCCTTTTTGCTTACGTAAAGTTTTAATTGCTGAACCAATATTCATAATTGTAAAATATCATCAATGATGTCTTTTAAATCGACATCTAATAAATCAAGAATTCTAAGTGAATAAAAGAGCTTTTTCAGAAAACCATTATTATCTCCTTTATTCAAACTTTCTACTATTAGTTTTTTATCTTCTTTTAAAAGGTTACTTTTTTCTATTTTTCTAATTAATTCCGCCGAATCTGATTTCATTTTTTATGAGAATTTTACTGTTGATACTATGAAAAACAGCTTCTCTAAGTTGATATATTGATATAATAGAGAAGCCAAAAGTGTTTATGGCAACTCTGTTGATATCATCTTCATCAACAATATAGGTATGAAATAAATTAGGTGGAGTTATGGTTAAAAATAAGTACTTAAGATATGTTATTACGATTTTCAGTCTAAATCTAAATCCTTTAGCTAATTTGAGAAGAAGTTTTTTTAAGATAGCTTTTTCCTGAGTAAAAATACTTTCATAACCCGCGTTACCTTCTATACCTCTACTATTTTCATCTAATCTTATTGTATGTTCAACAAAAAATTTATAATCAACATTTTTAAAATGTTCAAACAATTTACTTATACGAATAACATGTATAAATTTAGTTTTTACTTCTTCATTTTCTGGTGTATAATCAGCAAGATTAACCGCTAACACCTCACACAATTTATCCAATTGTATATCATCGATTTTAAAATTAGGGTTGTACTCTACATAAAAACCCTCTTTTTCCAAAATATCAACTATCTGAAGTATTCCAATATTTAATCTCTTTGCTATTAATGATAGTCTATACATTCTAAGCCTTTTAAAATTTATGAATCAAAGGTACTTTCTTTTAACAAAAATACAAGTACAAAATGTATTTTATTTTATTAATACAAATAAATCCACATTTTTCATCTCCTCTTCCACCATTTCACCACCTCAAACCAAATCACCGAGATAAAGCCGATGGCGGTACAAATGCCAAATTGGGCGATGTTCATCGGTGCAAAACCAAAGAAATTGGCCAACGGTGGTACGAAAATCAACAAGCCCAGCAAAACCAAAGTAATGGAGATAATCAATAGCACAAGATTATTTTTATACATCAAAGTCGTGAAAATTGAATAATAAAACGAGCGATTGACCAAAGTCAAGAAAATATTGGCAATAATCAGCGTAGCAAAAACCAACGTACGAGTAAGCGATTCATTATAGCCTTCATGCACACCGTATTGGTAAACAGCCAACGTTCCTGCTGTAATCATCAAGCCTTGTATAATACTGATAGTCAATTCTTTCCAACTAAAAAAAGTATTGGTGGCTGGTCTTGGTTGCTGGCTCATTGTGTTTTTTTCCATTGGCTCGTTTTCGTAAATAATAGAGCAGGTTGGCCCCATTATCAACTCCAAAAAGATGATGTGAACGGGCGAAAAAATATTCGGAAACAACCAACCCAAAGCCAATGGAATGAAAACCGTCAAGACAATCGGAATATGAATCGAAATAATGTACTGAATGGCTTTTTTGAGGTTGGTGTAAATCTTTCGTCCCATTGCCACGGCATCGACCATTTTTGATAAATCGTCTTCTACCAAAATCAAAGAAGCAGCTTGTTTAGCAATTTCTGTACCTTTTTTGCCCATCGCAATGCCAATGTGTGCCGCTTTGAGAGCTGGGCCATCGTTTACGCCATCGCCAGTCATGGCCACAATTTCATTTTGAGCTTTTAAGGCATTGATGATGCGTAGTTTTGCTTCAGGAAACATTCGGGTAAAAAGATTGGTATCTTTTACTCTTCTCTGCAATTCGGTTTCCGATAATTGCATCAATTCGTCGCCCGTGAGGCTGCGTTCGTGACCTTTAAAACCAATCTGTTTGGCAATGGCCGTTGTGGTGGCGGCATTATCGCCCGTGATGATTTTTACGTCAATTCCTGCTTTATAAAAACTATTCAAAACCGCTTGTATATTCTTTTTTGGTGGGTCATAAAACGCTACTAAACCTTTGAAACCAAACTTAAATTCTTGTTGAGTTTTGGGGTAATTATTTCCATCAAGTTGAGCCTCTCCTACTGCCAAAATCCTATAACCTTCTTTTGCCAAAGCGTCAATTACTTCGTTGATTTTTTGTTTTTCAGTTTCGGTCAAAACACTCACATTCATAATGGCTTCGGCAGCCCCTTTGGCCGCAATGAAGCGTTTTTCTGCTTTATCGGTAAAAATATGCGTCATCATGGGTGGTTTTCCTCCCAACGGATATTCGTGAACCAATTCAAAATTTGGGCGTTCGTCTTGCGAAATTATTTTTGCATAAGCTGCGTGCAAAGCAATTTCCATCGGGTCGAAAGGAATTGGTTCGCTTGCCCACATGGCTATTTCTATCAGGTTTTTCTCGGCATCTGTTAGTGTATTTTCTGGCTCAGAAATTTTATCCGAACCCAACACAAAAATCTTTGCCAATGACATTTTGTTTTCGGTAATCGTTCCTGTTTTGTCGGTACAAATGACGGTCGCACTTCCCAACGTTTCTACTGTCTTCATTTGTTTTACCACGATTCCCATTTTCATTAATCGCCACGCTCCCAAGGCCATAAAAGTCGTGAAAGCCACAGGAATTTCTTCGGGTAAAATACTCATCGCCAGCGTAAGGGCTTTGAGCAAACTATCCAAAACATCGTACGATTTGAAGTAATTAATTCCCCACACAACCAAGAAAACAATCGCCCCAACAATCACCATTTTCTTAACAAAATTGCTTATTTGTAACTCTAAAGGTGTTTCTTCTTCTTCAATGCTTTCGAGGCTTTCACCTATTTTACCCAGTTTGGTTTCATTACCGATAGCCGTTACGGTAGCAATCGCTAAGCCGCTGGCTACGCTTGTTCCCCTAAAAACTTGATTACCTTCTTTATTGGCATCTTTCTCGACCGAAAGCGATTCGCCCGTAAGAATTGATTCATTGACCGAAAAATCATTTGAATGAATAATAATTCCATCAGCAGCAATTAACGTTCCTTCCTCAACCACAAGGCTATCGCCAAGAACCAATTCTTCGCTCGAAATTTCAATGATTTCGCTATCACGAATAACTTTACAGGTAGGCTGCGTAAAGTTTTTAAGTTTTTCGAGAGCATCTCGACTACGGGAATCTTGATAGAGCGAAATCGTGGCCACCAGAACAATGGCAGATGCCAAAAAAATGCCATCGCCAATATCGCCACTGATGAAATAAATAATCGAAGCAACGAGCAGCAAAATCACCATTGGCTCTTTGACAAGACTCTTTACGGCTTCCAGAAAACCATTTTCTTTTTTGTAGTCGAGGCTATTACTACCAAATTTTTCTCTGGCTGCCAAAACCTGTTCCTGAGAAAGTCCATTGATATCGAAAATATTTGTAGGCATGGAAAGTAGATTTATATGGGCGTGAAATAGCCTTGTTATGCCAAAAGTAAGTAGTTTTTAAGGAAAAGCCGTATTTACGCCCTTTAAATATTTACGGCAAAAACCTGCAAGGTCTTTTCAGACCTTGCAGGTTTGATTATCAATGATTTATGATTAAATGAAAAACTTACGCACGTTCTTTTGTTCCTAAGAAAGGCAGCCAGTTCTCTTCGATAGAGCCTGCGAAATCTCGTAAAAACATAATAAAAGAAGGTTTGTAAGGTTTTTTGGGGAGAGAGAATCCCATTTCTTCGGGGGTGAGGTCGCCTTTTCGAGAATTGCAGCGGCGGCAGGCGGTTACGAGGTTATCCCAGTTAGTTTTTCCGCCTCTTGATTTTGGTAAAACGTGGTCGAGGGTGAGGTCGTCGTGGCTTCCACAATAAATGCACTTATTTCCGTCTCGCCTAAACACATTTTGCCTACTGAGCATCACGCCTTTAAATGGTAAACTGACATAATGATGAAGCCTTATGACTGAGGGAAGTGGATAGCTTTTATCGACGGTGCGAAGCATACCTTTTGGGGAATCGGAGACTAACTCGGCCTTATCGAGATAAACCAATAAAAAGGCCTTTGGCACGGTACAAATACTTAATGCACTATAATCGGCATTTAAAACTAACACTTTCCTGCTCATAAAACATTTAGAAATTAGCGGTTACATATTTGTAAGGCAAGATAATTAAAAGTTTTTAGTTTTTTTGCAAATGGTGTTGTAAAATATTTGTTAAGTTGCTGAAAGTGAGACGTATATGGGTGGGGTTGGGAATTAATGATTTGTAGAAATCGTAGGAACGTCCAAATTGGACGTTCCTACGATTTTTTACGAAACCCATTTTTCAACATCTTCCTTACTCGGCATTTTTTCGTCGATTCTGAGTTTCTTTCTCATGCCACCCAAATCATTGAAAATTTTATTGGCGTTGGCTTCTTTGAGTTGAGAAACCATCACGAAGCCCATTTTTTGTAAAGCTGGCACCCAAACTGCTGGAATACCAATCGCTTCGTAATCTGCTTCTTGTGAGAGTTCTTGTTTTTTCTCTGGTCGCATTTGCGGAAAGAACAATACTTCTTGAATACTCACGTTATCGGTCAACATCATCGTGAGGCGGTCGATACCGATACCAATACCTGCCGTTGGCGGCATT
This sequence comes from Emticicia sp. W12TSBA100-4, assembly GCF_040253585.1. Classification (NCBI taxonomy): domain Bacteria; kingdom Pseudomonadati; phylum Bacteroidota; class Cytophagia; order Cytophagales; family Leadbetterellaceae; genus Emticicia; species Emticicia sp. W12TSBA100-4. The sequence continues at coordinate 374,727 of NZ_JBELAU010000002.1, forward strand.
CCGTATTCGAGCGAGCGAATGAAATCTTCGTCCATGGCCATTGCTTCGTCGTCACCACGCTCTGCCAGTCTTGCTTGCTCTTCAAAACGCTCACGTTGGTCAATTGGGTCGTTTAGCTCAGAGTAGGCATTGGCCACCTCTTTTCCATTCACAAACAACTCAAAACGCTCAACCAAACCTGGTTTTGAACGGTGTTTCTTCGTCAGTGGCGACATCTCGACTGGATAATCAATAATGAATGTTGGCTGGATAAGGTTTGCCTCTACTTTTTCGCCAAAAATTTCGTCAATCAATTTGGCTTTGCCCATGGTGTCGTCAATTTCCATTCCCCACTGGCGGCAGTAAGCACGGGTTTCTTCTTCGGTCAATTCGCCCAAATTTACACCTGTATATTTTTCGATAGCTTCCAAAATACTCAAACGAGCAAATGGGCCAGCAAAATTCAATTCGTTTTCACCCAATTTGAAAGTCGTTGAACCATGAACGGCCATTGCTACTTTCTCGAAAATTTCTTCTGTAATTCCCATCATCCATTCGTAGTCTTTGTAGGCTACGTAGAATTCAAGTGAAGTAAATTCTGGGTTGTGCGTGCGGTCCATACCTTCATTGCGGAACATTTTCCCGAACTCATAAACACCTTCAAAACCACCCACAATGAGGCGTTTGAGGTAAAGTTCGTTAGCGATACGCATATACAACGGCATATCAAGCGTATTGTGGTGCGTAGCAAACGGACGTGCCGCTGCTCCACCGTGAATAGGCTGCAAAATTGGTGTTTCAACTTCTAACCACCCTTTATCATCAAACATTCTACGCATGGTGCTGATGATTTTTGCACGCTTGATGAAAACCTCTTTTACGTGCGGATTCACTATTAAATCAACGTAGCGTTGGCGGTAGCGTTGCTCTGGGTCAGAGAAAGCATCGTAGATTTTTCCATCAACTTCTTTGACAATTGGTAATGGGCGAAGCGATTTATTAAGAATCTTAAATTCGGTTACGTGAATCGAAGTTTCACCAGTTTGGGTGGTGAAAACATAGCCTTTTACACCAATAATATCACCAATATCAAGGAGCTTTTTGAAAACTGTATTATAAAGTGTTTTGTCTTCGTCTGGACAAAGGTCGTCACGACGGAAGTATAGTTGAATACGACCCGTTGAATCTTGCAATTCGGCAAAAGACGCACTTCCCATGATACGAAACGACATCAAACGACCTGCGATTGATACGTTTTTATAGTCGAGCTTATTATTTTCGTAGTTCTTCTCAATATCGGCGGCCGTTACGTTTACTTCAAATAAATCGGCAGGATATGGGTCGATGCCCATTGCCATGAGGTCTTGTCTTTTCTGACGGCGTAGTAATTCTTGTTCGCTAAGTGCCATTTATATTAATGTATAATGATTAATGTTTAATGATTAATGCAAGTTTTCATTAATCATTAAATCTCTATTTTTTGCAAAATTAAACAATCAATGTGAAGAATGACACATTATTAGTAAGCTATTTCTAAATCTAAAACCTATATCCTAACTCCTTAACCCAGCTTTTGTTTAATTTTCAGGGAATCGAATTTCGATTAATGTTCCTACTTCATCGTTTGGACTGGCTGGGTTTTCGATTCGGTCTTTGATTGAAAATACAATGCTGGCATCGTTGATTTTATTATAAGTCGTGAGGCGTTCAGTAGTAATTTTCAAACCTTGCGATTTATACCCTTTACTTGATTTACCTTGAATCTTTTCAGCATTTCGTCGGCCTACACCATCATCTTCTATTTTACAGATTAAATAACCTACTTCCTTGTAGAATCTAATACTTAAAACCCCTTTTTTGTGCTTATATCGGAGTCCATGATTGATGGCATTCTCAATAAATGGTTGCAGAATCATGGTCGGAATTTCGACATATTTATTCACCATAGAATCAACTGTGATTTCAAACTCAAATTTTCCTTCAAATCTGATTTTTTCTAACTCAATATAAAGCGTCAATAATTTAATCTCTTCAGCCAGTGGGATAAATTTACTGCGTGAAGAATCAAGGAATAAACGAATGAGTCGAGAGAACTTCGATAAATACAGGTTTGCCGTAAGTGTATCTTGGTTCATAACATAACTCTGAATCGAGTTGAGAGCATTGAACACAAAGTGCGGATTCATTTGCATCTGTAAAGCACGTAATTCTAACTCAACCTTTGCTCGATTAGCTTCTTCGGCTAATTCTTGGGCTTGTCGGAGGGCTTCTTCTGCTATCTTCTTTTCAGTAATGTCAGTCGTGATACCCATAATCATAAATGGTTCATCGTTATCGTTTCTGACTACTTTAGCAGCATTTTCGAGCCATTTGATGTTTCCGTGTGCATCAAAAATACGATAAATTCCATAAGCCGTTCCCAAAGAAAGTATCTCGTTTTCCATTTTCTCGCCAATTGCTCTATCCTCTGGAACAATAGCATCTTTCCAAAGATTAAAGTTTCGTTTCCATTCTCTTGAAGTTTTACCATAAACTTTCTCAAACGATTTACTTACAAGTATAAGCCTGTAATCTGGCATACTTACAGCCCACACGACCTCATCTAAAGAGTTCAAGATACTACTTAGCTTGTGTTCGCTTTCTCGGAGACGTTCTTCGACTTTTTTTCGCTCGGTTATGTCTCGAACAACACTGATATATCGGAATACTTTGTCGTTTTGATAAACAACCGTGACAGTATCTTCCCGCCAAATATAATAACCGTTTTTATGAAGCGTTCGGTATTGTAAATCGAATGTCTCAACTTTTTGACTGATGGTATTTTCAATGGTATTTCTGATACTTTCCCTATCATCAGGATGTACATATTCAAGCAAATTTCCTTCGCTCTGTTTGACACTTTCTTCAAAAGTAAATCCAAACATTTTTTGGAAAGATGGCGATGTATAGATAATACGAGTATTTTCTATCACAAAAATACCATCAGAAGTATTTTCAGCAATGAAACGGAAACGTTCTTCGCTTTCTTTCAATAAATTTTCGGCCTTTTTACGCTCCGAAATGTCAATCACAACTTCGATTTGTTGGATAAAATTGCCACCATCATCTTTTATTGCAGTGTTTAGAATTTCAATCCATTTTTTGTTTTTCTTAAACGTTTCTACCTCTAATTCAATATTGAAATTATAGCCATTGATGATGTCCATTTCGTTATGAATACCCTCATTACGTGGGTTAAATAAATCTCTCGGGCGTTGGCCAATCAATACAGAGAGTTCAACTTCCATCATTTCGAGGTAACTTTGATTAGCCCACAGAACTCGCCCTTCAATGTCGGCAATTAGCACGCCATTGGTGATTTTCTCAGCAACTAAAGAAAGCTGTTTTACTTCACTCTGAATTATTTTTCGTTCGGTAATGTCTGAGCAAATACCTGATATTCTGACCAACTCGCCAGCTTCGTTTCTGATTCCGAATGATTTCTGATAAATCCACTTTTCACCACCATCTTTAGTTTTTATTCTATACTCTACTTCTGACGAATTGTGAGTTTTGATTTGTTCGTCAATGATTTTATTAATGTTTTGGTCTTCTTCAAAAAGAAAATCTCTTACGAATGTATTTTGTTCATAGAAATAGGTTTGGTCGGGGCCTAAAACTTTTTTGCAAGAAGGACTCACATAAATGTACCGACGATTGACAACATCAAAGAGCAAGAAAACGTCTTCGAGGGTTTCGTTGAGTTGGCGGAAATTACTCTCGCTTTCACTAATGATTATCTCGTTATTGATACGTTCGATGGCATTAGCAATATTAGTTGCCAACGACAGCAAAATATTGATTTTATCTTCTGACCAAATCTGCTCATGCGTACAATCATCGAAACCAATAAAACCATAAAATTTATCTTTTATAAAAACAGGAAGCAATAGTACCGATAAAATAGCTTGCTTTCTCCATCTTTCTATGATTACGGGGTTTTGCAGTTCGCTTAGTTTCTTTTGAAAAATCTTATTTTGGAGCAGTGGTTCGGTGTAAAAACAAATATCATCGAAAGATAAATTATGGGTATCAGGATTATTGAGCTGCGAGCTAATACCAGTACGTACCCATTCTACTTTATGGCTAATCTTGTTAGTTTTAAAATCGTTTTCAAAGTAGTAAACCCTATCAGTTCCAATTGATTCTCCTACGAGCTTAAAAGTTTCGGAGAGTGTTTCTTCTATGTTTTTACTCACCAAAAGTTTTTCGGTAGTTTTGGCGACAGCTGCCAACATCTCGCTTTTGTAAAGTAATTCTTGTTGCTTTTCGAGCAATTGAGCTTCTGCTTTCTTTCTCTCGGTAATATCAATCTGAATTGTAGCAAAGGCTATTGCTTTTTTAGTGAGAGGGTCTCGCACTAAGAATGTCGTCGCATCGGTATATCTGACTTCTTTAGTTTTAAAGTTAATCAAATCATGCTCGCCTTGCCACATTCCATTTTCCAAAACCTGCGGCACAATTGTAGTATCAAGTAAAAGCCCACCTTGCTCTGAATGACAGTCTTTGGTAGTTAGTCCTTCAAAGTTATCACCAAAGCCTGAAATTTGCTTGGCTTTTTCATTCAAAAATATCAGATTTCCTCGCATATCCGACATTGCGATGAATGCACCCGAATACTTCACCAAGTTGACAAATTTTTCTTGTTCTACCTGAATCGCCAATAGCTGGGTTTGGGTATTTTTCAGTTCTTCATAACTCTGAACAAGGGCGATTTCGGCATGTTTTCGTTCCGTAATGTTCGAGATGATACCATCAAGCATGACTCGTTTTTCGACTTCATCAAAATACCATCTTCCTTTTTCGTTTACCCAGAGCGTCTCATTATTTTTGTTAATTATTCTATACTCTATCGTATATTCTCGGTTAGTTTCGCCTGAGTTTGCATTGACGTAATCTTTATCTTCGGGGTGAATAATGTCGGCATAGCTACGCTTATTATTCAAGATAAAATCTTCGGCAGGGTAGCCCGTCAGTTGTTCGATAGCATCGCTGACAAAAATCATTGTCCAAGTGGCATCATTCAAACACCTAAATGTTACGCTCGAAATATTGGAGATAAGGGTTCTGTACTGTAATTCTTTGTCTTTAATTATCTGAACGAGTTTTACTTGTTCATCAATATCTTGAAAAGTTCCATAAAGCCGCTTACACCTGCCATTGCTATACTCGGCTTGCCCTAAAGCTCTCACCCAACGCTCATTTCCTTTAAACGTAATGATTTGAACTTCTATATCGAAAGGTATTCCTTTCTTAAAACATTGGGTGAAAGACTCAAATACTCTTTCTCGGTCTTCTCCTTCTTTAAAAAATGTTAAGGCACTTTCGAGGTCTAAAACAAATTCTGGCGGAGCTTCGAGGGTTGCTTTATTTATATCTGAGAAAAATACCGTTTGATTTAATACATCAATTTCCCAACCTCCTACTTTAGCCACAAGGCTCGTTTGCTCCAGAATCTCTTTGGTGCGTTTGAGTTCTTTCTCGGCTTTTAGGCGTTTATCGGCCTCAATTCCCAGCGAAACAATGTCGGCTATCGAACGAGCAAAAGTTATATCATCATCAGACCAATACTTGATCTCATGTGTTTTTTCCCAACAAATCACACCGATCAACTCGCCACCAAGATAAATTGGCAAATCGAGCATCGACTTGATATTGGTTGATTTTAAGTAAACTTCCGAAAACTCCTGTGTATATTTATGTGTGTGGGCATCATCGGCCACAATAGCTACTTCATTTCTTATTCCGTGAAAATAATTCGGAAAATCAGCTTCTTGTATTGTTTCGGCAGTTGAATGCTTTTGAGTTTCTTGTGTGAATAAATCAACACAAGAAATCTGATTTTCTTGGAAAAGCCAAACACTTACTCGCTCAACATCAGTGCCTTCAGCCGCTGCTTCGGTTATTGTGTGCAATCCTTCTTTCCAAAAATCACCCTCGTCGAGATGAGTCTTAGATAAACGTATCAGAATATCATTTTGAAGTAGCACCCGCTCTTGTCGGAGTTGATTGGCGATTTCTTGATTTTTACGTTCACTGATATCTCTTGCCGTAATCAAACGCATAACCAAATAACCCGTTGAATCATAGATGAGCGTCACAGAATCTTCACGCCAAACATAATGCCCTTTTTTATGCAAAAACCGCACATGATAAGTAAGTTTTGGTGTTTGGGTTTTAATCGCATTCCGATACAGTTTTCTGAGAAACTCGTGGTCTTCGGGGTGGAAGAACTCATAAATGTTACGTTCCGAAATAGAAATTGCTTCTTCAGTAGTATAACCAAATTGGCGTTCGTGAGCCGATGATAAGTATGAAACCTTGTCATTCTCAAAGACAATCACAACATCCGAGATATTCTCACTGATGTATCTAAATTTCTCTTCGCTTTGTTTGAGGGCAGTTTTGGCTTTAACTTGTTGGTCAATGTCTTGCACAATCCCATAAACCCTTCGACAAACGCCGTCAACAAATTCGGCTGCACCTTTGGCTCTTACCCAACGTTTTTTTCCGAGTGCTGTTATGATTGCTATCTCAAGGTCATAAGCAACTCCTTCTTTTATGCATCTATTAATGGCATTCAGAAGTAAATTTTTTGAATCATTTTCATCAAAATAATTAAGTACTTGACTAAAATCTGACTCTCTTTCGTCAGAAACCTCAAAAATCTCTTTAGTTATTTTAGAAGAATATACTTTTTGTTCAGCGAGATTATACTCCCAACCCCCTACTCTGGCCACACGATTGGTCTGTTCGAGTACTTCCTTCGTACGTTTGAGTTCGAGTTCGGCCTTTTTGTTTTCAGTAATATTTCGGGCGATGCAAATAATTTCAGTCAGATTACCATCATCATCATCAAGTGGCGAAATAACTACACTAAACCACTGGCGACCAAGCTCCGACTGTAAACTATATTCAACATTCGATTTTTTGTGAGTAGAAATGGTCTTATCAATCGCCGTTTTGATAGCCTTGAGGGCATCATCTGGAAAATCGATTTCATTAATATTTTTTCCAAGAAACAGTGAGGGGGGAATGAGTAACTCTTCATTATTTTCGTTTTGATAATACTCCGTAAAAACAAAGTCTAAGTTCAGAACAAAAACTAAGTCTCCGATATTTGCTAATAAGCTATTTAGACGATTATTGGTAGTTGTGAGCTGCGTTTCAGTTTTTTTTATGTCGGTTATATCTCGACCAACTTTCAAAATCAAATCATTGTTAAAAACCTCCTCATGCCAATCAAGAAACTTATGGCCACCTTCATTTATCTTTATTTGTTTAATTTTACTACTATCATTTTTCTCGAATCCCAATTTTTCTTGGATCTCCGATTCCCAGCTTTGACCAATCCATTCATCAGTATTATACCCTAAAATCTCTTCTACGTTTTTGCTTACAAAAGTTATGATCCCCTCCTGATTTACACCAATAATGAGCAGATTACCTCGATTGACAAAATTATATGCGAAAAATAGATTTTCTTTAATACTCAAATCAATGTAGTGAATTACATAATTGATAATAAAAGCAATAAATGAGCTATTAAAGTAAATGATAAAATCTTTGGTAGAAATAATCTCAAGCATGACCAACCCTACTAAAGCGGCCACAATCGCAAGAAGGTATGTATAAAAATACTTGAATGTATAAAAAACATAATAGGAAATCATATTGACAAGCGTAAACTCAGCCAATGTCAGAAAATCCATTTGTCCATTCGAAGCAATTTTGTAGAGAACTAAAGAGTTATAAACCACAAAAAAGGTTGAAAAAAGACGATGTAGGTTCTTACGAATGAAGGCGAAGTACCTGCTGAAAAATGCAATTCCCAGACAAAACAACCCAACTATGATATTATAAAATAGTTCGCTTTCTTTTCTGACTGAAAACAGCTCAATATAAAGCTCACTAAACGGCACAAATATACCAACGCCCCAAAAATAGAGTACATAACGATAATAATGCTTTGATAAGTCTTCTACGTTATTAATATAAATATGACGATACTTAGTGTATGAGTTTTTCATTAATGAAAAAACCAATACCAAAGCAATAGCTATGATTGATACAAAAGCTAAATATTGTAGAGCTTCGCTCATGAATTAAACATTGTGAAATATATAAGGTTCGTAAGTAAATCTAATACAAGCAAATACCATACTACTTTATATGGTATTAATAATAAAATCAAGGATACTTTCTACAAAAACGAGATTCGATGATTAACCGGTATTAGTTTTTAAATTTACCCCTAAAATTTTAAAAAGCCGATAAGCTCTTAATTTAATTCCACAATTCATAAAAAAATATTGATTATAAACGAAAAAAACTAATAAAACTTTGTTTTTTTCGTTATCATTCCGTAATTTCGCACCCTATTTAAGATTACCCCAGAAAAATACGCTTTTCATTAGTAGAATTTTTGTCCGATACACGGCTGTTTTCGTAGGATAGTCGCACAGGGATAATCATTCGCTTCACTACGATATATTTTTGCTTTTAGCAATTAGCCCTTAGCGATTAGCTTTCTTTAATTTTAAAAAGCTAATAACTAATAGCCAAAAGCTAACAGCCCCTGAAAAAAATTTATCACTTAAAACTTTTCAAACCTTGAATCTGACAGAAACCGGTAGAAAAAGTTTCGCAACGGTAAAGCCGCTCATCGAATACCCAGACTTCTTGGATATTCAGGTAAAATCTTTCCAAGATTTTTTCCAGATTGAGACTCCAGCCGAAAATCGCAAAATGGAAGGGCTTTTCAATGTATTTGCCGAAAACTTCCCGATCGCCGACTCACGTGAAAACTACGTGTTGGAATTCGTCGATTACACCATCGACCCACCAAAATACTCAGTTGATGAGTGTATTGACCGTGGTCTTACTTACGCTGTGCCTTTAAAAGCAAAATTGCGTTTGATTTGTAATGATACCGACAACGAAGACTTCGAGACAATCGAGCAAGAAGTATTCTTGGGTAACATTCCATACATGAATGGTCGTGGCTCATTCGTTATCAACGGAGCTGAGCGTGTTATCGTATCACAATTACACCGTTCGCCAGGTGTGTTCTTCTCAATGAGCAAGCACACAAATGGAACGAAACTTTATTCAGCTCGTGTAATCCCGATGAAAGGTTCGTGGATTGAATTCTCGACTGACGTAAACAACGTAATGTATGCATACATCGACCGTAAGAAAAAATTCCCAGTTACAACATTGCTTCGTGCAATCGGTTTTGGTTCTGATAAAGACATCCTCAACCTTTTCGGTTTGTCAGAAGAAATCCCTGGCACTCGTGAAGCCTTGAAAAAATCAATCGGTCGTCGTCTTGCTGCACGTGTATTACGTACATGGACAGAAGACTTCGTAGATGAAGATACTGGTGAGGTTGTTTCAATCGACCGTAACGAGGTAATCTTAGAGCGTGACTCTATTATCTCTGATGATGACATTGACACTATCTTAAACACTGAGCAAAAATCAATCATTTTGCACCGTGAAGATGCCAACGTATCAGAATTTAACATCATTTATAATACGTTACAACGTGATAGCTCAAACTCTGAAAAAGAAGCCGTTGAGCAAATCTACCGTCAGTTACGTAACACCGAAGCACCTGACGAAGCAACCGCTCGTGAGATTATCCAAGGATTGTTCTTCTCTGACAAACGTTATGATTTAGGAGAAGTAGGTCGCTACCGTGTAAACACAAAATTGAGTTTGACTACACCACTCGAAACTGGTGTATTGACAACCCAAGATATTGTCGAAATCGTTAAGTTCCTTATCCAGCTTATCAACTCAAAAGCAGTTGTCGATGATATTGACCACTTATCGAATCGTCGTGTTCGTACCGTAGGAGAGCAACTTTACGCACAATTTGGTGTAGGTTTGGCTCGTATGGCTCGTACAATTAAAGAACGTATGAACGTTCGTGATAACGAAGACTTCAAACCTGTTGATTTGATTAATGCTCGTACGCTTTCTTCAGTAATCAACTCATTCTTTGGTACCAACCAGCTATCACAGTTCATGGACCAAACCAACCCTTTGGCCGAAATCACGCACAAGCGTCGTATGTCGGCACTCGGGCCAGGTGGATTGAGCCGTGAGCGTGCAGGTTTCGAGGTTCGTGACGTTCACTATACGCACTACGGTCGTTTGTGTACTATCGAAACTCCAGAGGGTCCAAACATCGGTTTGATTTCGTCGCTTTGTACGTATGCCAAAATTAACAGCATGGGCTTCATCGAAACCCCTTATGTTAAGATTGAAAACGGTAAATTAACCAAAGAATTAGTTTATTTAACTGCCGAAGAAGAAGACGGAAAAAATATTGCGATGGCAACTGCCGATGTTGATGCCGACGGAAACTTCTTGGTTGATACATTGAAATGTCGTTATGAAGGTGACTTCCCAATGAAGACTCCAGATTCAATCGACTACATGGATATTGCCTCAAATCAGATTGTATCAGTGGCCGCTTCAATGATTCCATTCATTGAGCATGATGATGCCAACCGTGCCTTGATGGGCTCAAACATGCAACGTCAAGCAGTGCCATTGTTGCGTCCAGAAGCTCCAATCGTAGGTACAGGTCTTGAAGGCCGTTTGGCTCGTGACTCACGTACTTTAGTTGTTGCTGAAGAAGATGGTGTTATCGAATACGTTGATGCAAATGTTATCAAGGTTCGTTATAACTGGACAACAGAACAATCATTGGTGAGCTTCGATACTAACGTAACTTCTTATGAACTTATCAAGCACCGTCGTACGAACCAAGATACTTGTATCAACATTCGTCCGATTGTATTGAAAGGTCAAGAAGTGAAAAAAGGTCAAATTCTTGTAGAAGGATATGCTACTCAAGGCGGAGAACTTGCTCTCGGACGTAACCTCTTGGTTGCCTTCATGCCTTGGCAAGGATATAACTTTGAGGATGCGATTGTAATCTCTGAGAGAGTTGTTCGTGAAGATATTTTCACATCAATTCACATCGAAGAATACGAACTCGAAGTACGTGACACAAAACGTGGAGAAGAAGAATTAACTGCTGAGATTCCAAACGTTTCGGAAGAAACAGTGAAGAACCTCGACGAAAACGGTATCGTTCGCACTGGTACACGTGTACGTGAAGGAGATATTCTAATCGGTAAGATTACTCCAAAAGGAGAATCAGACCCAACTCCAGAAGAAAAACTCCTCCGTGCTATCTTCGGCGATAAAGCAGGTGACGTGAAAGATGCTTCGAAAAAAGCACCACCATCAATGGACGGTGTGATCATCGACACAAAACTTTTCTCTCGCCCAAGTAAAGAAGAGCGTTCGAAACACAAAGACGAACTAAAAGCATTGATGAAGAAACACGGACGCCAATTAATCGAACTCCGTGGTTTAATGATTGATAAAATGGTTGAATTGCTTGATGGCAAAACAACTGTAGGTGTGAAACATAAATTTGGAGATGAGCTTATCTCTAAAGGCATGAAGTTCAACCGTGGAAACATCACTAATAATTTATTCCCAGACAAAAACAATTATGTTGACGAAAGCCAATATAATGTTCCTGAAGAAGTAAACTTATTGGGAGATGTTATCTTAGATGGTTGGACAGAAGACCCAGCTTTCAATAAACTAATCGTAACACTTTGTAAGAACTACTTGGCTCGCCGTAGCGAAGTAATCGGTCGATTCAAACGTGAGCGTTTTGTATTGGAAGTTGGTGATGAATTACCAGCAGGTATCGTGAAATTGGCTAAAGTTTACATCGCTAAGAAACGTAAGTTGAAAGTGGGTGACAAGATGGCGGGTCGTCACGGAAATAAAGGGGTTGTTGCTCGTATTGTTCGTGATGAAGACATGCCATTTACGGCAGAAGGTCAGCCAATGGACATCGTGTTGAACCCACTTGGTGTACCTTCTCGTATGAACATCGGTCAGCTATACGAAGTTGTATTAGGTCTTGCGGGTAGAAAATTAGGACGTAAATATGCTACACCAATCTTTGATGGTGCTACTGAAGAAGAAGTATCAGCCGAATTGGCAGAAGCAGGTTTACCACCTTACGGACGTTCGCAACTCTACAACGGTTTGACTGGTGAGCCATTCGACCAAAAAGTAACCGTAGGTATCATGTATATGATGAAGCTCGGTCACTTAGTTGATGATAAAATGCACGCCCGTTCAATCGGACCATACTCACTCATTACGCAACAACCATTGGGTGGTAAAGCACAATTTGGTGGTCAGCGTTTCGGAGAGATGGAAGTTTGGGCATTGGAAGCATTCGGTGCATCGCATATCTTACAAGAAATCTTGACTGTAAAATCTGATGATGTATTGGGTCGTGCCAAAGCATACGAAGCAATCGTAAAAGGAGAGAATTTGCCAAAACCAAATATCCCAGAATCATTCAACGTATTGGTTCACGAATTACGAGGCTTAGCATTAGAGATTACTTTGCAGTAGTCTGAAAATATAAAGGTGTGTTTTTCTACGGAATTACACACCTCAAAATGAGCTTATCATTTTCACATCAATCATACTTGAAAATGTCTTTAAAGAAAAATAAAAAACTCAATAGTGACTTCCAGAGCATCACTATCAGTTTGGCTTCACCAGAGTCAATCTTAGAAAGCTCTTTTGGCGAGGTTACTCAACCTGAGACAATCAACTATCGTACTTACAAACCCGAAATGGGCGGTTTGTTTTGCGAGCGTATCTTTGGGCCAGTAAAAGACTGGGAATGTCACTGTGGTAAATACAAACGTATTCGCTACAAAGGTATCATCTGCGACCGTTGTGGTGTAGAAGTTACCGAAAAGAAAGTACGTCGTGAACGTATGGGACACATCGAACTCGTTGTGCCTGTGGCTCACATTTGGTACTTCCGTAGTTTACCAAACAAAATTGGTTACTTAGTAGGTATGTCGTCGAAGAAACTCGACCAAATTATTTACTACGAAAGATACGTTGTTATCCAACCAGGTATCAAAGGTGAAGATGGCGTTTCTAAAAACGACTTCTTGACTGAAGAAGAATATTTGGACATCATGGACAAATTGCCACGTGATAACCAAATGCTCGACGATAAAGACCCAAATAAATTTATCGCCAAAATGGGTGCTGAAGCTTTAGAAATGATGCTTTCTCGCCTTGATTTAGACCAATTATCATACGACCTTCGTCATGCTGCGGCTACCGATACTTCACAACAACGTAAGGCAGATGCCTTGAAACGTTTGAAAATCGTAGAAGCTTTACGTGATGCAAACACTCGTATCGAAAATAAACCTGAGTGGATGGTTATCCGTATGGTGCCAGTTATTCCACCAGAATTGCGTCCGTTAGTGCCATTGGATGGTGGTCGTTTCGCAACTTCTGACTTAAATGACCTTTACCGTCGTGTGATTATCCGTAACAACCGTTTGAAACGTTTGTTGGAAATCAAAGCTCCAGAAGTAATCTTACGTAACGAAAAACGTATGTTACAAGAGGCTGTTGACTCATTGTTCGACAACTCTCGTAAAGTAAACGCTGTTCGTTCGGAAGGTAACCGTGCCTTGAAATCACTTTCTGATATGTTGAAAGGAAAGCAAGGACGTTTCCGTCAGAACTTACTTGGAAAGCGTGTTGACTACTCTGGTCGTTCGGTAATCGTTGTAGGTCCAGAATTGAAACTACACGAGTGCGGACTTCCAAAAGATATGGCGGCCGAACTTTTCAAACCGTTCATTATCAGAAAATTAATTGAGCGTGGAATTGTTAAGACCGTAAAATCTGCTAAGAAAATCGTTGACAGAAAAGACGCCGTAGTTTGGGATATTTTGGAAAACGTATTGAAAGGACACCCAGTTCTTTTGAACCGTGCCCCTACTCTCCACAGACTTGGTATTCAGGCTTTCCAACCTAAATTGGTGGAAGGAAAAGCTATCCAATTGCACCCACTCGTTTGTACAGCCTTCAACGCTGACTTTGACGGTGACCAGATGGCCGTTCACGTGCCGCTTGGTCAGGAAGCAATCATGGAGGCTTCAATCTTGATGTTGGCTGCTCATAATATCTTGAACCCTGCCAACGGAGCTCCAATCACTGTACCTTCTCAGGACATGGTATTGGGTCTTTACTTCGTAACGAAAGGACGTAAATCAACTCCTACTCACAAAGAGCCAGGTGAAGGTCTTACTTTCTACTCGCCAGAAGAAGTAATCATTGCGATGAACGAAGGTGCGGTTTCAAAACACGCTCACATCAAGTGTCGTGTGAAGGTAAAAGACGAAAACGGCAATTTAGTTTGGAAAATCGTTGATACCGTTGCTGGACGTATTTTGTTTAACCAGTGTGTACCTGAAGAAGTAGGTTACCTCGACGAATTATTGACTAAGAAAAAGCTACAACAGCTTATCGGTCGTGTATTCAAAGAAGCTGGTTATGCTCGTACAGCACAATTCTTAGATGACATCAAGCAATTAGGTTATCAAACAGCCTTCCGTGGAGGTTTGTCTATCGGTTTGGATAACATCATTATCCCAGAAGAAAAGGCAAAACTCGTTGAAGATGCGAAAAAAGAAGTAGAAGAAGTACAAAACAACTATATGTTCGGTATCATTACTGAGCGTGAGCGTTATAACCAAATCATTGATATTTGGGGACGTGTAAATAGTTCGATGCGTGTGATTCTATTGAAACAATTGGAAGAAGACCAAGCTGGTTTCAACCCAATTTATATGATGATGCACTCGGGAGCTCGTGGTTCGCAAGAACAAGTGCGTCAGCTCGGTGGTATGAGAGGTTTGATGGCAAAACCACAAAAGAATATTCAAGGCTCGGTTGGAGAAATCATCGAAAACCCAATCTTGTCTAACTTTAAAGAAGGTCTCGACGTACTCGAATACTTTATCTCAACACACGGTGCTCGTAAAGGTTTGGCCGATACAGCCCTAAAAACTGCCGATGCTGGTTACTTAACTCGTCGTTTGCACGATGTTGCACAAGACGTAGTAGTAAACGAAATCGACTGCGGAACTTTACGTGGTATTCAAGTTTCAGCTTTGAAAGACAACGAAGATATTGTTGAGCCACTTTCTGAGCGTATCTTGGGCCGTACATCAGTTTATGACGTAATCGACCCATTGACGAAGAAACTTATTGTAAAAGCTGGCGAAGAAATCACAGAAGAAATTGCTGCTGAAATCGACGAAACAGCTATAGAAACAGTTGAAATTCGCTCAGTATTGACTTGCGAAACGCAAACGGGTGTTTGTGCGAAATGTTATGGACGTAACTTGGCTACTGGCCGTATGTCGGAAGGTGGCGAAGCAGTTGGTGTAATTGCCTCACAATCAATCGGTGAGCCAGGTACTCAGCTTACACTCCGTACGTTCCACACAGGGGGTACTGCCCAAAACGTTGCTTCGGAAGCAAACATCAAAGCGAAATTTGCTGGAACAATCCAACTCGAAGAAATGCGTACCGTACAGTCAACTGACCGTGAAGGTAACGAAATTACAACTGTGTTGGGTCGTCGTGGAGAAATTCGTATCATCGAAACAGGTACAAACAACGTACTTATCGTAAATAACGTACCTTACGGTGCTACTTTGGAAGTAAAAGACGGACAGCAAGTTGCTAAAAACGATGTTCTTTGTCATTGGGATCAATTTAACGCCGTAATCCTTGCTGATATTGATGGTGTGGTAGAATACGATGCTATCGAAGAGAATATAACTTATAAAGAAGAAGCCGATGAGCAAACTGGTTTCCGTGATAAAGTTATCATCGAATCGAAAGACCGTACTAAGAACCCTTCAATCATCGTAAGAACAAGCAATGGTGAAGAAGAAAAAGCCTACAACTTGCCTGTATTGGCTCGTTTGACGGTAGAAGATGGCAAAATTATCAAAGCGGGACAAATCTTAGCTAAGATTCCACGTGCTATCAACATGAACCGAGATATTACGGGTGGTTTACCTCGTATCACGGAGTTGTTTGAGGCTCGTAACCCTTCAAATCCTGCGGTTGTATCAGAGATTGACGGTATCGTACAATACGGTGCTATCAAACGTGGTAATCGTGAGATTTTTGTGGAAGCAAAAGATGGTATCAAGATGAAATACATGGTGCCTTTGTCGAAATTATTCTTAGTACAAGACGGAGACTTCGTTTTGGCAGGTGACCCACTTTCTGATGGAGCTATCACACCAGCCGATATTCTTCGTATCAAAGGGCCAACCGCCGTACAAGAATACTTAGTAAACGAAGTACAAGCCGTATATCGTCAACAAGGGGTAAAAATCTCTGATAAGCACATCGAAACGATTGTTCGCCAAATGATGCAAAAAGTAGAGGTTATTGACTCTGGTGATACACTCTTCTTAGATAACCAAATGGTTGACAAGTGGGTTGTACGTGCAGGAAACGATAAGATTCTTGACAAAAAAGTAGTAATGGACGCTGGTGCTTCTGATAAGTATAAGCCAGGCCAAATTATTACTGCCCGTGAAATGCGTGACGAAAATAGCCGCTTGAAACGTGCTGACTTAGCACAACTTGTGGTTCGTGATGCAATGCCAGCCGTTGCTCGTCCGACATTACAAGGTATCACTACGGCATCATTGGGTACGGAATCATTCATGTCAGCGGCATCGTTCCAAGAGACCACTAAAGTGTTATCAGAAGCTGCCGTAAGAGGTAAGCGTGATACACTCGAAGGCTTGAAAGAGAACGTTATCGTTGGTCACTTGATTCCTGCTGGAACGGGTAATCGTAAATATCAAAATATTCAAGTGGGTAGCAAAGCAGAAATCGAAGCAGCAGCCGAAAAGAAAAGACAACAAGAGGCAGCAAAACAACGCAGAGAGTATGTTTAATTCTAATTGAGAATTAAGAATGGAGAATGAGTAATTCTCTTTATATAAAACACAAAAAAGGTCGAGCATTTTGCTTGACCTTTTTTGTTTATCCAAGGCTTGAAAAGACATTCCAAGCCTTTTTTATTGAAAAACAAGCCAAAATCTCATAAAACTTTAAGATGAACTTACGGTATTATTTCAATATTCGTTGAATTTTCCAACCGAGTACTTGTACTATTCGTGGATTGCTATTTGAAGTGTTTGAAAAATTATTCAAAATTGTGTTAGTTTTTTTTGAAAGAAACTAAGGATAAACCCTTGTCTATTAAATAGTTATAGTTTTTTCTTTATCAACAATCTAACACTTACGCACATGAAAAACTCAACAAACACACTCAGAAAATTTGTACTTTTGGCAGTAATTGGTTGTTTCGTACATCTAAAAACTCAAGCCCAATTTCTTGCCACTATCGTAGAATCATCCGAAAGCGAAATTCCAGAAAAACCCAATTTTACACCACTTGCCACTCCATCAAAATTATTTTTAGCCAATATTCGTCCGATTGAAAAGGGGCAAAAAATTGAACTACGCTACTGGAAAAAGGAAGGTATTAAAATGACGGTTTCTCTGTATGATGGCAACTCGCATTTAATTTATGAAAGAGAATTGGGAAGATATGATTGGGGGAATTTTATTTCAAAATACGATATTTCAACTTTATCAGTAGGCTCATACCTGTTTAAGCTCAAAAGTGAGGACGAAATTTGGAATAAAAGTTTCGAGATTCATAAAGATTACACACATAGTGTTGCAATTCGATAGTTTTTTTAGCGATTTTTAAGATTTCTCTGGTCAGGTTTTGCCTGACCTTTTTTGTTTATATCCAATAGCTGAGTAGATTTGCTAATAAATAGCTAACCACAATTTTCTAAACAAACCAAAACTAATCGTAACATGATTCGTTTTATCTAAATCCAATACTAAAATTATGAAAAAAGTATTTTTATTGCTTTTGCTTGCCCTATTCAGTACGAATACTTATGCCCAAAAAACAAAACTACTTTTAGCTGAAAAAGTAAAATACGAAGCCGTAAATGCCAAAGAAAACGAAAAAAACGACCAAGAACTGAAAGAAGAAATGACAACCTTTTTGGGGTTTGGACTAAGATTATCTCTGAAAGGCGTTGAAGAAACAGTAAAAGAAGAAAACAATCAAAAGAAGAAATCTGCATTGCGGCTACAAGTGGGTTTTCAGATGCCAAAATACATAAAAACCCAACCACCTCAGAAACTCTTCAAAGTCGGTTGGGATTTGGGGATTTTGCGGTGAAAAATCTACTCCAACAAGCTCAAAATATCATCCTTCGAAAGCGATTTTACGAAATTTTCTTCGGTCGTAATTAGGTTATCAAAAAGCTTACGTTTATTTCGTTGCAAGGTCAGAATCTTTTCTTCAACCGAATTTCGGGTAATAAATTTGTAGGTAAACACCGTATTTTGCTGCCCAATTCGGTGGGCTCTGTCAATGGCTTGTGCTTCAATCGCAGGATTCCACCACGGGTCGAGCAAGAAAACGTATTCGGCCGCTGTCAGATTTAAACCCAAACCTCCTGCTTTCAACGAAATCAAGAAAATCTTTATCGAATTGTCATTCTGAAAAATATCTACTTGCTCTTGGCGATTATTGGTCGAGCCGTCAAGGTAGCAATAACGAATATTATTCTTCTCCAGATAATCTCGGTAAATATCCAAATGCTTCACAAACTGACTAAAAACCAACACTTTATGACCTTCCTCGATGATGGTTTCGAGTTTTTGCAAAACCTCTTCATTTTTTCCAGAATCGCCTTCGTATCCTTCATCAATCATTTGTGGATGATTTGCCAACTGGCGTAATTTGGTCAAACCTTGTAGCACCGCCATCTGAGATTTACCGAAACCTTTCTCTTCGATTTGCTCCAAAATGATATTTCTATAATAAGATTTGGCTTCTTCGTAGCATTTTTCTTGCTCTTCGGTCATATCGCAATAATGAATACTTTCAACTTTCGGCGGAAGTTCGGTTGCTACCTGCGACTTGTGGCGTCGCAACATAAAAGGCTTAATCAAGCTATACAAACGCTTGTTTTGCTTTTCATCTTGATGTTTTTCAATCGGAATCTGGTATTCGTTTTTGAAATAACTTTGTGTACCCAAAAGCCCTGGATTAATAAACGTCATTTGTGTCCATAAATCCATTGTACTGTTTTCGAGTGGAGTACCCGTCAGAATCAATCGATTGGCTGAATTAAGTTGCATAACCGCCTTTGAAATATGCGAACTTGGATTTTTGATTGACTGCGATTCATCCAAAATCACATAATTAAATCGGTAATCTTTGATAACATCAATATCAATTCTGAGAATTCCGTAGGAAGTCAGAATCAAATCATAATTATCAAACTGTTCGGTATTTTTCTCTCGATTAGTGCCTGTATAAATAAACGCTCGAAGATTGGGTGTAAATTTCTCGATTTCTTTTAACCAATTATAAATCAATGAAGTAGGCATCACCAAAAGATTGGGGTGTTCAGCCAGCCCAGCTTCTTTCTGTGATTGTAAAAACGCCAGTGTTTGAATGGTTTTACCCAAACCCATATCATCAGCTAAACAACCACCCAGTTTGTATTCGGCCAAGAATCGCATCCAATCGTAGCCAGCTTTTTGGTAAGGTCTAAGATTAGCGTTTAAGCCTTTTGGAAGCTCGTACTGACCAATTTTATCAAAATTTCGCAGTCTTTCGAGCTTTCGAGTAATGACCGAAAACGCCAAGCCTTCATCGGTTAAATCTTGTACTAAAACCAAATGATGTTTTTTCAGAATCGTTAAATCGCTCTCGTCGAGGTTATCGACATAACTAAATAATTCTGAATATCTCGTAAACCATTCTTCAGGAATAACCGCAATTTGCCCATTTGGTAGCGTAAACTCTCGTTTATTGGCCAAAATCAAATTCCGAAGTTTCAAAAATGGAATTTCAAATTCACCGAAACGCACTTTTGCTTTTATATCAAACCAATCATTTTTTTCTTCAATATGCACCTCAATCGACGAGTATCCCAAGAAATATTGCTTCTGATTTTGACTATTATCAGCCTGCCTTACCTCAAAACTATTTTCTTCGAGCACCTTCGCATTACTTTGCAACCACGAAAAAGCGGGTCTTTTTGGTACTAAACTACGGCCTTGACGTACATCTAAACCCAAATCTTTTAGCAAGTTTACTTGTGCTTTTTCATACTTCAAATCTCGTTTTACTTTATGAAAAACCCAACTATCTCCCGCCCGCTCAACACTTACATAAGCCTCAGCCGAGAAATTATCAAAACGAAAAGTATAATTGCCGTATTGAAACGATAAATCGAAAACTATTTTGTTTTCTTCATCATTTTCTTCTTCCTCATCGTTATTATCAAATAACGCTACGGCTACTTTTTTTGCGGCCAAGACCTCCGAAATTGATAAAACTGGCTTCGATTCGTGTTTTTCAAATCTAATCTCAAATCCTTGTGCAAAAACATCGAACTGAGCCACCAGCGGAGCGATGAATTTCTGGTAATAAGTTTCCTCAATATTTCGAGGAATAATGATATGATTTTTATTCAGAAAAGGCTTTAATTTCTTGCCATCAACTTGCTTCTCGAAATGATATAATTTATCGTCAATAAGTAGCCAAGCTGGTTCTTCACACAAAATTCGGGCATTTTTAAACTGAAAATGTACTCGTTCGCCACCGCATTTGATGCTCGGAAAGTAATGCGTATTTTCTTCGTTTCGGATAAAATTAAAGTAGGCTTTCGCTCCTTCTTGTATGTTTTTGATGACTTTCCAAGTAGGATCACCATCGTTACTCATGATATAAAGTGGCTTTTTCAGCAATTTCTCTAAGATTTCGGCTCGGTGTTTTTCCATGTAACCATGAATCGTTTCTTGAAGCAGTTTATCACCTTTTTCGGAGTCGAATGTTTTCAGAAAAAAATCAAGTGGAGCAAGTTTTTTTGGGCTAAATTTCTTGACAACGGCATCTTGTTGAATGGCTTCGGTGAGTTTGACGAGCGTAAAATCATCGACATCAATTCGCTCTGAAAATTCAGAAATATTTTTCGACGAAACACTCTGATTTTGCAGCGTCAGTTCGCCTTTACTGTTGAGTTGCACCACAAAGGCTTCAAACAAAAAACCCAGATATTCGTGTTCGAATAACGAATAGACCATCTGAAAAGGTTGTAGTGTAGATACTTTCATATTAACAAAATAGGAAGCCCTCCCACTCGGGAATTTGGGTGAAACCAATCTTATCTGTGTCATTTCTCAAACTTAGAATTAAACCAAACCACAAAAATGAGCAGGATTAGCCTGTAAATCAAATTTAGGACTCCAAAAAGTAGTGTTTGTAATAAAAATAATATTTAGGACAAAACCCAAACAACGAATATAGATAAACGCCAGCAGCAGAACAAAGAAGATAGTGGTTTTTTATTTAATGGAGTGAATGTAGCACAATTTTCTAAATTGTGTTCTGTGTAATGGCACAATTTAGAAAATTGTGCTACCTCCTCACCAACTCAACAAAATCGAAATCGTATTCATTTTTTTCGTCTTTTGGGTGCGAAACTCTGGCAATTTCTTTCCATTCGTTGGTATCTAACGCAGGAAAAAACGCATCGCCTTCGATGCTGGTTTTTACTTGTGTAAGGTAAACTTTATCAGTAATTTTTAAGGCTTGCTCATATACATTTCCACCACCGATTATGAATATTTCTTCATTTCCTGCGTAATCTTTAGCGGTTTCGATGGCCTGTTCGAGCGAGTTTACTTTTAGAACTCCTTCGGGTAAGATCAAATCTTTTTGGCGAGAAATAACAATATTGTTACGATTGGGTAATGGTCGGCCGATTGACTCAAAAGTCTTACGCCCCATAATGACCGAATGCCCAGTAGTAAGTACTCTGAACTGCTTCAAATCAGCCGAGAGCTTCCAAAGTAATTGATTATCTTTTCCGATTACGCCATTTTCGGCGGTAGCTACTATTATTGAAATCATTGATTTAGGCATAATTAGGATTTAGGTATTAGGAGTTAGGAAGCTAAAAATTTTGTAAAATTAATAAACTTCTTCTTGATTATGAATTTATTCAAAACCTAAAGCCTAAAGCCTATCAACCTAAGCCCTAAAACCTGCCCTTCAACCATCGAAAAATCCCTTCTTCACTTTTATTTTTTCAAAATCAAAATATTTTCCCCAATTTCGAGTTAATATGGCATTGTGGTTGCTTATATGTATTCATATTTACTAACCGCAATCACCATGAAAATACGCAATCACCGAGAATACACAATTGCTTACGAAAAAGCTGCTATAATGATAGACGCTGGTTTTGGCGGAAATTTTGAACGTGAAAAATATTTTCGTGAAATAATAACTGCTATTATTGAGTACGAAAAAATCACGACTCATCAGACTTTCCCCAATCCGCCCGTGAGCATGAGTGCTTAAAACGAGCCTATAAGCCCATGTCTTTTTTTGACCGAGTAAAAAACCTTTTTAGTTCAAAACCTACGGACTCTTCGCCCCAAGAAGATGCCATTGTTTTGAATGCCCCACAAATACCAATTTCCCAAGAAGTAATTGCAGTTCCCACATCTGAAGTACAGCCGTTTTCACCCGAAATGGACATCATACCGTTTTGGCTTGAAAATGAAGATGCACTGCGTGATGAAGGTGTAATTTTTGGACTTTCAGAAGCAAAAGCAGAAGAGAAAATTGGAGCAATTCGCAATTACTTTGCTCACCAAACCGCTGAACTCGAAAAAACAGTGGAGTATCATTCCGAAAAAATCGGTGAGATAAATCTGCTCATTGAGCAAAAAGAAACTCGCATCAATGAACTGACCGAAAAAACACGGATACTCGAAAATCGTGAACGTACTGACCATCAGCTACCACGTACGGTCATTGGTATTGTGCTTTCGTTGGCAATGTGTGTCGGTAACTATTATCTGATTGATGAATCCATTCTGACCAATTTTCCTGAAAATCATTATGTGATTGCACTCGGAATTTTCTTGGCAGGAATGTTCAATTTATTCAATCCGAAATCGCTTTTCCACGAAAAAGAATCTTCTATTTCATGGCAACAGCTCCTCGAAGAAGTCGGAATGCCGCTGGCCGCTTCGGTTTTTGTGTTTGTGCAATCGCTTGCGGGCGACGCTTCGCACAATCAGAGTCTTCTTCGCTCATTTGCCTTGTTTTTCTTTGTATTTTTCTTGTTTTTGTTTGCTGGAAAATTGCTTTTGAGCAATCTGACCGTACTAAAAACTGATTCGGGAATTTGGACTGATAATCTTCGTTTACAAAAAGATAAAATCAACAAAGCCCAAGAATGGGAAAATGAAATAACCAAACTCAAACTCGAAATTGATGAACAAAGAGTAGAAAAATGGAAAATCGTTGATGCACTCAAACTACCAGAAGCCGAACTCAAACGCCTCAACGAACGCCGTGAAATGCTCGTAAAACTCTTTGAAAGTGAGTTTAACTTGGCACGCAGCTACCGTGAAAAATTAACAGGTAAGCAAATACAAGATATTTTGAAATAAGATTTAATTAACTATCTACCCATTAAAATGGGAGTCTAAGAGAACAATAGAATATTTTATAAAGACTTGATAACTTTAGGTCATCAAAACGAAAGAATTTCCGTTGTTCCCTTAGACAGTGAATTTATTCACTGTAAGCAATGATAAAACCAATCATAGAAGAAGAAGAATTTAGTGGAATAAATTTCACCCAAGAACCTCTCCGAAAAGGCGAGTACGAAGGCTGTGTGTTTACGAACTGTGATTTCTCGAATTTACATCTCTCGAACTTCGATTTTGTGGAGTGTGAGTTTGAAGACTGCAACCTAAGCAACGTAAAAGTTAGCAATACTTCCTTCAAACATGTGAAGTTCAAGAATTGTAAGTTGTTGGGTGTAAATTTTGGTGAATGTAATCCGTTTTTGTTTTCGGTAAGTTTCGATGATTGCTTTTTGCATTTAGCTGGTTTTTATCAACTAAAAATGAAAGGAACGAAGTTTAAAAACTGTAATCTGAAAGAAGCAGATTTTACTGAAACCGACCTTTCGAGTGCAATTTTTGATAATTGTGAATTTGTTTCGGCAGTTTTTGAGCGAACAATCTTAGAAAAAGCCGATTTACGTACCTCACAAAATTTTTCAATTGATCCCGAATTGAATCGAGTAAAAAAAGCAAGGTTCTCGCTCAATAACGTCCGAGGGCTTTTGGATAAATATAATATTGAAATAGAAAATTAGTTTTCAAACTATGGAAAACCCAGAAGATTATTATAATTCAGACTTCCAGCACGGTTATTTAATCGGTGTTGAAAATATCCGAAAAGATAAAGACCAAGATGATGACCCTTATGAGGGTTACATCTCAAGCCACGTAACCTACGAATGGCTACAAGAACGCATTTCGGAGAAAAAACAAGAAGTAGCTAAAATTGATGCCGAAATAGCCGAAACGAAGGAAAAACAAAAAACTTCGTTCGATAAGCTACAAGAATACGTGATGGGTATCGGTACGCACTCACGCAAAGTTGGTTTTGTACAAGACCAAATCGACGATAACTTGGCTAATATCAAACGAATCGAAGGGAAACGTAATCGTAATGAGTCGCCGTATTCGTTATTTGCAGGAATCTTATATTTGTTGGCAGGTATTGCTTTCGTTACTGGCGATTTGATTATTTCGCACGAAATTGTGGCTTATGCCCTCAATATACGAGATAATTATGAGGCTTGGGCATTTGCAATCGGCTTAGCGATGCTTTCGGTATTGTTAAAACCTGCTTATGATAGATTAGTTGAGCAACCATATATCAACGAATATTCGCCAAAAACTAAGCGTACTTACGCCATCTTTCAAGGCTTTTTAGTAGCATTTTCGGTAGCTACAATGCTTATTTTGGGTTGGTTTCGGTACGAAGCCTACAAAACCGACAAGCTAAAAGAGAGCATCAACAAACAAATTAAGGCGATGCAGCTCAACAGCCAACCAATGGACCCAACGGCCGTAAATCCTGCTGATAATCAAGTACTTATTCAAAAAATGGATGAGCAACTAAAGGCTTATGATAAACTTAATCTTGATTTAGTGAATAGTCCGTGGGCTTTGATGTCATTTATTTTGAGTGGGGTTTTGTTTGCTATTGCAGGTGCAATCTGTTTAGGTATTTCTTTCCCGATTATGCAATCATATTGGTATAACTGGCTTCAAGCAGGACCCGCAATTCGCCGAATTAAGAAACGTAATCTAAAATTAATTGAAGAATTAAAAGCAGCCGAAGGCGAACTGGCTCAACAGATTACACAAAAAAGCATTTTAGAAAACGACTTAGCTTTATTACCAAACTTAGCGGAACTAAAAGCCGAAAGAAGAGAAATCTTGGCTCATATTGAAGATATGCTCAACCGCTCGAAAGTAGCAGACCAAGACCGACGCATCAATACTTTTGACGATGGTTTAGAAAAAGGAAAAGCCAATCGTGACGAAATGACCGACGAAGAATACGAAGAATTTAGAAGTACGTCGGTGCGTCAGATGCGAAATGCTCAAGATACTAAAACAGATGCAGGGCCGAAAGTTTATCGCAATAACGGCCTTCGTCCACATCAGGCTTTACGCAAAGTAATTACTGAGCAGTTTAATCAGAATTAGTAATTGGTTGTTATTAAACAATTATGTGTCATCGACTTGTTAGAAAACAAAGTAGTATTCACAAGTTTTCCTAAGTAATTTGAAAAATGGCTTGAAACTACCCCATTAGGGGTTAAATATTGGTAGAGTATTGCAATAGCGTTGATGGTAAGCGTGCCGTAGGTACGCAACAATAAAAGTAGTGTACCTACGGCACACATTCTTTGATGGGTTGTTATTTTTTCTATCAATATTTAGTGCCTAATGGCACACAAAAACTAATTTAGTAATTACAAATAACCTGTTTACTAATAACGAATAACCCATTGATAATAAGCAATTTAAGTCCAAAGAATTGACTTGAATTGCTTATTTTTTTAATCATTCTTTAATATAATTGTACTATTTAAAGATTTTTTGCACTTTTCAATGATTATTTTAGGAAATTATATTTTTTTATGCGAAACTTTGTATTGTAAACAAACGAAAATACATATTATGTCAAGCAAAAAAATTGATTTTCTTCTTCCTGCCGATGTAGCTGCTGGTGCAACTTCGGGTATTTTATTGGGTGATTTTAACAATTGGGACTCTAACAAAGGTGTTGCTTTAAAACAACAAAAAGACGGTTCATTGAAAGCTTCAGTTAGCTTACAGTCGGGTTCTTACGAATACCGTTACTTATTAAATGATGGCCGCTGGGTAAACGATACACAAGCTTCAAAATATAGTTATAATTCAGAATTTTCAGTTGAAAACTGTGTAATCGAAGTAGCTGCTGAGGCTGCTGCTCCAAAAACTGCTACAACCAAAACGGTAAAAGCAAAAGCAACGCCTGAGCCAGTAGCAGAAAAAGCTCCTGCGAAAGTAGCGAAAGCTAAAGTTGCTGCCGAACCAAAAGTTGAAACTAAAGCCAAAGCAACTAAAACTACTAAAGCTAAGAAAGCTTAATAGCGAGTATTAGAGTAGATAGTTAAAATTATTATGGGGTCTCTTGAATATTTTTCGAGAGACCTCTTATTTTTACCCCAAATTTGATAAACAAAAGCACTGAACAGTACGTTTTAAGCATAAACAGATATATCTACATTTTATATACATCTTAATT
The DNA here is from genome assembly GCF_040253585.1 of Emticicia sp. W12TSBA100-4. Classification (NCBI taxonomy): domain Bacteria; kingdom Pseudomonadati; phylum Bacteroidota; class Cytophagia; order Cytophagales; family Leadbetterellaceae; genus Emticicia; species Emticicia sp. W12TSBA100-4. Next base: position 401,449 of record NZ_JBELAU010000002.1, read on the forward strand.
GATTCAAAATGGCACAGGCAAAAGTTGAAATCATTGACGCACTGCGTCGGACTGCAAAAAAATTAAGTTCGGGAAACGAATATATGTGGGGCCACATGGGAAGCTGCAACTGCGGAAATCTCGTGCAGGAAGTAACCAAACGTACAAAGGCCGAGATTCATGCCTACGCCATGCAAGGCAACGGCGATTGGAACGAGCAATTGAATGAATATTGTGGAATTTCGGAAATGCCGATTGATATGCTTATTCACGAAATGCTTACGTCAGGTTTTTCGTTGGAAGACCTCCAAAACCTCGAAAAATTATCGGATAAGAAAATTTTAATGCGTCTGCCAGTCGAAAATCGTTATCTTCGCCACAATGTTAAGGCTGATGTTATCGTTTATCTTACGGAGTGGGCAAATATGCTCGAAGAACAACTCCTCGATACTATCAAACTGCCTGAGTTTTTACAGGAACAGAAGACTTTAGAATATGCGTAAAATTATTTTAGCGAGTGCGTTGATTATAAGCTCATTGAGCATTTTCGCCCAAGAAGGAATCCCGACTTCGAGCGATAAAGACAGCCAAACCAAAGTATTTTTTGAAAAACCAAAACCCGAATGGAAAGAAAAACTAAGATATGGCGGAACATTTTGGCTGGGTTTTTTCGGTGCTTTTTATATTGACGCCTCGCCAATAGTTGGTTATGAATTAAACGATAAAGGAACAATTGCGGGTATAGGAGCAAATTTTATTTTTCAAGGAACATTTAACCGTAATAGTTCTACAAACACAAATAATACGATTTTTGGGCCTAAAGTATTCGTTCGTCAGCAAGTTTTCAAACGTTTTTTTGCTCATGCAGAATACGAATTTATAAGAGCTGATGCTTATCAATTTTACTCTTACATTGATAACCCAACCAACCCAAGTGCCGCTTTTAAGAAAGTTTGGGGCAGTTCGCCCCTCATCGGGGCTGGTTTTTATCAAGGAGGCGATGGGCGACGTGGAAGTTTTATCTCGTTGATGTATAATTTAGGTTATCCAAACCGAGGATTTATCAGCCCACAAAGCTTACTTGGTAGTGAAACACCAATTACGCTTCGCTATGGATTTTTGTTTTAAATTTGTAAGTCAAAATATTATTTTTTAGCAATCTCCTTCTCATAAAAAGAAGGAGATTTTTAATTTTATTACCTTTGAAAATCTCCAACAAATACTCATTTCCGCTCATTTCTTCTGTTTTTCTGACGGTTATTCCATTAATTTTTAGTTCAGCTCTTACGGTTACGGTTATAACTCACGAAAATACTGTTTCAGCGTTTAACTGGCAAGACTGGACTCTTATCACATTTATTTGCTGCCTTACCTGTACATTTGCCTTTACTCCTCCTACCTTGTTGGCTCTTATTTTTGGGTATTTCATTTCATGGAATGCGGTTTTACCAGTTTTTTTGATGAATATGGTGGCTATTTTCCTCGTAAACATCATTACCAAACGCATTGATGGTGATAACTTCAGAGATTATCTATCTAATAATATGAATGTTAGTAGTATATTAGAAAATATCCGTAAAGAAGAATTAAAGTTTATTTTCTTTACCAAACTTTCACCAGTATTACCTTTTGCACTCACAAATTTCGTATTTGCTTTATCAGGAGCTAAACTTAAAAATATACTTTTGGGTGGCTTTTTTGGCATGATTCCTCGTACACTCTTAGCAGTTTGGACAGGTTCACAGGCCAAAGAAATCAGACGTTTACTTGAAAATCCGAATGAGGGAAACCTACAAAAGATTTTGGTAATCCTACTACTGGTCGTTTCGGTGGGTGGAATTTTATATTATGTTCTGCCACGAAGGGTAAAAAACTAAAACCCGCAAAGTCTCAGAAAAGAGAAACCTTGCAGGTTTTAATAGTAACCTGAAAAATCACACACTTGGCGGCAGCAATTTATACATCACAGGCGTAACGATTCTGGTCAAAATCAATGATGAAATCAATCCGCCAACAATTACCAAAGCCAAAGGTGAATAAAGTGGTGAGTGTTCCATAATTAGCGGAATCATACCACCGATGGCAGTCATGGTTGTCAGAACGATTGGAATGAAACGGGTTTCGCCAGCTTCTTCGATGGCCTCATCTATACTCAAACCATTCTCTTTCCGCAAGAAATTGGTATAATCTACGAGTAAAATAGAGTTTTTTACCTCAATTCCTGCCAAAGCAATGATTCCCACAATAGCCGTGAATGAGAGTGAATTTCCTGTAAAAAGCAAAATCAAAATTGCTCCAATCATTCCGAGCGGAATAACTGAAAGTACGATAAACGTACTTTTGAAAGTTTTAAATTCGAGAATCAAAATAGCAATAATTCCAAAAATTGTGATAATAATAATTGTGCCAAGTCCACCAAAAGTTTCGGCCGAACGTTCCACTTCTCCAGCCATTTTAAACTCATAACCTTTCGGAAGTTTGATTTTATTGAGTTTCTCAACGGCTTCTTTCGTCACATTTGGCGTAAGAAATCCACTTTTGATAAAAGCAGAAACGGTTGAATATCTATCTCGGTCGTAGTGATTGATCCTGTTGGGCGAAGTCTCGAAACCAACGGTAGCCAATTGGCTCAAAGGCACGAGCGTTCCCATTTGATTGGCTACAAATATTTTAGAGAAAACATCCATACTTGGGCGTTGTTCACGAGGTAAATTTACATTGAGGTTCATTTCTTCGCCTTCTTTTTCTTTATAAATTCCAAGATTAACGCCCGCAATTCCCATTCTGATGGTGCGGTCAATATCAACCGTCGGAATACCCAACATTCCTGCTTTATCTTTGTTGATATTTACTCGTAAATCTACATTTTGTGCCGAAAGTGCATTATTTACATAAATTGTGCCTTTTGTATCTTTGAATGCTTGCTCAACTTTTGCCGAAATAACTCGCAACGAATCAAGGTTTTCGCCCATGATTCTGACCGCCAAAGGTGCTTCAAACGGAGCCCCTTGCTCAAACTGAATCACACGGATTTTTGCTCCCGCATACGAGTCGAAAATACCTCTTAATTCATCAATAAATTGCTCCCGTTCTGGCACTTCTACTTTATCTTGTAGCTGCACAAAAAGTTGTGAATAATTAGAAAGTGTTCCGCCTACGGGCAAAGTATTGTAATAAATTCTTGGATTACTTTTTCCTACGTTTGTCGCAAAATTCTTGACGATTTTATGTTTCAAAAGTTCTTTTTCTACAAAACGAGCTGCTTTGTCAGTTTCTGATAAACTTGTACCAAGTGGTGTTTCTATATTTATCAAAAATTGTGGTTTTTCGGAGCGTGGAAACACGCTCATACCAACGATTGGAATCAAAGCCAAACTTCCTACAAAAATCAATACAGCTACCAAAAGAGCAGTTTTGGGATACGAAAGTGCCTTATGCAATACTTTTCGGTACGAACCTTCGATGCCTTTTTTCATCAAACGCAATACAATATTTTCGCCGTGTTCTTCACGTGGCATTAGTTGGCTGGCCAAAAATGGTACGATTGTGAGCGAAACAAAAAGCGAAGCGATGATGGTCATAATTACGGCCATCGGTAAACTTCTGATAAAATCTCCTGCCGATTCGGGTAAAAAACAGAGCGGTAAAAACGCAAAAATCAAAGTAGCTGTACAGCCCAAAACTGCCAGACTGATTTGCTTCGTTGCTTCGATGGCTGCTTCTCGACGTGGCATTCCAGTTCGGAGAAATCGAGCGATGTTTTCGACTACTACAATTGAATCATCTACCAACAATCCGAGGGCAATTACAAGCCCAACTACGCTCAATTGATTGATACCAAAACCAGCTAAATCGAGCATCGTCAGACCGATTGCTAAAGACAACGGAATGGAAATCATTACGATAATGGCGGGGCGAATACCCAATGGAATGAGCGTGATGAGTACCAATAAAATGGCAATACCGAAGTCACGAGCCAAACCAAACAAACGAGTTGAAACGCTTTTTACTTGGTCGAAACTTTGTTCAAATTTAATATCTGGTGGTAAGTTCTTGGCAAAACTATCAATGATTGGCCGAATTTCTTCGCCCGTTTTGAAGATATTGCTGCCGTCCTTCATGGTAGCAGTAATGAAAACTGCTCTTTTTCCATTCAAACGACCTAAATAATTTTCTTCTTCGTAGTCAAATTTTACATCAGCAATATCTCTCAAATAAGTTACGGTTGTGCCTGACGAACTCACGATTGTACTTTTTATTTCATCAAGGTTTTCGTAGCTACCCGAAGTTTTTACACTAAATTTCCGACTGCCGATTTCGATATTTCCTGCGGGAACGTTGGCATTTTCCGATTGAATTGCCCCCAAAACTCGGTTCAGCGGAATTCGGAATTGAGCCATTTTATCCAAATTGATCGAAATTGTGACCTGTTGCTTAGGAAATGCCCAAATTTCAGAAGTTTTTATTGATTTTACTTTTAATAATTTATCTTTCAGATTGTCGGCTTCTTTTTCCAAATCTTTGTATGGCGTAGTTTCTGACATCAACGCACATTGAATGATGTTGACACCTTCAGGCGTAAAACGCAGCACATCCATGCTATAAATATCGGCAGGGAGTTTACTACGAATAGCGTTTAATTCACGCACAACTTCGTTATATTTATCATCGGGGTTGATTGAATGTACAAATTCCAAACGGATTTGAGCCACACCTTCATCTGATGTAGAAATAACTTTTTTAATATCGCTGATTTCGGACATTTTATCCTCAATCGGATTAACGATGAGTTTTTCCATATCAGCAGGCGATGTTCCTGGGTAAACCACCACGATACTATTGAAAGTTGCCTTCAAAGCCGGGTCTTCGGCCTTAGGCATATTGAGCAATGAATTAACTCCAATTGCCATAATCATTACAAAAATGATAATGGTAAATTGGTAGTTTTTGACGGAAAATTCGACGAGACGCATTATAATTAAGAATTAAGAATGTAGAATTAAGAATGAAAGAAACGTTTCATTAGTCATTATTTTCTCTTGTTGTTTTTAGAATTGATGCAAGAATTTTCTTTATTTCATCACAATCTGAATAAATAGAAGTATATTGATTTTCATCTAAATAATCGGTGGCTTTCAGTAGCCTTAGCCAATAGAGGGTTTCACGAGTTTCTTTATATGAGATTCCAATTTTTGAAGCAAATTCTTTTCGACTAAATGCTCCCACTGCCTCTTCCACATTTGCACCTATTGAAGTTCCGCTTCTAAGAATTTGCTTCGCAAGGGAGTCTATATCTTTATGATTTTTTTTCAACCACTGATAAAGTCGAATAATTCTTACCGAAAATGCAAAGGATTTATCTACAATAATATTTGAAGAATTAGATTCCATAAATTTAAAAATTAAATACCATCATTCTTAATTCTGCATTCTTAATTAGAATTTATCTTCACCTTTGCATTATCGCTCAAGAAATTAGCTCCTTTTGTTACAATCTGGGTGCCTTCATTTATGCCTGAATTGATGGCAACATTGCTTCCAAAGATGCTCCCAACGTTTACGGAAATTTTACTAACTGATTGATTTGTAGCGTTGTAAGCATATACAAACGCCGTGTTTTTATCAGCCTCAACTAATGCTTCAATCGGAACAGCGAGTGTAGAAGCACCTTTTCCAGTCGAAATTTCAGCTTTGGCTACGAAGCCAGAGATGAGTTTTTTGCCGTTGGGTTGAATCTGTAATTCGGCCTCGAATGTACCAGTAGCAGGGTTTACAGTTTGGGCTATTTGCGTAATTCGAGCTTGAAAGGCTTCGTTTGGATAAGCATCTAAATAGACCGTTGCCACATCACCGATTTTTACTTTTACTACATCACGGTCGGCCAAACCTACGTTTACGATATAGGCACTTTCGCCCGTTCCGAGAATAAATGCTGGGGCAAACGGCGTGATGAGTTCGCCTTGTTCAGCTATTTTTCTAAGAATACGTCCGCTCGTTGGGGCGTAAATTCTTGAGAGTTTTTGGTTAAATTCGGCAACTTGTACGCTTTGTTTGGCTACATCGAAACCTGTGGTTGCATCTTGAACATTGGTGAGTGTAGTGGCTTCGTCGGCGTAGAGTTTTTTTACTCGTTCCAAATCTCTTTCTGATTTTTCTAAGCCCAGTTTTGCTTGGCGAACTTGGGCATCAATTTCTGACAAATCGAGTTCGGCTAAAAGTTGTCCTTCTTTTACAGATTGTCCTTCTTGTACATAAATTCTACGAATCATCCCGCCAGTTTTAAATGCCAATTTCATTTCTGATTTTGACGAAAGCACACCACTCGCAATAATTGGTTCACTCAATGATTTACGGCCAACTGGTTGCACTTCAACCGTCAGAATCTCTTCGGCTTCTGCTTTCTTTGTTTCTTGTTTCTTGCCACAACTTGCTATCAATAAAGTAGTTGCAAAAATAATGAGCGTACAACTTTTCATATATTTTTCTATTTTTGTTCAAACCCTAATTTTTCTAATTTCTTTATCCAATTGGCTCGATAGCTATCTTTTGATAATCGAATCGGGCCGATTGTAGTTGTTCGGACTGGCTTTATACCTACAAAATGAAAGGTTAATTGCTTCATAGCGTGATAACTCGGACGGCCATAATAGAGCCAATAATACCAAGCTGGTTGGTCGAGTGTGCTGATGATATGGCCTGAACGTCCCTTCAAAAGTTTTTTCCACCATAACGAATTTTCTATTTTTTCGTAGGCAATTCCTGGTAAGAAGATTCTATCGAAAAAACCTTTTAAAAGTGCAGGAACAGAACCCCACCAAACTGGATAAAATAGCACAATATGCTCCGCCCATTTGATTTTTTCGATGGATTCGAGTAAATCAGGTTCTAATTCAGTGCGTTTTCGATAGCCAAATTGTAAGTTTGGGTTAAACTGCAAATCACGAACGATGATTTCTTTTATCTCAGCATCTGATGTAATTGCTCCTTTTTTGTAGGCTTCGTAAAGAGCAAAATTGAAACTTTCAGCGTCTGGATGTCCTTGAATAAGTAATATTTTTTTCATAGATATATAGCTGTTATAAAGGCATTAGTACTGATAATATTTATTTCACCGCCCCAACCTTATCTAAAGCCGCCTGCTTCACCAAAATATCATATTTGGCAACCGATTCTTGCAAACGTGCTGTGATTATCTCGTTTGATGCACGTAGATATTCAATCATAATTGCTTGACCGTTTCGGTAGCGACTTTCTACTATTTTGAAATATTTCTCAGCTTTTGCTGTACCATCTTTTGCAGTTATTAATGACTTTTTTGCTGCTTCTAACTCAAAATATGCTTGTGAAACCTGCAATTGAATCTGTTTTTGTACTTCTTCGAGTTTCGCATCAAGGATGTTTTTTTGAATTTTTGCTTGCTGAATCTTCGATTTTTTCTCGTAACCGTGATACAAATCCCAGCTCAAACCTAACTGAATTACGGTATAGGCTTGATTTTTGAAAGTATATCCAAAGCCTTGAAAACCAACATTTCCACCTACAAAAACCTGCGGACGAATGGCATTCATTTCTTGCAATTTGATAGCCGTTTCGCTGACTTTAATATTTGTTCGTAGCTGAGAAAGTTCCTGACGATGAGCTAAAGCATCTTCTTTTATTTGAGCCAAACCAGTTGATGGGGTAGCATAATTTACCAAATTTGTATCCGCCACGATTTCGGCAGAAAAGTCACGATTCATCAAATAATTCAAGAAAACTTGTACCGATTGACGATTTTTATCGAGAACTGCTACTTGCTGGTCGAGTTTGCTTACTTCGTATTCGGCCGAATAGATTACGTCTTTGGTGGCTACATTATTACCAACGAGTTTTTCGTTGAGTTTTACAAAATCGCTTAGTAGTTTTCTTGACGCATCAAAAATCTTTTGAGCTTCGAGCATTTGTAAATATTGCAGATAGGCAGTTGTGATACTATAACGGATTTCATTTTCTAAAACTCGTTTTTTTGCTTCTTGTGCCGAAAGTAAATCTCTTTGAATGAGCAAATTATATCGAATATCGGTATTGAAAATCGGATACTGAAAACTCAGTTTGGTATCATGAAAATTATTAGGAGCAAGCAATTGATTGACGTTTTCGACTTGCGGAAAATTATTAGTTTTGGTCAGTTGATTGAGCGTAGAATAAACAGGATTCAATAAATCACCAATTGGGAATTCTAACCTACGCCCACCCGCTGCTAAGGTATAATTTGGGTTAAATGTGACCTTGGGCATAAAATTCGCCTTAGCTTGTGTGATATTTTCGGCCGATTTTAAGATTTCGAGGCGTTCTTGTTTCAGACCCAAATTTTGTTTCAAGCCTTCCTGAATATAAGATTCAAGAATGGGTGATGACGGAACGCCGCCCGTTTGTGCAAATACCCATAAAGGACTGATAAATAAGTATATATATAGTTTTTTCATATTTACTAATACTATATCAATTTATGAACACTGTTAAGTTGTAGTTCTAAAAAAAGGTCAGACATGTTAGTCAGACCATAATAATTACATTTTTATGCCAGTCGTTACCAAATTAGAAGTACATTTAGCCACGATTTTATGTTCTGAGTTTCTGACTTCACACTCCATGTTAATAACCGTTTTTCCTGCTCTAATTACTTTCGATTTTACGTAAACGACATCACCGACTTTGGCAGGAAGTAAATAATCAACACTCAAATTGATTGTTGAGTAAAAACTCTCACGACCGAGCGAAAAAACAGTCATTCCCATCACATCATCCATCATTGAAGCAGTTACTCCACCATGAAGAATTTTGCCTGGATTTGTCATTTCTTCACGCACCACAAATTCAACTGTGAGTGAGCCTTCTTCTACTGCAATCAGTTTACCATTAAGCCAACGCCCCAAAGCTGATGGACTCATTTCAGCTGAATTTTTGCCGATATTTGATATAAAATAATCTAAAACCTGATTTGTCATTGTTACTTTTTATACGTTTTTAAAATCTCCACAAATTTAGCATAGGCATCTTCTAAAAGTTGAATTCTTTTTTCTTCGGGGAAAATCACGGTTCGGCGGCGTAAATGTAGTGTTGCCAGTCCATGCACTAAACTCCATACCATCACCGAAATAGTTTCGTTGTCTGCATCTTTAAAGTACCCTGCTTTCATGCAATCTGCTACTACAAATTTGAGTGTTTCAAAGGCACGCTCGCCATCGCACCAAATTTCTTCTCGACACTCCAAGGTTTCCATTGGGGCAGTCATAACAAACATCAAATCGTATAATTCTGGATTTTCAAAAGCGTATTTTAGATAATGTTTTCCCAATGAAATCAATCTTTCAAAAGGGTCGGCTTCACCCATAATTCCTGCTTGCATGGCTTGCATCAATGCACTAAAAGCTTCAACGTGCAAAGCAAAAAGAATCTCATTTTTGTCTTTAAAATACAAATAAATCGTTCCTGCACTATATTCTATAACCTCTGCTATATTCCGAATACTCGTTTTTTCAAATCCCTGCTCCAAAAAAAGCGACCGAGCGGCATCCAGAATCTGTCGCTTCATTTCTACTTTTTCCCTTTCTTTTCTATCAATTACACCCATTTGGAAATTAACCATTTTACTTAACAATGCAAATAAAATGAACAGTGTTCATAAAAACAAATATTTTTTAAAATTTTATCTAAAACATCTGCACCCAAAGTTTCAAATTCTAATTCTACATTAAAAAAGTGTGACACATTTTAGAAATATGCCACACTTTTTGTATTCTCAGTTAAACATCAGACCTTCGGTGCAGACGTTTTTTTAAATCTCAATAATATTAAAGCTGTAATCAATCGGGTCGAAGGCTTCGAGAAGTTTGTTGATGAATTCTTTATCATTAAGATAAAAATTCAAGAAATTTTCTTTGCGTTCTTGCAAACCACCATCGGGGAAAAGTTTTTGTTTTAGTGCCAAAAGCTGTGTAACCGATGTTTCTTGGTTGCGTTCTTCGGCTTTTTTGATACGTTTTTCGAGATTTTCGAGCGAACTGATAATTTTTGATTTTTCGGCCTCAACTGCACCTTTCATAGTTTGGTCAATGGCCAGTGATTTTTTCAAGATTCGTTCAAAAACTTCACTTACATCATCAATTTCAAAAGCCAAACTCAACGAATTCTCAGAGTTTCGCTCTACATAACTTCTACGCAGGCTTACTTCATCAGCAAAAAGTTCTTCTGCCGTAATTCCGAGTTTATCAATGCGTTTTTGACTCGCTTGGTTGATTACTAAAGCAAAATTACGAGGCATCAGCAATGGAAATTGCTCACCATAATGGTCGAAAATACCTTTGAGTTGTAGCCAATAAGGTACTTCAGAAGGACCACCAATATAAGCTAAATTTGGCAGAATTATTTCTTGATAAAGCGGACGCAAAACTACATTTGGACTGAAACTTTGTGGCTGATTATCAAGTATTTGTAATATTTCAGATTCTGAAAAAGAAAATTCAGAGTTCAAAACTTTATAAACACCATCTTCTTTAACGATGCGTTCACGAAGCCCATCTTGTAGATAAAAAAAATTGATTTCACGAGGTGTAATTTGGGTATGATAACCCATTTCGTTCAATTCATTTGAAGTTTTCGTAACGATTTCGTTAGCCGAATTTTTTAATAAATCATCTTTAATGATATCGCTAAAAATACCTTTCAGTGCAGCATCATCGGCATCTACACAAACTAAACCTTCGCTTCCGAAAAGTTGGTTCATATATTGTCGAGCGGCATTGGCAAGTGTTGTATTTTTTAAATATGCTTCTTCAAATATTGCTGGTTTTTCAGAAAGTTCATCGAAAATTGCCTGTAATTCGGTAGGATTCATGCGTCCAACCGCACCTTTTTGTTCAGTTTCCCATTTATGAGTTTTCCCGAAAAGATTAAAAGAAGCGATTTCAGCAAAATCGTGGTCTTCGCTCGCCATCCAATAAACAGGCACAAAATTATAGGCAGGAAATTCGGCTTTTAATTTTTTGGCTAAATTGATAATCGTAACGATTTTATAAATCACATAAAGCGGGCCCGTGAAAATATTGAGCTGATGCCCAGTCGTAACGGTGAAGGTATTTGACTCTAAAAGAATATCAAGATTTGGCTTATTTTCTAAAACTTTGTATTGTTTTTCGAGTACCGAAACCAGCGTTTGGCGTTTATCGGCAGTAAATTCCCTTGATTCAATTACTTTATTAAAGCCCTGAAGATCAGGATATTGATTGTAGAATTTTTCAAGATTTTCGTTTTTTGAGATATAATCTAAAAAAAGTTTCGGAAATGCACCGACCGAATTTAACGCTATTTGTTGAGAGGGCATATTTATGTTTTTTTCTTTGCTCTAAACAGAACACGAAAAAATGCGTGTGGGTTTCACAAAATGGTTAATGGTTAATGGCTAATGGTTAACGAATGTTTTAATTTATTGATAATCAACACATTACCAATAAATCACAAAACATTCATCATTCATAATTTATCATTAACCATTAAAAATCTACTCATACATTCCATCAATTACGGCCTTATATTTGGCATTAATTGCTTTGCGTTTAGGTTTTAGGGTTGGTGTAATTTCGCCACCTTCGACTGTCCACGGAGTTGCCAAAAGCGTGAATTTCTTTACTTGCTCATAAGGAGCAAATTCTTTGTTGAAACGAGCAATTTCACTGAAAATCAATTTCAAAACCTGTTGATTTTTAATCATTTCGGCATCAGAAGTATATTCAATTCCTTGCGATTTGCACCATTCTCGTAAAATTATGAACTCAGGAATAATCAATGCCGCAGGAAATTTCTGACTTTCGCCAACCACCATCAATTGCTCAATATAAACCGACTCTTTCATCTTATTTTCAAGTACTTGCGGAGCCACATATTTTCCGCCCGAAGTCTTGAAAATTTCTTTTTTACGGTCGGTAATTTTCAAATATTTACCCTCTTCGAGTTTGCCAATATCGCCTGTATGAAGCCACCCTTCGTGGTCGATTACCTCTTTTGTAAGGTCTGGTTTATTGTAATAGCCCAGCATTACGTTTGGACCTTTTACCAAAATTTCGCCATCTTCGGCAATTTTCACCGTCGTTCCGTCAATGATTGGGCCCACCGTACCGATTCGTAAATCTAAAGGCATAATACGATTAGTAGCAATTACGGGCGAAGTTTCGGTCATGCCGTAGCCTTCCGAAACTGGAATGCCTGCCGCCCAGAAAACTCTCGCCAAACGGGGCTGCAAAGCGGCCGCTCCCGAACAAATCATGCGAATATTTCCGCCCAAAGCTTCCTGCCATTTGCTAAAAACGAGTTTTTTTGCCCATTTTAGCTGGAAATTATACCAAGCACTAAATTCTTGGTTCGGGTCATATTTCAAGCCTAAATCTAAAGCCCACAAGAAAATTCGACGCTTGAGTCCACTTAGTTCGTAGCCTTTTGCCACGATTTTATCATACACTTTTTCGAGTAAACGTGGCACGGTCGTGAAAATATGTGGCTGAACATCTCGCAAATCTTCGGCAATTGTTGCCATATTTTGAGCGTAATAAATTGATAAACCTTTGCTCATGTAGAGATACAAAACCATGCGTTCGTAAACGTGGTTGAGCGGCAAAAAGCTCAATGCTCGGCAAGTTTCATCAATTGGAAAATTGTTTTTGCAAGACTCGAAATTGCTAATCAGATTTAAGTGAGAAAGCATAACACCTTTCGGACTTCCAGTCGTGCCTGATGTATAAATGATTGTTAGCAAATCATCATTTTGGATGCTTGATTTGATATTTTCAAGCTTCCCAATGTCTTGATTATCAGCTTTTTCTGAGATTTCTTCCCAATGATTATTACCTACGATTTTATCAAAAGAATAAATTTCTTGCACGCTTGGAGCATCCTTTGCGGCTTCTTGTGCTTTTTTCAGCAGGTCGGCATCGCCTACAAAAACCAATTTTATACTGGCATCGTTGAAGATATATCGGTAATCATCGACCGTGATGTTTGGGTAAAGTGGAACACCAATTGCTCCGACTTGCTGAATGGCAAAATCTACAATATTCCATTCGGGACGGCTTTCAGAAATAACCGCAATTTTATCGCCTTTCTCAATGCCAATTTTCAATAAACCCAAACTCAATTGAGTAACAGAATGAATGAAATCTTGTGCCGAAATGCGTTGCCATTCGCCTTTGATTTTGGAAGCGAAAACATCAGATTTGTTGTATTTTGCCAGTGATTGGTCTAATAAATCGAAAACTCTTGTAATAGGTTGTGACATCTTAATTGTGGTGCGAGCATACTGTTCGCCTAAATGTTGTACTCAAATTAATGAAAATTTCATTTACTCGCTGAAGACAAGTTAGAAATCGGGTCGCCGACTCGGTTGTCCTACAATCCTAAAACTTATTTTCGTCAACGTCTTTTATAAACTGAATAACGTTCGGAAAATAGGTTTTTTGGTCGTCCCAAAATGATAGATGACTTCCATCGGGACAGTACAAATAACGCCCTTTTTGCACTGATTTGCTAATATATTCCATTGCTTTCGGGTCCATCGTATCATATTTTGCACCGATGGCGAGCGTTGGCACTTTTATATTTGGTAAACTTGCCTTTCTGTCCCAAGTCAATAAACGCCCGCCCACTTTAAACTCGCTTGGGCCTTGCATCAAGACATAAACATGTTCGTTGAGGTGTTTAAAAGTACGGTTGACTGGCTCTGGCCATTCGGGCAAGCGACAAATATGTTGGTTGTAATATTCACGAGTAACGAGATCGACATAAACCGGGTTTTTGAAATCACCAGCGGCTTCAAAAGCATTGAGCGAATCGACCAAAGATTTACGCATTTGGCTTCTTAGTACTTCGTTGTATTTAGCATAATCAGGAATACTCGGCATCATATTACTAATTATCAATCCTTTAAGATTATCCTGATATTTTAGAGCATACTCCATCGCCAAGATTCCACCCCAAGAGTTTCCGAGCAAATAAAAGTTATTTTTATCTAAACCCAAAGCCTTGCGAACTTGCTCAACTTCCTCAACAAAACGTGGGGTTGTCCAGAGAGAATCATTTTCAGGCTGGTCAGAATAATACGATCCAAGTTGATCATATTCATACATTTCAAAGCCTTCTTTTGGGAAAAAACTTTCGAAGCACTCCATGTATTCGTGGGTCATGGCTGGGCCTCCGTGTAGTAGTAAGATTTTGATTCGTGGATTTTGACCAAATTTCTTTGTCCATACCTTAAATTTCCCCGCCAGCGTTTCTATTTCTACCATTTTTACGCCACCCGTTTGGATTTCGTCCGAAACCGAGGTCACATTTTGAAAGCTTTCATTGCTTATTTTTTTCTCGCAGTTTGTTAGTAAAACGACCGCAGTCAGTATTACAAGAAGAGTTTTCATAGAGTCAGTTTGATTAGATTTATACAAATATAAGTCATAAAAAGCTAATTTTAGGATGATTGGATTTGAAATTTAAAAATTTATGCCCTAAAAATTGTGAATCTAAACTTTGAGAAAGTTATTTGTTTAAGAATCAATTTAGCGATCAAATCATGAAAAAAATACTTGTTATTGGCTCAACTGGTTTACTCGGAAAACCCGTCACAAAAGCACTTATTGATGCAGGTTTCAGCGTTACTGTTTTGGTTCGAGATAAAAATTTGGCAGAAAAACTATTTCCAAAAGCAAGTATTATCAAAGGCGATTTACGAAACAAAGTGGATATTGAAAAAGTCATGCAAGGTCAAGACGCAGTTTTTTTAAGTTTATCAGTGAAACAAACCGAAAAAGAAAACGAGTTTCATACCGAATCCGAAGGTCTTGATTTGGTGATTGAAGTAGCAAAAAGTCTGAAAATCAAGCGAATAGCTTATATTGCTTCGTTGGTACATTTATATCAAGGCATGAATAATTTTGATTGGTGGGTATTTAGAATCAAACAAGAAGCGGTGCAAAAAGTCAAAAATTCGGGCATTGCGTACACGATTTTTTACCCTTCCGCTTTCATGGAAAGTATTTTTTACCAATCAAAACAAGGTAATATAATTGCATTAGGCGGAAAATCAGAGTTTCCGATGTATTATGTAGCTGCCGAAGATTATGCCCGACAGGTAGCAAAATCATTTGAAGTTTTGCAAGATTCTGAAAGTCGAGATTTTGTAATTCAAGGTTTAGAAGCTTTTACGCAAAAAGCTGCCGCCAAAACATTCATTCAGCATTATAAAAAAGAAAAACTTCGCACGATGTGGGCTCCCATGATTGTAATGAAGTTAATGGGGATTTTCAGCCAAAAGTTTGATTATGGTTTTCATATAGTAGAAGCTCTCAATAAATATCCCGAAAAATTTGAAGCACAACCAACCTGGGATTTACTGGGAAAACCCAAAATTACGTTGAAAGATTTTGCTGAAAGCTTACAACCTACCAGCGAATAATTTTGAGCGTCTTTTCTTGAGTTAAATCTTCGATTCGGAGCAGAATGTCAGGCGTAAGTGCGTCAAGCGAAATTGTTTTGGTGGTTTGATTTGTGGTAAGAGTAAATGTATCTTGATAGATAATTTGCTTGGTGCTTTGTTGAATAAAAGTAATGCATAAATTATTGTTAATGAGCGAGTTACTAAACTTTAATTCAATATCAGTTTTGTTAGATGGCAAAATTTTGACAGAAATTAAATCGAAATTTGGCTCAATGGCTGAGATTGAATATTCGTTTTGAACAACCGTATTTGCTCTCGAAAAATTAGCGTAGCCATAACCCAATAGAACATCAGGCGTGGCAAATTGATGTCCCGATTTTCGGATACTTCGAGTTACTTCCTGTGCTGTAAGGTGCGGATTAGCTTGCCAAAATCCTGCCACCAACCCCGCCACCAACGGAGCCGCAAACGAAGTTCCGTTACTGGTTGAGGCAAACCCCGAAGTATTACAAAGAGCTGTATTACTACCCACCGCCACCACATCGGGTTTTGTTCGCCCATCAGCCGAATTTCCTCTCGAACTAAACGAAGCATAATTACCTGCCCGAGTCACTGCTCCGATTGCCAAAACAGAATCGCCATCTGATGGAGCGGTAATGATTTGCCACGACGAATCATTACCCGAATTTCCTGCCGAAACAACTACTACGATTCCTCGTTCGGTGGCTAAATCTGCCGCTCTTGTGCTGAGAGCCGTCTTACCATCCATCATGGCTGGGGTGTAATTATCAGCCGAATTATCAAAAGTGCTATACCCCAAAGACGAACTAATAATATCTGCCCCTAAGCTATCAGCCATTTCAGCCGCAAAGAGCCAATTTGCTTCTTCCAGAGGTGTTTCTGAGAAATTATCTTCTGTCCGAAACAAAGCAACCGAAGCACCAAACGCAGGACTAATCATCTGATTATCAATATATCCAGCCATTGTACTCAATACCGCAGTTCCGTGTCCACCTTGTGAATAAACTGTATTGTCGTTATCCACAAAATCATAGACTTTTACAATTTTGTTTTGCTGAACAAGATGCTGTAAACAAGCACTCGTATTGACATTCAGAAAACCATCGTCGAGCAACGCAACCAACATTCCTTCGCCATGAAAACCCTGATTGTGCATTACGTCAGCACCTAATAATTGAATTTGTGCCGTTGCATCGCCATAATTCAAGCTTTCGGTATTTTCTATGGCAAACTTATCTTTAATTGATGTTTGCCGAGCCTGTTTGAGCGGGCGATTAAACTCAATGCCTTTCACCGAAGATAAAGCAAGAATTGCATTTTTCTGAGATTCGGTGGCTTCAACCAAAGCAGCATTCATCCATCGTGATTTATAAATGACTGTCGCACCAGTTTGTTGAATACTTGAAATATAAGCAGGATTTGGGGGTAAATCACTGCTTTTTATGGCAATTCCCTGCTTGAATCTTCGGTCAATGGCTTTTTGAGAAAGATAAACTAATGGAGAGTTTATTGAATATGGCGAACCATCTTTGTCTTTGAACAAGACCAAGTATTTGTATTTTATCTGAGCAAAAGTATTGGTGTAGATGCCCAAAACTGCATACAACAAAAACAAATTTCGAGGTTTCATGGCAAAACATTTATCATCGCACTATTTCTCCACAATCAACTTTTTGACATTTTCTTTACTAAGGTCTATCTTCTTAAAGTCCTTAGTTTTGATAACAAGGTCATTTTGAATATAGCTCAAGCAAGTCATGGCACTGTTCTCATTGAGACTCGCTCTAACTTTACCGAAATAAGAGTTTTCTTCCAAACGATAATTGCACGGATGGTCAGTTAGCAATTCTAAATCCTCAATTTTGCATCCGTAAAAACGCACCCAACTGCTTCGACTATCAACTTTAAGTTTCTCTATATTAAAGTACGAAAAAGTAGTCTGACTCGCTTCGCCTTGATAATATTTTATATCAGGCATATAAACATATATTTGCTTGAAAACTGGTTCTTCTTTAGTCGATTTAGGCGTTTTTTTAGCATGAATGAGCAAAGTATCACCTCTGTAAGTCATATCCACATACTTTAAATATGATTGATGAAACTTAATAGCATGTTTTTCGCTCGGCTCAAGATAAATTTGTACTGGGCCTAAATCTGTTTCAAGTACTACATTTTTGAAAGCTTGCGAAGCAATCGTTTTATAATGAGTTGGCTGAACGAGGGTATCGTATTCGGCTACGCCTTTAATCTTCCGAGGTTTTGATGAATAATCCCGAAAGAAATACCACCCTAAACCTCCAATAGTAGCCCAGCCTACAATTGCAATAATAATAAGTAATGTGCGGTGTTTTTTGTCCATATCTATAGGTAGTAATCAGTTTACAACTCCACTTTCTCCCCCTGAAAAGCGACTTTAAAGCCTTTTTGCCTCACTTCTTTATTTTCTAAAGATTTTATGTTCATTATGGGGTTTGTATGATTAAAATGAATAAAATGTACTTTGGCTTTCTCGGTGGTGGGTAGGTCTTTCAATAAATCCATAGTTTCAGTTACAAATGGATGCGGTACTTCGCTCATCGGGCGATTAATTTCCCCATCTTTATAAAAAGTACCATCCAAAAACGCATAATCAACCGATTTTATCACCTCCTTTAAACTCCGATTCCATTTTTGCCATTTGTCAATATCTGGAATGAATATCAAACTTTTATTTGCTGTAAATATCTTATAACCCACCGTTTCCGAAAACTCATCACGGTGCGGCACTCTAAATGCTTGCACGCTAATACGCTCGTTTAAAACAATGACCGAATCTTCATTAATCAGCTGTATATTAATATTTTGCAAAGCTACTAACTGACTCCACGGGCCATTTTTTTCGATAAAATTTTTCATTTTGGGCATCGCATAAACCTTCACTTGGCTTGCTCCCATCGCTTCTCTACCCAAATACATCAAACCCGTATAATGCCCAATATGAGCGTGAGTCAGAAAAATACCCAAGTTTTTGGGCTCGGGATTATTGAGCAAATGTAATTGTTGCGTAAAATCTGGCGTGGCATCAAATAACCAATTTTGTTTTGAAATTGGGTCAACCACCGCAATACACGATACAAACTTACGTACGGATTTTTGCTCAAAAACCGCTTTGCAACACTCTTTTTGGCAATTTGCCTGCGGAAAACCACCATCCTGTGCAACACCAAGCACTTGTACATAAGGGTTTTGAGCTACTACCTTACTGAAGATTAAAAATATCAAAAACAGAAAATGTTTCATAAATTGTCCAAGAAAAACACCAAATTACAAGGAAAAACAACCATTCCTACCAAGATTCTTTCTTAATTGCAGTATTTACCAAATATTTGATTCATAAATTTACTAAACCGCTCTTACAATATCGAAAAATGACTCCTATTAGCAAAAAAACTTTTATCAAAAAAGTTAAAGATATTACCATTGGCAGCACGATTGCTCTCACGATTCTGAGTGGAAGTACAGCTCTGCAAAGTTGCGGCAGCGATAGCTCCGAAGAAGAAGATTATACCTACGATGAAGTTTATACCAAAGGTGTAAAGACCTATATTTCGGAAACTTCAAAGGGCGTTTTTAAGATTACCGATGAAAAGGAAGTGCCGATTGATAGTTCAGTAGCCATCGTCAGTTACCTTGATGGCAAAAAAGACAGCCTTTCGCCGAAAGTTGTGCAAGGTTTAATTGACAGTGAAGTAAAATCAAATCCCAAAACTATTGGTGAGAGTAGTAATCTTTCAAATGCTCTTTTGTTTGGCGGTATGGGCTATTTACTGGCCAAAACTGTGAGTCCTAATTATGCCAGTTATCGACCTGACATAAATGGAGTTGCTCAAAATTCTGGCTCTAAAACAGATACTTCTCGTCATCGCCGAAGACATCATTTTGGTGGTGGTACAGGAATGATGGCTTATTATGCCACAGCAGGGGCTTTCAATAGGTCGAGCCAAATTCATCAAAATATTGGCAACTCTCGCACCACAATGGCTCGTCCAACAGGCGGACGCAGCGGATTTTTTCACAGTTCGAGCCATAGTAGTCATAGTTCGTAAAAAGTCTATGGTCAATCGTCGATAGTCAATAGTATAAGTTTTTAGACAGTAAAATTTAATAACCGTGGACAGTCGTCTATCGACTGTGGACTAATAAACATGAAATTAAAAAACCTCACCATTTCTCCCGAAACATCACTCCGCAATATTGGCTGGAATTGGATGCTCGGAGAAGATACTTTGCCATACATCACCAACGAAATGGTGGTGGTTTCGGAAGACGAAGCCGAAAACTATTTCGATGCTGCCAATGAACTTTACGAAATGTATATTGCCGCCGCTCAACATGTAATTGATAATGAGCGTTATGCCGAACTTGGTATTCCTGAAAACTTAATTGAATTAATAGAATATTCTTGGGAAAACGATGCCAATTGGCACATTTACGGTCGTTTCGATTTAAGTGGCGGTATTGATGGAAAACCAATAAAATTGATAGAATTTAATGCCGATACGGCCACTTGTATTCCCGAAACGGCTATTGTTCAATGGGCATCGTTGAAAGCAAATGGTTTGGATGAAAGCAAACAGTTTAATACTCTCTATGAAACTTTCGTAGAAAAATTTAGAGAATTACATCGTCAAAATCCTAATTTCGAGAAAACCTTGTTGATTTCTACGATGAAAGATTTTCCCGAGGACGATACGAATATGCAAGTTTTGGGCGAAGCTGCCAAAGAAGCAGGCTTTGAAGTAGCGTTTGATTATATCGAAAATGTGGAATTTTCGGCAACCGAAGGCATTTTCAAGCAAAATTCAAGCAACGGTAGTTTTATAAAATATGATTTTTGGTTTAAACTCATTCCGTGGGAATATATTGGCTGGGACGAACCCGAATTGGCTCAGATTTTAACCGAAATCAGCAAAAATAGAAAAGCGATTATTTTGAATCCTGCTTATACTTTACTCTTTCAATCGAAAGCTATTTTGAAGGTTTTGTGGGAACTCTACCCAAATCATCCACTGCTTTTAGAAACACGTTCACAGTCGATTTTAGGCAAAACTTGCGTCGAAAAAGTACTTTTTGGGCGTGAAGGTGCAAATGTTCGCATTGTTTCGCCATCAGGTACAACCGAAACCTCGACCGAAGGAGAATATTTCGAGCAGAATACAGTTTTTCAAGAATATACCGAATTTTTGAAAGATAATGCAGGAAATTCTCGGGCGGCGTTCCACTATCAAGCAGGTGTATTTTTTGTAGGCGAAGCCTGCGGACTGGGCTATCGGAGAGGTGGAAAAATTTTAGATAACAAAGCCCAATTTTGTGGACATTTAATTGAAGATTAAAAACTAAAGTATATTTATAGAATTTCCGTTCCTTCAAATCTTCCTTTAAAAAATTCAGAGGAACGGAAATAATATTATTTCACCTTTACTTCGCTCTCATCCGATTATTTTTAGGATTATGCTCTAATTCTACTAAACCCAAAGCTTCCATTAAAGGCGGCACATACATGCCAAAACGCCCACGAAAACCTTTTTTTAGGCCATACCAACCACCAACAGGATTCGATTCCGAGCGTCCCCACGCCTCTACTGTACCTTCTTTGGCTGGTTTTTGCTCATCAGCCGAACCGAGTTCCATCCAATCACCGTGTTGCTTGAGCATTTCTTGCAAATCATTAATACAACGAATATCATAATGTAAAACCGTTGAGCCAACCGTACAAACCAAAATTTCTTTACCATCTTTTTCGGCTACGTGCATCGTGTATGACGAAGTTTGAGGTGGCGTTTGCAATGCCATTGGGTTTTCTTTTGTTCCGATTTGATTTTTCATTTTCTTAATGTTTTGAAGCATTTTTAATTTACTCGCCAGGATGATAAGTTCGTTCGGCATTTTTCAGTACATCTTCTTTGTAAAAAAGTACATCTTTAAATTTGCCTTTGGTGTACATTTCGAGCTGGTCGTTGAAATGTTTAGACGCTGGGTTTCCACTCTCGCCACCTGCCAACAATGATTTTGCTTTGATTTTTGGGCCAAATTCAACGGCACAAATAAAACTATTACCACTTACTCCGTAACGTTTTTGGGTAGATGGATAATAACGGCTATTATACGAAGGCAACATTCCCCAAAGTGCCGAAGCAAAACCCACTGGTACGCTCGGCTGTGCATCATCGTATTTTTGCTGAATATCTGACGAAATTCTTTGATAACGATTGATTTCTCCCCACGGCATTTGCCATTTGCCAAATTTCTTTTTTAAATCATTTACTACGACTAATAATGGCGGTAAAACTTGCTCAGGTGTGGCCGATGCCGCAAATCTTTTCACATTGGCTACTTGGTCGTCTTCACCTTCGTCGATGTATAATTTTTGTAAAGTATTACTCAATTTTCCTGCCCATTCAATCGCCAAAGTGGTAGCCACCGAAGTTTCTGACGAATGATAATTCCATTTTTTCAACTCAGCAATTGGCTCGCTCAAAGCTACATAAAGCGAATCGGTAGGTTTTACGTTTTTCTCGAAAACATTAATCAACGATGGAATCAAGACCTCAAAAGCCGCCAAATTTGTATCATAACCTGCCGCAATCACTTTATCAATCGTATAACTTTTTTCTTTATCCAAAACCTTCACGGCATTTACACCTCTAAAATTCTCGCCATCGGGTGCCATATATGGCGGAAAATCTGCTTTCTTCGGACTCATCACCCCCGCCGCCGAAAAGGGTGTAGAATTACAATTTTGCAACCAACCATTCACTGGATTGTAGACATGAACGGTTTCATCAACTGTATGCAAGCCTTTCCATTCGGTGGCTGACGTACTTCCGTCAATTACCTTTGCCCAATTAAGTTTGCGATCTCGCACAGGCACAAAATTTCCGTGCCAATATGCAATATTTCCTTTATTATCGGCAAAGACGGTACTGTTTGAAGTATTCGCTCGCAAATCCATAGTTTTTTTGTAATCTTCAAAGCCTTTGGCTTTGGTGCGTTTCCAACTTTGAATCAAACTCGTCATTGAGCGATTATACGATTTTAGGCTAATCCATTGGTCGTTACGTTTCGCCATAATCGGGCCGTGATGCGTAGCATAAGTCGTGAAAATTTTGGTTTTCAGACCATCGCCATCTTTGTAACTGATACTTATTTTTTTCTCGGTAACTGGCTTTAATTGCTTATCATATTCATAAAAATACTTATCACCTTTTTTTGTAATTTTCTCGGCATATACATCGGCCACATCGACATTACACGAGGTGTGCATCCACCCACAATAATCGTTAAACCCCTGATAAACAAACATTTGCCCCCAAGTTACAGCACCGTAAGCATTCAAGCCTTCTTCGCTCGAAACTTGTACTTCGGGTCTGAAATAAAACGTTACATGCGGATTTATATACAAAATGGCATTGCCAGAAGCCGTAATTTTGGGCGAAAAAGCAAAGCCATTCGAGCCAGTTTGATTTTCGGGGTCTTTGGGTTCGGCGATGTAAGTAACTTTATCGCCCGAATAAAAATTCTTCAGTTCGGCAGTTGTAATATCTGCTGTGCTGATTGCTCCGATACTTCCATCAGTCCACAAAAGTGGATACCACGGCTTGAAGCGAGTCAGCAACGCAGGTTTTGTATTGGGGTGCGTGTATAAGTAGAAATTGATACCATCGGCGTAGGCATTGAGTAGTTTTTTCATCCATGGCTCGGCTTTGTTATAATCGGCAATGGCATCGGTGGTATCAATCAATAGTTTTATTTGTAAATCATCATATAGACTTGCTTCGCCTTTAATTTCGGACATTCTGCCCAGTTTTTCGATATAATTCATTTCTACTCGCTTGAAATCGTCTTCACATTGAGCGTAAAGCAAACCAAAAACCGCATCAGCATCTGATTTACCATAAATATGCGGAATCCCCCAATTGTCTCGAATGATATTTACTCGCTTAGCTTGCTGCTGAAAACGAGCAATTTCGGCAGCCGAAAATTTACTCGAAACAGTTTTTTGAGCGAAAATTGAAAAAGATAGTAAAAAAAGTAAACAGAAAGATTTCATAAAAAAGGCTTATGCGTTTGAGTGATGAAAATGGTTTAACAAACATACACAAAATTGTAAATAAGATTAAAAGTAAGGCAGGTTTTTCGACTTTCAAATAGCTTGAGTTAAAAACAAATTTTATCGTAAAGACAAGTTGAAAACTTGTCCTACATCTGAACAAAAAAATCTTTAATAAATTTATTTAATAAACTAACTATCAATTACTTACGACAGAAAAAAGCTCATTAACAATCAATTAACAAATCAGCAGCAAACCTTTTGATACCTTTCTGCATCTAAAGTATAAATTAACAATAATATTTAAGACAATGAGAAATTTCATAATAGCTGCAATCATGGTTTTTACAACTATTTTTTCGGCAAATGCACAATACGGTGGTGTCTATGATAACTATGGTAATGGCTATGATGATGACCGCTATTATTATGATGACGAGTTCGACTGGCACTGGGATATTAGAGTGCGTATCAGCAATGGTATTCAGAATGGGCTCATCACTCGTAATGAAGCCAATCGTTTGTATCGTCGCTTAGAAGATGTGGAGCGTAAAGAATATGCTTATCTCGCAGATGGTATCTTTAACCGTTGGGAACAACAAGAAATCTGGGACGATGTGGCCTACCTCAACCGCCAAGTAGGTATCGAATTGTATGACTTCGACCGTAGATTCTATGGATTTGATATAGCTTGGAATGACCTTCGTGGCTATCCTCGTTGGTATTATCACGGAGGATTTGATTTTTATCGCTTCGACCGCCGTGGTTTTGGAACTATCCGTTTAGGTTATGTCCCTCGTCCAAACTACAATGGTTGGTACAGAAATGACCGTAACCGTGTTGGTCGTGAGTATTACAGTGAGCGTAGTCGTTACCGTACCAATGGTTCTAATGGTCATTACGATAACCGTACTTCACGCAACGATAATGATAGAAACTCAAGAGGTTACGACAATAACCGCCGTAATGATACTGAAAGAGGTTCGAGAGAAAATAACAACCCTCGCAATGATAATGAAAGAAGTTCGAGAGGAAGCTATGACACACGCAATGATAACGACAGAAGTTCAAGAGGCGGAATCGAAAATAGTCGCAATAATTTTCCAACTCCTTCAACATCAGAGCGTCCTTCAAGAAGCAATGATTTCCCGAGCCGTTCAAGTACAGAAAGTCGTTCAGACAATTATGGTAGAGGAAGTGGAATGGACAACAGTCGTAGCGAACGCAACACGCCAAACCCAAGCAGAGATGCTTCTACTGGCAACGAACGCAGAAGTCGTGGAGGAGAAGCAAGCCAAGCACCAAGCCGTAGCGAACGCTCAATACCATCAAACGAAAGTCGTCAAAATGGAGATACTCAAAGAGGTGAAGGTGGTAGAGGTAGAAGAAATTAATTAATCAACAGTCCACGGTCAATAGTCGACAGTAGGCAAAGCTTCGCCTTATGATGATAAAAAACGGTCAAGACAATAAAGTCTTGACCGTTTTTTATTTCTGAAAATGCAGACTGAGTAATTACCAACACTATCGTTGGCTGTAGTCCATTGGCTGTGGACTACTAAAAAATCACCTCGCAATTTCAATTTTATATTTCTTGCCTTTCATTTTTTCTTCTCGGATAAGCTGTAAAAGTGTTTTTATTTTTGAACGTTTCACGGCTGCAAACGATGTAAAATCTTTCACTTCGATAAGTCCTAAATCGCCTTTTTCGAGTTGGCCTTTTTGTGATAAAAATCCTACAATATCAATTTTATTGAGCTTGTTTTTCTTTCCTCCACTAATATAAAGTGTTTGATAATCAGGAAGCTGCGGCAACGGATAACGTTTTGAAAGCACTAATTCCTCCAAGTTTTTATCAACATAAGCTGGGCGTTCTTCATCTCTACTAAAAATCAGATACGAAGTTCCCGAAGCGTGCATACGTGCCGTGCGACCGTTACGATGTACAAATTCGTGTGCTTGTAGCGGCAAATGATAATGAATAACATGCTTCATTTCGGGAATATCCAGACCACGAGCCGCCAAATCGGTCGTGAGCAAATAATTTACACTGCCATTTCTGAATCGAATCAAGGCACGTTCACGGGCATCTTGCTCCATTCCACCGTGATAAAATGTAGCAACAATACCTTTTTGATTCAGAAACTCGCTTGTTCGCTCGGCTGCATCTCGATGATTACAGAAAATCAAAGCCGCTTCCGAATTGAGCGAACAAACCAAATCGAAAATTGTATCAAGTTTATCTTTTTCGTCCGAAATCACCAACTTCATAGTTAGTTGCTCATTTTCGGTATTTTTTTCTGGTAAAAAATCTAAAACTTGGGGCGTTGTCAAACCCGTAAACTCGGGAATTTCGATTCCTGCCGTTGCCGAAACCAAAACTCTTTTATTAAGATTCGGCAAATTTCCGATAATAAAAGACATTTGGTCATGAAAACCCAAATCCAGCGATTTATCAAATTCATCAAGCACCAAGGTTGTGATGCCATCAAGTGCAAAAGTATTGCGAGTAATGTGGTCTACAATTCGGCCAGGAGTACCAATTAATAAAGCTGGCGGGGTCGATAAGTTTTGTATTTCGGTAGCCATCGGGTGGCCACCATAGCACACATTTACCTTAAACCCCGTTGACATTTTCTTCCAAACCTGCTCAATCTGCATCGCCAATTCACGAGACGGTGCCAATATCAAACATTGCACTTTTGTTTGGTCCGTTTTGAGTAATTGCCAAACAGGCAATAAAAAACCCAAAGTTTTTCCCGAACCCGTTGGAGCAAGTAAAAGCGTATCACTATTGCGGGCAGTGATGGCTTTCTGTGCCGAAACTTGCATCGAATTTAATTTCTCAATGCCAAGATTGGTCAATATTTGCGAATGTTGTTGATGAATATCCATAATACAAAGGTACGGACAATAAATATGATTTTATTGAAATATTTATCTGTCGATACTTCACAAAAACTAATGTTTCGGAATCCTTCCAACCTTATTTCATAAACCAGAATCTTGATTATAAATGTCTATTATTTAGCCCATTTATTCTGAAAAAACGATTATTCCACTCTTTATCCTTTAATCATAAATACTATAATTTAGCATTTTAGTTCTCATAAAATAGCATACTAATCCATTAAATGTATAGATTAAAAGATTAAAATTTATGATAAAAATCCTTTTTTTGTAGAATATTAAAATATATAATATTAATTTTGTTCACTATCATGTCTGCTTCAAAAGCCACCATGATTTTTTTAAACGTGTATAATATAATTTCCAGCTCAACCTGGTCAATCTAACCTAAAACGTACTATTGTTTATGACTGCTGAAAAGCCCATGAACGAGTTTCCTGTCATGGATACAAATGACGGTATCGTTCTATTTCACCCCAATATTCCAGCTAAAGCTGCTCTAAATGTCAGCGAAGTTCTGAATACTCGTTGGATTGGTCAAGGTCCAAGAGTCGATGAGTTTGAACAACGCTTCGAGCAGAAATTTACCGCTCCTTGCAAAAGCCTTGCGGTTGGTTCGGGAACTGACGCCCTACATTTGTCGTATTTACTGGCTGGCCTCAAAGAAGGCGATGAGGTAATTGCCCCAGTTTTTACTTGCACCGCTACCAACATCCCGTTTTTGTACATGGGAGTAAAAATTGTTTTTGCTGATATTGATGCCAACCTAAATATCGATGTAAAACACGTAGCTGAACTCATTACACCAAAAACCAAAGCTATTGTTTGTGTTCATTACGGAGGTTTGCCATGTGATATGGACGAACTTTGGGAACTTGGCCGTAAGCACAATATCGCTATCATCGAAGATGCCGCTCACGCCGTTGGTGCAAAATATAAGGGCGAATATATTGGTAGCCAAAGTGATTTTACGATGTTTTCGTTTCAGGCAATCAAGCATATTACCACAGGTGATGGCGGAATGTTGGTAGTAAAAGATAAATCTTTGGTGGAGAAAGCCAAACGTTTGCGTTGGTTCGGTATCGACCGTAGTAGTAAGCAAAAAGGTATTTGGGAAAACGATATTACGGAAGTTGGCTTTAAATACCAAATGACTGATATTGCAGCAAGCATTGGACTTGCAGCAATTGATGAGTTTGATGAACATTTAGCTCATCGTCAGAACCTCTACCGTCTTTACTGCGATTTATTGAAAGATATTAAAGGAATCCGAGTAATTGGAAGTGAATACTCTGACCGTGAACATGCAGCATGGCTACTGACCGCCGAAGTTGACGACCGTGAAAAGCTAATGAAACATCTCCGTGAACACGGTATAGAATCGGGACAAGTACATTATCGTAATGATAAATACACAATTTTTGGTGGTCGTACTGAAGGTAAATTTCCCAAGATGGATGCTATCGAAGAACGATATTTAGTATTACCTCTTCATGCCAAAGTTACCGAAGAAGATGTTGCGTATATTGCCTACGTTTTACGCAAAGGATGGTGATATCTTTAATTGAGAATGTAGAATTGATAATTATGAATAGCTAATCATCAATTCTACTTTTCCAAATTTTTTATCACCTAATACTTCTCCATTTTTCATTATCAATTATCAATTATTGTAAGTGGATTTTATTCATAAAAAAGTAGCCTTAGACTACTCTCCTGTTTTTTCTATACTCATTCCATCGTGGAATAATATTGACTATTTGAAATGTGTGGTCAATAGTATTAAGAAAAATAGTCGATATAAACACCAAATTATTGTTCACGTAAATGAAGGCAACGATGGGTCGGAAGATTGGGTAGTTGCCCAAGGCGGTATTAGCTACACAAAAAGTTCGCAAAATTCGGGTGTTTGTTATGGTTTCAACGCCGCTTCGCACCTTGCTACTGCCGAATACTTGGTTTTTATTGATGATGATATGTATCTATGCCCCGATTGGGATTTTTATTTGTTTGAAGAAATAGCCAAACAAAAAGATGACAAATGGTGCATCAGCGGAACAATGATTGAGGGATTCGATAAAGGAAATGCCTGCGTAATAGCCGACAAAAACTACGGTACTCACCCTTCGGAATTTGATGAAGAGAAATTTTTAGCAGAATATGCCACTTACCCAAAAGAAGATTGGAATGGTAGTCAATGGTATCCGATGGTTTTACCAACGTTTGTTTATCGGGCAGTTGGGGGCTTGAGTGTTGAGTTTTTTCCAGGAATGTACAGCGACCCCGATTTTATGATAAAACTCTGGCATTATGGTGTAAGATACTACAAAGGTTTGGGCAAAAGCAGGGTTTATCATTTTGCCAGTCGAAGTACAGGACGTGTAAAACGCAACGATGGCCGAACAGAGTTTATCTTGAAGTGGGGCATGAGTAGCAATACATTTTTCAAGAATTACCTGAAAATCGGAACAAAGTTTTTAGGGAAACTACCCGACCCCGAAGAAAACTTTACGCTTCGTTTGAAAAAACAAATCGACCGCTGGAAAGTTAAGTTTAAATCAAAACCTATTGATATTGGTTAGTCCACAGTCAATAGACGACGGTCAACAGAAAAATAATCTATAATCAACAAGTTATAAGCGTTTTAATGTCGAAATATAAATCACAAATCAAACAAGTACCACATTCAAAAGGGGCTGCTTTGGAGTTTATTCATCGTTTTGTTGAAGAAAATGATGTGAAAGGAAAAACTGTGATTGATGTTTCGGCGGGTTCGGGCTACGTAGCTAATTTATGGCACAATGCTGGTGCCGTCGTAAAAGCTTTTGATATGTATCCCGATATTTTCAAGAGCGATTCGTTGACTTGTTTGCCGATTGATTTGAACCAAAAGTTACCCATTGAAGCAAACTCGGCCGATTATGTACTTTTGATGGAAACCATCGAACATATTCCGAATCAAACGTCGTTGCTACAAGAACTTTCAAGAATACTCAAACCCAACGGTATCTTAATCGTAACTAAGCCTAACAACAGTAGCTTAAATGGCCGACTCGGAAATTTGTGGGTAGAAGCTGAGCGAAGCAATATGTTCTTATCGAACGAAGCAAGCGTAATCGGCTACGATGATAGCCATGTTTATAACGGACGGGTTTATTTATGTACAGCCCAACGCCTACGAACGTTGGCTGGTTTGGCTGGCTTAAAATTACAAAAAGTTCATGCTAACCAACTAAGCGTAAGTTCTTTGATTTCGTATCTATTTTTAGGCATTTTTTTTCATCTTCGTTCGTTTCGCACGCTCAAGCGTATGACACGAAAAACGTCAAATTCAGTAGAAAAAGCAATCATTAAAGAGCAGCACGCTCTTAATACAAACCAAACTTTGCTTTTGCATAAACATTTGTGCGTAACGTTTCAGAAAAAATCATAAGACATAAAAAAGAGGATATTCTGTTAAAATATCCCCTCTCAATATATTTTGATTGCTACAAAAATTGCACAACGGTCTCCAAACTAACTCCTCTCGAACCTTTTATTAAGATATAAGAGTCTTTTAATTGCTTATCAATCAGCCAGTTATGCAGCGAAAACTTATCAGAGAAATAAAAAGCATTCGGTAAAAACTCAAGGGCATTTGTCATTAATTCGCCGAATAAAACTACCAAATCAAAGTTTCCTTTGGCTACTAACTCACCAATCAGACGGTGTTCCGCAGGGCCTTCTTCTCCCAGTTCGAACATATCGCCCAAAATTACGACTTTCTTTTTATTGGTTTTAAGATTGATAAAATTCTGAATCGAAGCTGACATTGATGAAGGATTGGCATTATAGGCATCAAGCAAAATACTATTTGTACCTTTCTCAACAATTTGCGAGCGATTATTGTCAGGATTATACTCCGAAACAGCCTCATTGGCTAACTCAGCCGAAACACCAAAGTATTTTCCAATGGCTAAAGCGGCAGCAATATTTTCAAAATTATATGAGCCTGGTAAATGCGTTTCGTATTGATTACCATTCGCCAAGAATGTAACCACTGGCGAATCTTGCAACATAACAACCTCATCATCAGCCAAATAGTCGAGTCTTTCTTTAAATCTCCGCTGAGCGGCCATTTCGAGCAATGCTGTACTTTTGGCACTTACGAAAACTGTTCCGCCTGATTTTGCTAAAAAATCATACAACTCTCCTTTGCCTTTTTTCACCCCTTCAACGCCACCAAAACCTTCTAAGTGAGCTTTTCCGACATTCGTAATGAAGCCATGCGTAGGTTCGCAAATATTAGATAAATCTCTGATTTCGCCTTGGTGATTTGCTCCCATTTCGATTACTGCAATTTTGTAGCTTTCGTCAATTCCGAGCAATGTAAGCGGCACACCGATATGATTATTGAGATTTCCTTTAGTAAAATAAGTCTTAAATTTCTTTGATAAAACCGCCGCAACTAATTCTTTTGAGGTGGTTTTTCCGTTTGAGCCTGTCATGCCCACAAACGGAATACTGAGTTGCTGACGGTGGTAATTGGCCAATTTTTGAAGTGTATAAAGCACAT
Organism: Emticicia sp. W12TSBA100-4; assembly: GCF_040253585.1. Lineage (NCBI taxonomy): Bacteria > Pseudomonadati > Bacteroidota > Cytophagia > Cytophagales > Leadbetterellaceae > Emticicia > Emticicia sp. W12TSBA100-4. The sequence continues at coordinate 432,457 of NZ_JBELAU010000002.1, forward strand.
CGCCAACCAAAATACAACGTTTGTCGGTAGCATATTCGGCTTCGTCAATTACCACGTATTTTGCACCTTTGCTAAGGGCTTCGTGGGCAAAAGAGTTGGCATTGAATTTATCACCTTTCAGAGCAAAAAACATTACTCCTTCGTTGATTTTACGAGTATCGGTCGAAATTCCGTTGCTGGCTTTAAATTTTTGATATAATTCGGCAATAGACATGGTTTTCAATAATAAGTTTTCACAAAGATAAACTAAAAGCAATTTGCCTTATTAAATCTGCTCTCTATTCAACCATTTTTCGTGATAAGATGCTTTAAAACTCGACATTTTCTCCATTAATTCTTCAATAGTATCAGCCACAAGCACCAATGCACGATTTTCGGCTTTCAAGAATCCCTCTTCAACCATTACATCTAATTGCTTTAAGAGGTGGTCATAAAAACCATTAACATTAAGCAAACCCACTGGCTTTTGGTGAAGTCCCAACTGCGACCATGACAAAATCTCGAAAAGTTCGTCCATGCTACCATAGCCTCCAGGCAATGTAATAATGCCATCACAGAGCTTTTCCATCAAAGCCTTACGTTCGTGCATGGTTTCTACCTTGTGCATTTCGGGTAGGCTTTTATGTCCAACTTCCATACGGTCTAAAAAATGCGGAATAATACCCGTAACTTGTCCATTATTTGCTAAAACCGAGTCAGCCACAATTCCCATCAATCCAACACTTCCTCCGCCGTAGATAAGACGGATATTGTTTTCGGCTAAAACTTTGCCCAGTTTCTCGGCAGTTTCTTTATAGATAGGTTTTGTTCCAGGATTTGCTCCACAGTAAACTAATATCGCTTGCATTATAATCAATTTTGAATGAGTAAATTATTGAATGAATGTATTTTTTGTCTTATTCTTCTAAAACTAATTTTTATAAAATTAAGACGACCAATTTTAATCCTGTCAGTCTTATCAATCTTTTAAAATCGTGCTAAAAAATAAAACCCAACGAAACGTCGGGCTTATTTTGTTCGCTAAATTTGTCAGGAAAAAAAATCTTTGTTGTTAAGTGGATACATTTACGGATTTTCGTGCAATTTATGGACTTGAACAATATAATGCAACATTTTTTTCAGAACAAACTACCCTGCACAACTTGTGGAATTATTTTAGGTTCTTGCAGATTTAGGCCTGTTTTCGCATTAATCTTATTTATCCAATATTTTGTGAGTTCGGGAGCAAATTCGTTATCGCCACAATGCACAAAAATATAAGCACTTTCTAAACCCATATCGAGCCAAGTTTTTATACGTTCACACCACGCATTGATACGAGTGTAATCTGTCGGGTGAAGCTCGTTGCCTACAAACCGAAGCGTAAGTTTTGGCGTAGTAAGTGTGGCGTGAAGTACGTCTCTTCGGCCAGCTACATCCGAAATCACCGTTCCAACTTTCATTTCGGTGAGCATTGCACAGGTATTTGCCCAAACTTTGGCATCTTTAAACCAATCAGAATGACGAAACTCAACTGAAACAGGAAAATTTGGCGGTAAAGATTTTAAGTAATTTTCTAAACTTTTCAGCCTTCGTGGGTCGAACATCGGTGAAAGTTGCAAAAAAGTCATTCCCAAATGTTCCTCCAGGCCCAAAACCGCCGTGCAGAATTGTTCGGTAAGAAATTCTGTACCAATCAATTGGCGGTCGTGACTAATTACTTGCGGAAATTTCGGGCAAAACTTAAAACCATCAGCGGCCGATTCTTTCCAACGAATAATAGTTTCTTCGGTTGGAATCTGGTAATGCGTTACATTCAGTTCGATGGTGTTAAACTGACGAGTATAGTAATGTAAAAAATCTTTATCCTTGGCATTGGATGGGTAAATCTTGCCCGCCCAGCTTTTATTTGCCCAAATAGGTGGACCAAAATATAAATCGGGATGAGAAACTTTCGGAGATACTGCCGCCAGGGTTTGTGCAGTTAATGGATTATCTGGCGGAAGTGTAAAATCTACATCTGAAATATCTTTGAGTTTTCCGAAATCCATAGTCGTAGTATAATTAAAGTCTCATACCTATTGGGTAGGTATGAGACTTTTGTGTGATTTATTAATATTCTATCAATCGTCCAAACGATAAACCCTGCACTCATGCTGCTGGCTATAATGCCCAGTCGTAAAGATTTGGTTGAGTGGATGATTAAAGGTCTTTTCTCGCAAAAGATTTTCGTCAATACCATTATATGGGTCGAAGTTTACCACAAAAACGTATTTTGGATTATCTTGAAGCGTCCAAACCATTAATTTTTGCTCTTCGGTTGGCTCTAAAAGCCATTTCACCGAACGGCCTTTGATTTCCTCCCAAATATTTTCGGCCAATTGGTGCATTTGCTGAAACAAATGAAACTGATAGTGATTTTTACCCCAAATAAATGGCCCATGAGTTACTTTATCTCGGTCATTGTCATCACGAATGGCAAAAACGTATAGTTTCGTATATTCTTCATTTTTGCCTCTTTCGAGGTGCATATTGCGTGTTTCAAAGCCCAAACCTACATAACTCGGCATATCCGTCAAAAACAACGAAACAAATAAACGCAGATAATTGGCAGTTCGATAAAACTCGTCGAAACGAGGGTCATCTTTATCGGCTGTCATAACCGTAAAATTTGGTGCGAATTTACGAGTGCGGAGTAATTGATTGTACTTCACAAACTTTTGCATAAATTCAGCAGAACCCACCACCGAAGACTGTAAATCTCCGAGTGTAGAATCGGCATCAATGGCCTCCAAGTGGTCATTTTCATCGCCATAACCCATAAAATCAGGGTCAACTAAGAAAGTTTCGGCAAAAAATGCAAAATGCTTGACACCTTGTTTCTGCACATAATGCTTTACGGCCATCAGTGGGTCATAATATTCATCGGGTTTGGCTGGCACACCATCTGGTCGGGGTTGAACGTGAGCCATATCGCCCCGCATAAAATCTAAATTGTAGGTTTTCTGACATTCATACACTTTTTGACAGAAATACTCCCACGCATATTTATTCGGATTCTCAAAATCTAACACCCAATTAGCATTATCATCTTTTGAGTGAAAAAACTTATAGCGTGCCAAAGGGCCAAAAACCCTCGACATTGCCTGTGGCTCATCAAATTCATACGTGTACCAACGGTTTCCGTTTTCATCAATCACAAACTCTTCGGGATTGATGTGTAGCCCACGATACGGCGGTGCCATTGTCATCGGAAGGGTTTCGTAGCCTTGATAGATTAGTTCGTGCATTAACTCAATGCGGCGACGAAGACGGCCTTGAAAATCGTTTTTATGACCGAATATTATTTCCAATCGTTGTTCATCGCTTAAAATTGGAATTTCGGGCGAAAACAGCGTATTTTTTGAATAAGAAATCGGTGTTCCGTTGGCGGTGCCATTACGTACTAAATAATGCCAAATAATTTCTTCGACCTCTCTATAAATTGTTTCTGAATTGCTCGTAATTCTTCCCCCAACCCTACGTACCCACTCAAAAAAACGAGGATATGCAATGACCATTTCCGAAAAACGGTCGGTGTGTGGAATCACGTCCATGCCTACGCTCTTGCCCATTGCGTGCAAGATATTCACCACAAATTTGAGTTGTTTCTCGACCGAATCAAGCGACGGAATAGCAGTAGCCAATTCTTGACTGTAAAACTCAGGGTTGATATTGAAAGTTGTCATGCCATAGAGGCTGCCAACTACTCCTGGCTCCCAAATAGGCAATAAATGTATCGAATCTTGTGATTTTGGAATCGTGAGTGCGTATTTGACGACATTGAAAAAATTCCCAATAGTACGAACATTAATGCCCACCATGTTTGATTTTTTCAGCCATTGGCTATCTTGGTGATAGCTTACGGGGCTTTCGATACCACGACTGGGGTCTAAAGCTCTTTGGATAATATCATTGCCAAATCGACGTTGAAGAATGTCTATAATATCATAAACATTTAGCTGAACGGCAATTTCGGGCAACAGATTCTCGATGTACGACGTCTGGTGCGAAGTATATTTATCTTTGTATAAATAATGATTCTGACGCCACAAATCAAACATCGACGTTTGTGTATAAGTATCAGTTGTCATCGAATTTCATCATAGGTTATATACAAAGTTATGAAATACCAATAAAAGAAAACAATTTAAGCTTAAAAAAATAAGAAACCCCCAGTTGATTGGCTCATCTGGGGGTTTCATTATAAAAAATAGTTGACTATTATTTCTGTGATGATGAAATTAAATCGCAGAGAATACGCTCACTTTCGGTCAAGATAATATCTTTTTCTTTTTCATCCTTTTCGCCAGAGCTTAATTTATTTACAGCTTTTCTGCGTTTTTCGTTTTCATCACGCTCTTGCTTGCGTTTAGCTTCATTCAATGAAATAACCGTAATATCTTTTATCTTACGATACTCGGCCAAATCATCGGTTAATTGCTTCAACTCTTGGTCTGATTTCAAACGAGCTTGGTATTTTTCTTGCAATTTGGCCAATATTTTCTCGTTGATAACAGTTGTTTTCTCGTAATCAGAAGTTTTTACTTGGTCATACGGCAATGCACTTGGTTGAGAACTTTCTCCCATTTCCTCTGGGTCGAAAGGTGTTGGTAATAAAATATCAGCCGAAACTCCTTTGCGTTGCGTGCTATTTCCTGTGATGCGGTAAAACTTCTCAGTTGTCAATTTCAATTGTCCGTATTTTTCTTTTTGGTCGAAACCTACCGCTGGTTTTTTATCAGTAGATGCCGTACGAGGTGCAAGCAAGAACTGGTCTAAATCAACTAATTGCTGCACGGTTCCTTTTCCAAAAGATTGTTCGCCAACAATTACTCCACGCTTATAATCTTGAATAGCTCCCGCAAAAATCTCTGATGCCGAAGCACTAAAACGGTTTTGAAGAATAACCAATGGGCCATTATAAACCAATTCAGGGTCAGTGTCGCTTTCAACATCAACACTTCCATTATTATCACGGCGTTGTACAACTGGGCCTTTTGTAATGAATAAACCCGTAAGATTAATTGCTTCAGTCAGCGACCCACCACCGTTATTACGAAGGTCAATCACAACCCCATCTACACCTTTGGCTTTGAAATCATTCAAGAAACGCTTAACATCTTTGGTTGTACTCTGAAAATCACCGCCACGGCGAGCATCTTCAAAATCACGATAGAACATCGGAATATCAATTACACCCAGTTTATAGTCTTTACCATCTTTTTTCATCGGTACAACTTCGCCTTTGGCAACTGCTTCTTCGAGTTTTACTTTTTCACGAACCAAACGTAGCTCTTTTGTAGGTGAACCCGCAGGTGCATCGCCCGGTAGGAGTCTTACACGTACAACTGTTCCTTTTGTGCCCCTAATTAGCTTTACAGCATCATCTGTTAGCCAACCTACAATATCTTGCCATTGCCCATTTTCACCTTGAGCTACGGCCACAATTCTATCATTCTTGGTTGCTTGTCCACTTTTAAATAATGGTCCTCCAGGAATAATCTCTGCAATCATTACATAATCGCCTTCGTTTCTCAACGAAGCACCAATTCCTTCTACCGACTGGCTCATTTCTATATTAAATTGAGCAGCCGTACTCGGAATCATGTAATTTGTGTGAGGGTCGATGGTTTCAGAAAACGCATTCATAAACGATTGAAAAACATCATCGGCTCTCCATTTAGCAATACGCCCTTCCCAACGCTTATAGCGGTCTTTCAGGGTTGCTATCGTTGCAGAATCTTTACTTCCACTTAATTTCAGGTCAAGCACCTGACTTTTTACAATCTTACGCCAAACATCATCTAACTCAGCCGTTGATTTTGCCCAGGGAGTTTTTTCACGGTCAGTTTCGTAGCTTTCGTCTGTGGTAAAATCAAATGGTTTGTCAAGCAAAGCCATAATAAACTCGTGACGTTCTTTGTAGCGTTTGCGGTAAAGATTGAAAACCTCGAACGGAGCGGTTAAATCTCCTTCCAATAAATCTTCATCAATGCCATCACGGTATTTTTCAAAAGATTTGATGTCACTTTCAAGAAAGTATGAATGTCCACCATCAACATCTTTCAAGAAATTATCCCAAACTTTTGCCGAAAAATCATCGTCGAGCTTAAACTTTTGGTAGTGATGATAGCTCAAAAACTGGGTTGCAAACTGCTCAACTTGCTCTTGTGTGCGAGTTGGTTTCAAATCGTTGTAACCATACGTTGGCGACGACGAATTTTGGGCTTTATTTTCAAAGCAGCCAAAAAGACCAGTTAAGGTTAGTAGAACGATGATTCTTTTCATAATTTGTAACATGACCACCCCCAGCCCCTAAAGAGGAGTTTAATTTTTTAATTTATTTAACAATATCAAGCAATTCTACTTCAAAAATCAAAACCTGATTCGGGCCGATGCTTGGTGGACCTTGTGGTCCATAAGCCAAATTTGAAGGAATAAACAATTTCCATTTTGAACCAACTGGCATTAACTGAAGAGCTTCTACCCAACCTTGAATTACTTGAGTTACGCCAAATTCGGCTGGTTGTCCACGCTCTACTGAACTATCAAAAACGCTTCCATCAATCAAAGTTCCGTGATAATGTACTTTTACTTTATCCGAAGAAGCTGGTTTTGCTCCATTCCCCTCTTTCATGACTGAGTACTGCAAGCCACTCGGCAAAGTAACAACGCCCGCTTTGGTTTTGTTTTCGGCCAAAAACTTATCGCCAATCGCCTTATTAGCAGCACCTTTTTTCATGGATTCGTTCTGAAAATACCCTTGAATATAAGCATTCGCAGCATTTGGGTCCATCCAAGTTGTTTGTCCATTCAATATTTGGTCAATGGCTTTTGCCATCATTGCTGAATTAACTTTCAGATTTTGTTGTTTTAAATTACCAGCGATATTCATTCCGATAGCGTAGCTAATCGAATCAACACCATTCTTCATACCATCTGAAGTTTGGGTGGCAACTACAACGTTTTTTGTTGTGGTGGTAGGTTTTGCAGCAGGTGATTTAGCTTTCGGAGCTGGTGTTTTTGTGCTTTGTGCAAACGAAAATTGTGATAGTAGAATAGCAGTTGCGAAAGCAATAAATGTTCTTTTCATTTTTTATTGAGATACTTATTTTTAATTGACTTTTTATAAATAACAAATAAACGTACTTTTAGTCTAAAAATTAGTATTTCTATAAAAAAACTACGTAATAATTACGTATTTACGGTGTAAAACCATTTATTGTTTGCTTTCAACGTAATTATTTAACATATTTTAAGAAATCGCTTCTTTATTGTTCCTGAAATATTATGCTCACGCCCGAAGAATTACAAAGATATAATCGACAAATGCTAATGCCAGAATTTGGCTTGGCAGGACAAGAAAAACTAAAAAAATCAAAGGTTTTGGTGATTGGTTGCGGTGGACTCGGTAGTCCTGTTTTGTTGTATTTAACTGCGGCAGGTGTTGGTACGATTGGAATCGTTGAAAACGACAAAATTGATATTAGTAATCTTCAAAGGCAAATTTTATATAGTTCTTCAGCAGTCGGAGAAGAGAAAATCGGAGAAACTATCAAACGTCTTGCGGCTCTAAATCCCTTAGTTATGTTTAATCAATACCCCACTCAACTAAGTGCCAACAATGCTTTAGAAATCATCAAAGATTATGACATTGTAATTGATGGAACAGATAATTTCCCGACTCGGTATTTGGTAAATGACGCTTGCGTGATTCTTGATAAACCATTCGTTTACGGAGCTATTCATCGTTTTGAGGGGCAAGTTGCAGTTTTTAATCATCAAAATTCAGCTACTTATCGAGATTTATTTCCAACTCCACCACCACCCGAACAAGCACCAAACTGTGCCGAAGCTGGTGTTTTGGGCGTTTTACCAGGAATTATTGGTTCAATGCAAGCACTCGAAGCTATAAAGGTTTTGACCAGTATTGGCGAACCGCTTTCGGGTAAACTATTAGTACTTGATACGCTTTCAATGCAAAGCAGAACTATTAAAATCCCTAAAATGCCTGACACTCCAAAAATCAGTCAACTAATTGACTATGAGGCGTTTTGTGGTTTAAAATCAGCGAATGATATAGCGTTTGAAAGATTAAACTCATTAGGCGATTACCAACTAATTGATGTAAGAGAAAAGCACGAATACGAAGCCCGAAACATTGGCGGAGAATTAATGCCATTATCTGAATTAGAGAAATATTTACCAAAAATTAGTCGAGATAAAACTGTAGTTGTGCATTGCCAAAGTGGTTTTCGAAGTCAGAAAGCTATAAAAATTCTTCAAGAGCAATATGGCTACGACAATCTTTTGAATCTGACTGGAGGAATAAATAAAATCTTGAATGATAAACCTTCATTTCAATAATATATCATCATTGAAATTAGAATAAATTAGTACATGAAGCAAAAATTATTAGAAAAAGTAAAGGCAATAATTGAAAGTCGTATGCAAACTTCTTTTGAAGCAATGGAAGCGGCTAAAAACTCGGCCAACGAAGAAGGAAAAAGTTCGGCAGGAGATAAATACGAGACAGCCCGAGCAATGGGGCAACTCGACCGAGAAATGAACGGCAGAATGTACGAACAGGCACGTCAAGAACGCCTTTCTTTGGATAAAATTGACATCGAGACTCTTTTTACAAAAGTGACTTTTGGAGCATTAGTAGAAACTACGATGGGCTATTTTTTTGTATCAATCGGGGCTGGAATAATTGAGCTAAATGGAATAAAATTTATGGTGATTTCACAAGAAGCCCCAATTGGACAAATTATTTTAGGTAAATCAGTAGAAGAAACTTTTGAGTTTAGAGGAAAATCTCATAAAATACTTTCTATCTGTTAAAACAACCTTTAGATTCATTCAATTATAAACCCTACGGATTTATCTGCGGGGTTTATGTTTTATAATCAATGTGGATAAAACTAAATAAAATGCTCGTAGTTTACTCTACACTTCCTTGTTTGAACGGCGAAACGTTTTGTCAGTAGCATCGGCGGTACGGTTTAGTCTAAACGC